>NZ_JAYQPI010000005.1:0-48219 GCF_038145245.1 Candidatus Allofontibacter sp. | reverse complement strand
TAATGCTTTAAAATATCTCATTGTTTAAAATGATAATTAATTATAAGTATTATTAATTAAAATCTACAATGAATGTCCATAAGGTAAATAAAGTAATAATTATTGGCTCAGGTCCTGCTGGATATACAGCTGCAATTTATGCAGCAAGAGCAATGCTTGAACCAATCTTAATTGCTGGTTCGCAACCTGGTGGTCAATTAACAATCACTACTGATGTTGAAAATTTTCCAGGATTTGCAGACGTAATTCAGGGTCCTTGGCTGATGGAACAAATGAAAGAACAGGCTTTAAAGGTTGGAACAAAATTCATTGAAGATCATATCTCTGCAGTTAATTTTAATAAAAAACCTTTTGAAATAATTGGAGACTCTGGAACTCATTATTTTGCTGAAAGTGTGATTATTTCAACTGGTGCACAGGCGAGATGGTTAAATTTAGACTCAGAGGAAAAATACAAAGGATTTGGTGTTTCTGCTTGTGCAACTTGTGACGGTTTTTTTTATAAAAATAAAGATGTTGTTGTTGTGGGAGGTGGAAATTCTGCAGTTGAGGAATCTTTATTCCTGACAAATTTTGCAAAAAAAATAACACTCGTTCATAGAAAAAGTGAACTAAAAGCAGAAAAATTATTGCAAAAAAAATTATTTTCCCATCCAAAAATCAATGTGATTTGGGATAGCGTCGTTTCGGAAATTATTGGAACAGAAAATCCTAAGGGTGTTACTGCTGTTAAATTAAAAGATATAAAAACAAATAAATTCACTGAATTACAAACTCATGGTCTTTTTGTTGCAATCGGACATGACCCAGCAACAACTTTGTTTAAAGGGCAGATTAATATGGATAGTAATGGTTATATAATAACTCAACCTGACTCTACAAAAACTAATATACCAGGTGTATTTGCTGCAGGAGATGTAAAAGATAAACTATATAGACAAGCCGTTACAGCAGCTGGAATGGGATGTATGGCTGCTCTTGAGGCCGAAAGACATTTATCTAATCCTTAAGACTATTTTAGACTTTCGCAAAAACTTTTAATCTTTATTACTGCTTTTTCTAAAATTTGCATTGAAGTTGCGTAAGAGATTCTAAAATAGCCTTCCAGCCCAAAAGCTGATCCTTGAACAATCGCAACTCCAGTTTCTTCTAATAGATAAGTTGCAAAATCTGTGTCATTCTTAATAATTTTTCCACTTGATGTCTTTTTATTCATTAATTTTTTACAATTTGGAAAAACATAGAATGCCCCCTGTGGATTAACACAAGTGAGTCCAGAAATATTATTTAAAGAACTAACGACAAAATCTCTTCTTTTTTTAAATTCTAAAGCTCTTGAACTTATAAAGCTTTGATCTCCATTAAGAGCCTCAACTGC
Organism: Candidatus Allofontibacter sp.; assembly: GCF_038145245.1. Lineage (GTDB taxonomy): Bacteria > Pseudomonadota > Alphaproteobacteria > Pelagibacterales > Pelagibacteraceae > Fontibacterium. The sequence goes on along the minus strand of NZ_JAYQPI010000005.1, from coordinate 46,841 downwards.
AGCTGCTTGACTAATAGAAGATGGATTAGTTGTCGATTGTGATTGAATTTTTTGTATTGCTTTTATTAGAGATTTTGAACCCGCAGCATAACCAATTCTCCATCCTGTCATTGCATAAGCTTTGCTCACTCCGTTTACAACTAAAGTTCTGTCTTTTAAAGAATCATCTATCTCTAAAATATTTACAAATTTTGAATCATTCGCTCCTTTATCTTGATAAAGAATATGTTCGTAAATATCATCTGTTAAAATATTTACATTTTTATGATTTTTTAAAACTTTAACTAAGTCGACTAGTTCAGATCTTGAATAGCACATACCAGTAGGATTGCCTGGGGAATTTAAAATAAACCATTTTGTTTTATTTGTTATTAATCTATCAAGTTGATTAGCAGAAATTTTAAAATCACTTTGCTCGTCGCATTCTACAAATTTTGGTGTCCCCCCCGCTAATAGAACCATGTCAGGATATGAAACCCAATAAGGCGCTGGAATAATAACTTCATCACCCGGGTTAATCGTTGCAAGAATACAATTATAAATTACCTGCTTACCTCCTGTGCCAACAGTAATATTGTCAACATCAAAACTTAGATTATTTTCTCTTTTAAATTTACTAACAATTGCTTTTTTTAACTCCGGTGTTCCATCAACAGCAGTATATTTTGTTTGACCACCTTTAATTGCATTAATTGCTGCTGCTTTTACATTATCTGGAGTATCAAAATCAGGTTCTCCAGATGCAAGTGCTATTACTTCTCTTCCGCTTTCTTTTAGTAATCTCGCTTTCTGCGTAATTGCAATTGTTGGAGATTCTTTTATTCTCGATAAAGAAGTTGATAGTATAGACATTTAAATTAATTGTATTTTGAAATATGCAAAATCTTTCGGAAACTAATATATTAGAAAAATCAAACACGAAAGAACTTTCTTTAAAAAAATTAGAGGGTGGAAAAAAACTTCAATTAATAACTGAATACTCCCCTGCTGGCGATCAACCAAAGGCTATTTCTTTTTTAAAAACAGAAATATTAAATAATAAAAAAAATCAAGTTTTGCTAGGCGTAACTGGTTCTGGAAAAACTTTCACAATGGCTAAAATTATCGAAGAATTAAATCGTCCTGCTTTAATTCTTGCTCCAAATAAAACTTTAGCAGCTCAGTTATATGGTGAGATGAAAAATTTTTTTCCTAATAATGCTGTTGAATATTTTGTTTCTTATTATGACTATTACACTCCAGAAGCTTACGTTCCAAGATCTGACACCTACATAGAAAAAGAGGCCTCTATAAACGAACAAATTGATAGAATGAGACATTCAGCAACTAGATCTCTTTTGGAAAGAGATGATGTAATAATTGTTTCAAGTGTATCTTGTATATACGGATTAGGATCAGTCGACTCATACAGTAAAATGACTTTAATTTTTAAAAAAAATGAAAGTTATGAAAGAGATAAAATTATTAAAGGACTTGTTGAACTTCAATATAAAAGAAATGATCAAAATTTTCATAGAGGAACTTTCAGAGTTAGAGGAGAAAATATAGAAGTCTTTCCTTCACATTATGAAGATGAAGCATGGAGAATTACAATTGAAGACAATAAGATAATACAGATTAAATCTTTTGATCCGCTAACCGGAACTGACAATAAAGAAATTAATTTAATAAAATTATATGGAAATAGTCATTATATCACTCCTAGGCCAACAGTAGAGAAAGCAATAAAAGAAATAAAAAAAGAATTAATTGTTGTTTTAGAAAAATTTAGAAATGAAAAAAAACTTTTAGAAGCACAAAGACTGGAAGAGAGAACTAGATATGATCTAGAAATGATCGAAGCCACAGGGAGTTGTGCCGGAATAGAAAACTATTCAAGATTTTTGTCGGGAAGAAACCCTGGAGAACCACCACCAACATTGTTTGAGTATCTTCCAGATAAGTGTTTAGTATTTGTTGATGAAAGCCATGTTACTATTCCACAGTTAAACGGAATGTATAAAGGAGATTTTACTAGAAAAAAAACTTTATCTGATTATGGATTCAGACTTCCTTCTTGTATGGATAATAGACCATTAAAATTTGAAGAATGGGATATGATGAGACCGCAAACAATTTTTGTTTCTGCAACACCAAGTGAATGGGAGTTAAAACAAAGTAAAGGAGTTTTTGCGGAACAAATTATAAGACCAACTGGATTGATTGATCCTCAAATTTTTATCAGACCTGCTAAAAATCAAGTAGATGATTTATTAAATGAATGTATTGCTGTTTCTAAAAATAATCAAAGAGTACTAGTAACAACGCTTACAAAAAAAATGGCCGAAGATTTGACTGAATATTTAGATGAAAACGGAATCAAAGTTCGTTATATGCATTCAGACATTGATACGCTTGAAAGAATAGAAATTATAAGAGACTTAAGGTTAGGCATATTCGATGTTTTAATTGGCATTAATCTATTAAGAGAAGGATTAGACATTCCGGAATGTGCTCTTGTTGCAATCTTAGATGCTGATAAAGAAGGTTTTTTAAGATCCGAAATATCTTTGATACAAACTATTGGGAGAGCAGCTAGAAATATTGATGGCAAAGTTATCTTATATGCAGATAAGGAAACGATAAGTATACAAAAAGCCATTAACGAAACTAACAGAAGAAGAACTAAACAAATTGAATACAATAAAAAAAATAAAATAACTGCCCAATCCATCAAATCAAAAATTAATGACATTTTAGAAGGTGTTTTTGAAAAAGATTATGTTACTTTTAATAATGACATTCCAATTGGTGATAATCTTAAAAAGCATTTGAAAATGCTTGAAAAAGAAATGAAAAAAGCCGCTGATAACTTAGAATTTGAGCAAGCAGCAAAAATAAGAGATGAGATTAGAAAACTTCAAGAAAGAGAATTAGAAATTAATATGAGTAGCAAAATTAAAATCTATAATGATGGTATAAAAAAAGAATTAATAGGTAGATCAACCCAAGGTAGGGCTGGAATGACTGCAAAAAAAATCAAATAAAATGAATAAAAATATTTTAATTACAGGATCCTCACAAAGAATTGGAAAAGAACTATCTTTATATTTTGCAAGAATGGGATGGAATATTGCAATTCACTTTAATAAATCAAAAAAGCAAGCTTACACCCTTAAAAAAAAAATAAAAAATTATGGAGTAAAATGTATTTGTATTAAAAAAAATCTTATAAATATAAAATCAATAAAAAGTATAATTACTTCTGCCAAAAAAAAATTAGGAGATATTGATTGCATAATTAATAATGCTTCTATCTTTAATAATGATAATATTTTAGACTTTAATGATAAAAGCTGGGATGAACATATAAAAATTAATCTTTTAGCTCCCGTTATTCTAATTAAAGAATTTTCTAAAATTAAAAATAAATCTCAAAATAAATCTATTATAAATATTCTTGATCAAAGAATATTTAAACTAACTCCATATTTTTTTTCTTATACAATTAGCAAAACAGGTCTACATACAGTAACAAAAATTGCAGCAATGAAATTAGCTCCATCAATCAGAATTAATGCGATTGCTCCAGGCCCAGTCTTAAAAAACAAAAGACAAACTCAAAAACATTTTAATAAACAATCAAAAAATACTTTGCTTGGTAAGGCTGTTAGCGTTGAAGACATATGTAAAACTGCTTATCTTTTAGCAAATAGTAAAACAATAACTGGTCAGGTTATTGCCGTAGATAGCGGACAAAGTTTAAATTGGAAAACTCCAGACATCATTGGAACTAATGAATAAGACCAATATTATAAAGCTTTTCAAATATAAAAAAAAATTAAAATCTAAAGAAGTAATCTTTATTAAAAATTATACTTGTAATGCAATTATTGGTTACCATGCTTTTGAAAAGCGCAAGCCTCAAAAATTAAGATTTAATATTGAAGTTTTAAATAAACAAAGAAAAGTAATTGATGGAAATATTAATTCTGTTCTTAACTATGAAGAAATTATTAATAAAATTAATTTTTTTTTAAAAAAAAAATATAATTTTTTAGAATCATTTGCGAATGATTTTATTTACGAAATTTTTAAAAATCCAAATATTTTAAACATTAAAATAAAAATTGAAAAATTAGATATAATTAAAAATACAGAATCTGTTGGAATAGAATTTTTTAAATCAAGAAATGATTATGAAAAACTTTGAACAAGGAAAAAAAATCATAAAAAATATAATCCAATTTTTACCCGACGGTCCTGGGGTTTATAAGATGTTAGATAGTCAAAACACTATTATTTATGTAGGAAAAGCAAAAAACTTACCAAATAGAATAAACAGTTACATTTCATCCTCTTATTTACCAATAAGAACTGAAAGAATGATTTCAAATACAAAAAATCTAGAATTTATTTCAACACAAAATGAAGCTGAAGCACTGCTTCTTGAAGCTAATTTAATTAAAAAAAATCAGCCTCAATACAATATATTACTAAAGGATGATAAATCTTTTCCTTATATTCAGCTAACCAAGTCACATAAATTTCCTCAATTAACCAAGTTTAGAGGCAAACAAAATAAAAATGATATTTTCTTTGGTCCCTTTGCCTCTCCTAGCTCTGCAAGTTGGACAATCAAAACATTACAAAAAGTATTTTTATTAAGAGTGTGTGACGACTCAACTTTTAACAATAGAAAAAGACCATGTATTTTGTATCAAATTAAAAGATGCTCAGCTCCATGCACAAATGAAATCAACGAAAACGATTATAATAAACTTGTTATGGATAGTATTAATTTTTTAAATGGAAAATCTGCTCTTATTCAAAAAAAACTTTCTAAAGAGATGGAAATTCAAAGTAAAAAATTTAACTACGAAAAAGCAGCAACTATTAGAGATAGAATAAAAGCGTTAACTCAAATTCAATCTTCTCAGCAAGTTAATATAAATAATTTTAATAATGCTGATTTAATTGTTGCATTTCAAAAAAATAACATCACATGCATTGAAGTATTTTTTTTTAGATCTAAACAAAACTGGGGCAATCAAGCTTTTTTTCCAAAACATGACAAAGATGATAGTATAGACGAAATTATTTATTCATTTCTAATTCAATTTTATGAAAATAAAATCCCACCAGAAGAAATTATTTTAAACAAACAAATTAAAGATTTAAATCTTGTTAAAACTGCCTTGGAAAAAAAATATAATAAAAAGATCAATATAAAAACTGCAAAAAATAATAATGAGGAACTTTCTATTAAATTAGCTGTTAAGAACGCACAATTAGCTCTAGAAAAAAAATTATTAGAAAATGAAAAAAATGATCATTTTTTATTATTAATTAACAAAGAATTTAATTTGGGTTTTAGCCCAAGTTTAATTGAAGTTTACGATAACAGTCACGTTCAAGGATCTAATGCGGTTGGAGCTTTTATTGCATTTGGAAAGAATGGATTTATTAAAAAAAAATATAGAAAATTTAACATATCAAAGACAAATATTAATCCTGGAGATGATTATGGAATGCTAAAGGAAGTTCTTTCGCGAAGATTTGCAAAAATTAAACCGGATAACAAAGATGAATTACCTGATTTAATTATAATTGATGGTGGAAAAGGGCACTACAATATAGCTAGAAAAATTTTAAATGAACTCGGACATTTTAGTTTGAATATAATTGCAATTGCAAAAGGAGAGAGAAGAAACCAAGGTAATGAAACCTTTTTTTATAATGATCAAAAAATTAAAATAAATAATAATGTTTTATTATTTTTCTTACAAAGATTACGCGATGAAGCTCATAGATTTGCTATCTTTTCACATAGAATTAATCGAAAAAATGCCTTTACTCAATCTGCGCTTGATAAAATTGAGGGTATAGGAAAAAAAAGAAAAAAATTACTATTAAACCACTTTGGTTCTGTAAAATTAATTGAGAGTGCAAGCATCGTAGATATCAAAAAAATTGATGGAATAAGTGATTTAGTTGCAAATAAGATTTATAATTTTTTTAATAAAAATAGTTTAATATCAAAAAAATGAAAATTCCCAATATTTTAACAATCGGAAGAATTCTTATTGCGCCTATATTAGTAGGCGTTTTTTATATCCCAGGAGAATTAAGTGATTGGTTAAGTTGCTCAATATTTGTATTGGCTGCTTTTACAGATTACCTCGATGGTTTTTTTGCAAGGTTATATAAACAGCAATCAAAATTTGGAGAATTATTAGATCCTATTGCGGATAAAGTTTTAGTAGCAACTGCGCTCTCCCTTTTAATAATGAATCAAATTATCAAAGATATCCATGTAGTTGCAGCAATAATAATAGTTACAAGAGAAATCTTAATTTCAGGACTCAGAGAATTTTTGGCAAAAGCACAAATTTATATTCCTGTAACAAATTTATCTAAAGGAAAAACTATTATACAAATGATAGCTATTTCTATTTTATTAGCTGGTACAAGCGGAGATAAATTTTTATTTAATTATGGAATTCAATTAGGGATATATTTACTTTGGATGTCTGCAATATTAACACTTTGGACAGGATACGCTTATTTAAGAAAAGGAATAGATCTTATTGATTAATTATTTTTATTAACTAGTTTTGAGTAATTATCATCTAATTTTTTAATCAAATCAACTACTGTAAACTTAACATCTCCAATTTGAGATACAGGAGTTACTTCTGCTGCAGTACCTGTTAAAAAACAACCATCAAATTTATTAAGTTCATCAATTTTTATTTTTCTTTCCAAAACTTTAATCTGGAGTTGTTTTGCTATTGTTATAATTGATCTTCGAGTAATTCCGTCTAAGAAAGAATCGGCTATTGGAGTATGAATTTCATTATTTTTAGTATTAATAAAAAAAATATTTGCTCCTGTTGCTTCTGCTATATTACCTTGATAGTCCATCATTAAAGCATCATGATAACCATTTTTTTCAGCTTCATGTTTAGATAAAGTTGAAATCATGTATAAACCTGATGCTTTGGTATCCCAAGGAATAGAGTCTGGTGCTGGTTTTTTCCATTTTGAAATGTCCAGTCTAATTCCTTTAATTTTTATTTGTGGATCAAAATAAGATCCCCATTCCCATGTCGCTATAGCTAAATGAATCCTATTTTTTTGCGCAGATATAGCCATCATTTCACTCCCTCTCCATACAACTGGTCGCACATAACCACTCTTAACATTCTGCACTAAAATTATTTCTTTACATGCATTGTCTATTTCATCTGCAGAATAGGGAATCTTCATACCCATCCTATTTGCTGAATGAATTAGCCTATCTGTATGTTCTCTTAATTTAAAAATCTCTCCATTGTAAACTCGCTCCCCTTCAAACACGCAACTAGCATAATGAAGCCCATGGCTCAGAATATGTAAATTAGCATCTTTCCAATCCACGAGTTTTCCGTTGTACCAAATTTTTCCTGATCTTTTATCAAAAGGGATTGGTTCCATTAAAATCTAAAGTAATAAATAATTAAAATTGTATTGGTAAATAAGTAAAGTAGATATGTCAATAAAACTGACATACAATATAATTTTAAAAATGAAAGATCTTTTATATTTAAGAGAGAAGAGTCTAAAAGAAATTATTGAACTTATTTTTCAAGCTTACATAGATTCATATTCCGATCCACATGAAGTACTAAAAAAAAATTCTTTTGGTAGAGCGCATCATCGATTGCTTTGTATTATAGAGGGAAATCCTAATATTAGTATTGCTGACATATTAAGAAAATTAAAGATTACTAAACAAAGCTTAAGTAGAGTCCTGCAAGATTTATTAAAAAAAAATATTATAACTCAAAAAAAAGGAACAAAAGATGGAAGACAAAGAGAACTGATTTTAACTGAAAAAGGTAAAAAACTTTGCGAAGAAATATTTAATAAACAAAAAAAAAGAATAATTAACGCGCTAAAAAATTCAAGTTCAGATGAAGTTTTAAATTTTAAATCAATAATGAAAAAAATAATTTATGGATAGTTCAAAGATACATATTTTGATTGTTGATGATGATGATAAGATCAGAGATCTATTAAAACAATATTTAAAAAATAATAATTTTTTTGTATCAACAGCAATCAATGCTACTGATGCTGAAGAAAAATTAAAAATTGTCAAATTTGATCTGGCAATTATTGATATAATGATGCCAGGCAAAGACGGTTTGCAGCTTACAAAAGAAATTAGAGAGAATATTGATTTACCTATAATTCTTCTTACAGCAAAAGGAGAGGCCGAAGACAGAGTAAAGGGATTAGAGTTAGGAGCAGAGGATTATTTACCAAAACCATTTGAACCAAAAGAACTTTTGTTAAGAATTAAAAATGTAATTAAAAGAATTAAAAAAGAAAAACCTATTTTAACGCCAATTAAAATAGGAAAAGCCAATATTAACATTAAAAAAATGGAAATTCAAAAAGACAAAAAAATAATAAAGATTAATGCTAGTGAAAAGTCTTTACTAGAAAACATGATTAGCTCCGCAGGAAAGATATTTTCCAGGGAAGAAATATCTAAGATCACAAACTTAACACAAGAAAGAAGCATAGATGTTTTAGTTACAAGATTAAGACAAAAAATTGAACCAGATCCAAAAAATCCAAAGTATTTACAAACAGTCCGTGGTACTGGGTATGTTTTGTGGTTAGATTGAAATGTTAAGAAAAATATTTCCTAGAACTTTACTTTTTAGATCGCTATTAATTGTAATAGCTCCCATAATACTTATTCAAATTGTTGTTGGTGGAGTTTTTTTTGATAGCATTTGGTATAAAACAAATAGAGGTTTAGTTAGATCAGCTGCTAATGAAATAAATACTTTTTTAGCTCTTTATCCGGAATTTAAGCAAAAAAATAAGAGTAATGAATTAATTAATATTTATAAAGATAAAAATGGAACAATAATCTCAGTCAAAAAAGAAAACCAGCAACTTCCATCTACAGAAACGATTAAATGGTACAGTTTATACGACAAAATTGTTCTTGAAGAATTCACAGATAAAATAAAAAATCCATACTGGCATAACGTAAGATTTAGTAGTTCATATGTTCAGGTATTAGTTCTGTTTAATAAGAATGAAGTAATAGAATTTTTAGTACCTAAATCAAAAATAAGATCTACATCAGGTAGAATATTTGCTCTTTGGATCACAGTGCCTTCATTAATATTTCTATTCATTTCAATAATTTTTCTGCGAAATCAAATAAAGCCTATCATTTATCTTTCGGAGGCCGCAGAAAAGTTTGGCAAAGGACAATTTGATAGTGATTTTAAAGTGTCAGGAGCTCTTGAAATTAGAAAAGCCTCTTATGAATTTGAAAAAATGAAAAGAAGAATTTTAAAACATATAAGCCAAAGAACGGCCATGCTATCAGGTATTAGCCACGATCTTAAGACACCTCTAACTAGATTAAAATTACAAATCGAACTTTTAAACAAAAATCAAAAATTAAATTCATTAAAAGAAGAAATTATTGAAATGGAAAAAATGATTAATGAATATCTCGACTTTGCAAGTAATCAATACTCTCAACCTATAGAAAAATTTAATATAGTACAATTAATTCAAAATTTAATTAATAAAAGTTTTAAAAAGAATATAAAAATAAAAAGCCCTAAAAATTTAATACTCTCTGGAAGAAAAAATCTTATTAGAAGATGTATTGCTAACATTATAAATAATTCTCAAAAATATGCAGAAAATATTTTAATTACTTGTAAAAAAATAAAAAAAAATATTTTAATTAACATTGATGATGATGGCCCAGGAATCGCAGATGAATATAAAGAAAAGGTATTTAGACCATTTTATAGAGTAGATAAGTCAAGATCTCTTAAAGAAAGCAATGTTGGATTAGGTCTTTCAATTGTAGAAGATATTGTTAATTCTCACGGTGGCACCGTAAAACTATTCGACAATCCTAAGGGCAAAGGACTTAGAGTTACCTTATCTTTTCCTAACTAGTTTCCTTAATCTTTTTATTTCTAAATTTAACTTATTTATTTTAATTTTTAATTCCTTTAAATCTTTTTCTGAAGAGTTATTAAATTGGTGCATAATTTTTTCTTTTTTAAACTGAATAATAGTACTTATTTCTTGCTTTATATCTTTCGCAGTTAAAATTCCTAATTGAAATAAATTTATAAAATCATTGAGAATTTTTTTATAATTATTCATATATTCTTCTTGATGATATAGTTATAAATAATTCTGGAATTATTTAAATGTTTATTCACAATCTAAATCCTATTATTATCAATTTTGGTTTTCTAGAAATTCGCTGGTACTCTTTGGCATATATTGCTGGTATTTTTCTTGGTTTTTACTATGCAAAATTTTTAATTAAAAAGTATTGGAATAAAGAAAAAATTAATATTCAAAACTTTGATAATTTTTTAATTTATATAATTCTTGGAATTATTTTCGGAGGCAGAATTGGATATATTTTTTTTTACAATTTTAATTACTATTTCCATAACCTGATCGAAATCTTATTTTTATGGCAAGGGGGAATGTCTTTTCATGGAGGTGCTATCGGAGTTTTTATTGCTTCAATAATTTTTGCAAAAAGAAATAAAATTAAAATATTTGTCTTAACTGATATAATTGTTTGTGTTGCTTCGATTGGTATTTTTTTTGGAAGAATAGCTAATTTTATAAATGGAGAATTATATGGAAAAAAAACTTTTTCAAATTATGGAGTGATATTTCCTAAAGTAGATATGGAGCCAAGGCATCCATCGCAAATTTATGAGGCTATTCTTGAAGGTTTAATATTATTTTTATTGTTGAATACTATCTTAAAATATAAAAAAAAATTATTTAATGGTGAATTATCTTGTTATTTTTTAATTCTTTATTCTGTATTTAGAATAATATCAGAAATGTTTAGAGAACCAGATAAACACATAGGCTATGTAGTTTTTAATCTATCTTTAGGAACTTGTATAAGTCTAGGTTTTTTAATGTTTGGAATTATTGCATTTAAAATAATTAAAAATGAATCTTATAGAAAAATTAATAAATAAAAAAAAATTTATTCCATTAAATCAATTTATTAATATTGCGTTATACGACAAAAAATTAGGCTACTATCAGAATAAAAAGATATTTGGTCGAAATGGGGATTTTATAACATCTCCTATCATCTCTAGTATTTTTGCAGAAATGATTTCAGTATGGATTGTGTCTTATTGGATTTATATAAAAAAACCAAAAAAAATTAACATTTTAGAATTAGGTCCTGGAAATGGCTTAATGATTAAACAATTAATAAATTCAATTAAAAGAATTAAAACGTTTGATGCGATATTTACTGTTTATCTACATGAAAAAAGTGAAAAATTAATAAAAATTCAAGAAAAAAATTTAAATGATTATAAAAATATTATTTGGATAAAAAATATTAATAAAATTAATCAATATCCAACAATAATCATAGCTAACGAATTTTTCGACGCTTTTCCTATAAAACAATTTTATAAGGAAAATAATAGTTGGTATGAGAAATGCATTTCTTTTAAAGATAATAATAAAAAGAATATTACTTATTATAAAAATAAAATTAATAAAAATTACCTTAAAAAATATTCAAAATTTTACAATATTAATAAAAGCAAAATTCTAGAGTACCCAATCAATATAGAAACTTATATTAATTCAATATCTAACATTATAAAAAAAAATAATGGAATTTTTTTAATGTTTGATTACGGTTATTCAAGCGTTATTGGCAAGAATACTATCAGAGCAATAAAAAAACACAGAGTTGTTGATTTGTTAGAGGAATACACTGATTGCGATATTACTTTCGATGTTAATTTCAATATATTAAAAAATATTTTTAAAATAAATAATATTCAAAATATAGGAGCTGTATCTCAGAATTATTTTTTACAGAAATTAGGAATTATGGAAAGAGCAGAACAAATAATTAAAAAACAAGATGCAATAACTAGTAAAAACTTAATTCTAAGTATTAACAAATTAATAAATCCAAAAGAAATGGGGAATTCCTTTCATGTATTGGCCTTTTCCAAAAAAAATTGCAAATTTAATCTAGGATTTATTTAATGATTTTTCATTCAAAAAAAATTAACAAAATACCTGGTTTGAAAAGTTTTTTTTTTACAAAAAAAAATGGCCAATCTAAAGGAATTTATAAAAGTCTTAACTGCGGATTAGGATCTAATGATAAAAAAAAAATTGTAAAAAAAAATATTACAATTGTTTCAAAAAAAGTTGGCTGCAAACTAAATAAACTAATTATATTAAGGCAATATCATAGTAATAAAATAATTAATTTTGACAATTTTTTAGTAAAAAAAAGATTCAAAGCTGATGGAATTATTACTACATATCCAAAATTTTCTTTTGGCATTTTAACTGCAGATTGCGTACCAATATTAGTTGCTGATAAAAAAAATAAGACAATTGCAGCTATTCATTCTGGATGGAAAGGTGCAAATTCTGGGATTATTGAAAATCTTATAAAAAAATTTAAACAAATAAAATCAAAAACATCAAACTTAATTGTTGCAATTGGACCTTGCATAGCGCAAAAAAATTACGAGGTAAAAAAAGACTTTGTGAAAAAAATTAAGATTAACAATTATAATTATAAAAAATATTTTATAAATAATGGTAAGAAAATTTATTTTAATCTAAGATTATTCGTAAATGACAAATTTTTAAAACTAGGAATACCAAAAAAAAATATTGATCATATTAATAGAGATACTTATAGCGATTATAAAAACTTTTTTAGTTACAGAAGATCTGTACACAATAATGAATCAGATTATGGAAGATGTATATCTGTAATCTGTAGATATTAATTGATTAACTAATAGTAAAATTATATATAAAGATCTCATGAAGATTGTATCTGGAACTGGTAGCATTTCACTAAGCGATCAAATTTGTAAATATTTAAAAACAAAACCAACTCAAAGAGAAATTGTAAGATTTGCTGACTCTGAAGTTTACGTTGAAATAAAAGAAAATATGAGAGGTAACGATGTATATTTAATACAATCAACTTCTTATCCTGCCAACGATAACATTATGGAATTACTTATATGCATAGATTCTTTGAGAAGATCTTCGGCAAAAAATATAACAGCCGTAATTCCTTATTTCGGATACGCAAGACAAGATAGAAAAGTTGTGCCAAGATCCCCTATAAGTGCAAAATTAGTTGCAAACTTAATTACAAATGCTGGAGCAAATAGAGTTCTTACGATGGATCTCCACGCAAATCAAATTCAGGGATTTTTTGATATTCCTGTTGATAATTTATATGCAGCTCCAGTTTTGCTAAAACATATATTAAAAAATATTGGCACTAAAAATATTGTTTGTGTTGCACCTGATGTTGGTGGAGTTGAAAGAGCAAGAGCTATTGGCAAAAGATTAAATGCAGGTTTAGCCATCATTGATAAAAGAAGAGAGCGTCCAGGACAATCTGAAGTTATGAATGTTATTGGCGAGGTTAAAAATAAATCCTGCATTATAATTGACGATCTAATTGATAGCGGTGGAACAATCTGTAATGCCGCAGATGCCTTAATAGAAAAAGGAGCAAAAGACGTTTATTGCTACGTTGTTCATGGAGTGCTTACAGGATCATCTATTGATAAAATTAAAAAATCTAAAATGAAAAAAATTGTTATCACTGATACAATTGATAATACAAATAAGATTAAAGGCGTTTCTAAAATAGAGGTAGTAAGTATTGCCTCATTAATTGCTGAGGCTATCAAGCGAATATCTCAATCAACTTCAGTTTCTAGCTTATTCAAATAAATAACATTAACTTGTTTTTTTTTAGAAGTTAATATAAAACAGGCGATCTTGAATATATGGAAAATTTAAAGCTCGAAGCATCAGAAAGAAAACTTAATACAAAAAGTGATCTTAAAAAATTAAGATTAGAAGGTTTTCTTCCAGGTATTTTATATGGTGATAAAGAAAAAAACTTACCTTTATCAGTTAAAAAAATATCAATTAAAAAAATGCTAGAAACTTCTAACTTTATGAGTTCTGTTATTGAAATGAGCATAGGTGGATCAAAACATAAAGTTCTAGCTAAAGATATTAATTTTCACCCTCTTAATAATGAACCTATACATATAGATTTTCAAAAAATTAATCCCGGAACTAAAGTAACCGTTAATATTCCTGTAAAATTTATCAACAGTGAGAACTGTCCAGGATTAAAAATGGGTGGCGTGTTAAACATCGTAAGAAGAAAAATAGAATTAAGATGTATTGCTGAAAATATTCCTACTGAAATTGTAGTTGATCTAACTAATAAAGAAATGAATGAAAGTATTCACATATCTTATGTAAAACTACCTGAAGGAGCAAAACCTGTAATTAGCGATAGAGACTTTACTATTGCAACAATTGCTGCTCCTACGGTTGTTAAAGAACCTGAACCAGCTGCTACGGCTACAGGTGACGTTGCAACAGGTGATGCTACAGCTCCAGCTGAAGGCACAACTGCCGCTGCGGGTGATGCCAAAGCTGCTGATGGAAAAGCGAAACCAGGAGAGGCTGCAAAATCTCCTGAAGCTGGAAAAAAACCTGCTGCCGCTGCAGCACCTGCAGATAAAAAGAAATAACAAATAAATGTTATTATTTGCGGGGTTAGGAAATCCGGATCCAAAACATTCAAATAATAGACACAATGTTGGTTTCAAACTTATAGATGCTTTAAATAAAAATTTTGGGCTCTCAAAACAAAAACCTAAGTTCAAAGGCCTACTTACTAACGGTCAAGTTCAAGACAATAAAGTAATTGTCGTAAAGCCATTAACTTTTATGAATAATTCTGGAATGTGTATTAGAGAAATAACTGATTATCATAGAATTAAGACTAATAATATTTTTGTATTTCATGATGACATGGACATTGAAATTGGAAAGATAAAAACTAAAATTGGAGGATCTAGCGGGGGTCACAATGGAATTAAGTCAATAGACGATTCTATCGGAACTGATTATAACAGAATTAGAATTGGAATAGGTCATCCTGGTGATAAAGAATTAGTAGACAAACATGTTTTAAATGATTTTACTGAAGAAGAAAAAATTATAATAGATCAAGTTATTAAAAAAATATTCAAGAATATAAATCTTCTTATAGAAAAAAAACTAGACGATTTTACTTCTAAAAGTAATCAATAAGTCTGTATGAGTTTCAAATGTGGAATTGTAGGTTTACCTAACGTGGGTAAATCAACCTTATTCAATGCTCTTACAAAATCTAAAAATGCTCAGGCAGCTAATTTTCCTTTTTGTACAATAGAACCAAATATTGGTGTTGTTACAGTTCCTGACGAAAGATTAGAAAAACTCTCAAATATTGCAAAATCAGAAAAAATTATTCCAACTTATATAACTTTTGTTGATATTGCCGGACTTGTGGCTGGTGCATCTAAAGGCGAAGGTCTGGGTAATAAATTTCTTGCAAACATTAGAGAGGTTGATGCTGTAATACATATGCTTAGATGTTTTGAATCAACTGAAATACAAAATGTAAATAAAACAGTTGATCCTATAAGAGATTTGGAAATAGTAGAGACTGAAATGATGATTTCGGATTTAGAGTCCGTAGAAAAAAGATTATCACAAAAAAAAAATAAAAATAATGAATTAAATAAAGATACTTTTCAAATATTAGAGCATATTTATGAATTATTAAAAAAAGGAGTTCGCCCAGAAAAATTAGAAGAAAAATTTGATAAAAAGTTAATCAAAAACCTAGGAGTTCTAACAACTAAGCCAAGAATTTTAGTTTGCAATGTAGATGAAAATAGCGTTAGCAATGGAAATAATTACTCAGAAAAAATAAAAAATAAATTTCAAAATGATACCGTAGTAATTGTTTCTGCTGAAATTGAGCAACAAATCACTGAACTTCAAGAATTAGAGGCTAAAGAATTTATGAAAGAAATTGGGATAAAAGAATCTGGATTAGATCAAATAATAAAAGCTGGATATAAAATCTTAAACTTAAATACTTATTTTACAGTAGGTCCTAAAGAAACTCACGCATGGACTATTGAAAAGAACTGTAAAGCTCCAGATGCAGCTGAAGTGATCCACTCTGATTTTAAAAAAGGTTTTATTAAAGCTGAAGTCATTTCTTACCTAGATTATATTCAGTATGCAGGGGAAGTCGGGGCTAGAGACAATGGGAAATTAAAGGTCGAAGGAAAAGATTATGAAGTAGTTGATGGAGATGTTTTACACTTTAGGTTCAACACGTAACCAAATCTTTTTCTTAACAAGATAAACTAATACTGTAAGAATTAATAAATAAACTACAGTTTTGAATCCTATTCTTTTTCTAGCTTCTAAATGAGGTTCTGATGCCCAAGTTAAAAAAGTAACAACATCTTTTGCAAGCTGTTCTTGAGTTGCAACAGTTCCATCTGAATAATTTACAGAGTCTTTATTTAATGGCTTTGCCATTTTAATTTTATTGCCTGACATATATTTATTGTAATAGACTCCATCTTCAAGCTTCATTCCTTTTGGTGGTTTGTCATCATAACCCATCAAAATTGAATAAATATAATCTGGTCCACCAGCTCTAGCTTTTACTAAAACTGACATATCAGGAGGATAAGCTCCCCCATTTGCAGCTCTTGCTGCTTTTTCATTGGCAAATGGACTTGCAAATTTATCAGATGGCTTCCCAGGTCTTTTAAACATTTCTCCATTATCATTAGGACCATCTAAGACTTCAACTTTTGACGCTATTGCTTTAACTTCTTCTTCTGAAAAACTCGGTCCACCTACTTCTGATAAGTTTCTATAACTTAAAAGATTCATTGAATGACAAGATGAACAAACTTCCGTATAAATTTGGTAACCTCTTTGAAGAGATGCTCTATCAAACTTTCCAAAAAAACCATCAAAAGACCAAGATTGCTTAAGTAATTTTTCTTGTTTTTCTGCAGAAAAAGAATTTGAAATATTAAATATAAAAAAGAAAAAAAATAATAAATATTTTAATGAGGAAATCATAATTTTATCTAAAAAATTTTAAATGTTTTAATTCTTCCCTTCTTTTTCCAATCTTCATATTCATGGATACTGCTAGGCATAGGTAAAGTTTTCTCTGTTAATGATACTAAAGGAGCTATTACTAAAAAGAATAAAAACCAATAAACAGTACCCACTCTAGCAATTAAAACATAAATGCCTTCTGCTGGCATTCCTCCTACGTACATCAATATAAAAAAATCAAGAACGAATAAAAAAACAAACTGCTTCCATATAGGTCTAAAAACTGATGATCTAACTTTAGATAAATCCAACCAAGGTAACAGGCCCAAAACTGCAATACTGCTTACCATTGCAATGACTCCTAAAAGTTTATCAGGAATACTTCTTAAAATTGCATAGAATGGTAAAAAATACCATTCTGGAACAATATGGGCTGGAGTTATCAAGGGATCCGCAGGAATATAATTGTCAGGGTGTCCGAGATAATTTGGGGCGTACATGGTAATTAAAACAAAAGCTAATAAAAAAATCAGCATCGCAAATAAGTCTTTGCTTGTCGTAAAAGGCGCAAAACTAACTGTATCTCTAGTGTCAGCTGGCTCTATACCAGATGGATTATTGGAACCAACAATATGTAAAGCTATTACATGGAAAATTACTACGCCTAAAATACCGAAAGCTAAAAGCCAATGCAAAACATAAAAACGATTCAAAGTAGAATCTCCAACTGAATAATCTCCCCACAACCATGTAACTATTGCTTTACCCACTAATGGAACTGCTGAAAATAAATTTGTAATAACAGTTGCGCCCCAATAACTCATCTGACCCCAAGGCAAAGTATAACCAAGGAAAGCAGTTGCCATCATCATAAAAAAAATAATAATTCCGATAAGCCACATTAGTTGTCGCGGTTCTTTATAAGAACCATAATAAAGTCCTCTAAAAATATGAATGTATACTGCTATGAAAAAGAACGAGGCAAAATTCATATGAGCGTATCTAAGAAGCCACCCATAATTTACATCTCGCATAATTTTTTCAACAGATACGAAAGCTTCAGTTGAGGATGGTTTATAATGCATTCCAAGAACTAAGCCTGTAACAATTAAGAATATTAGGCATACCATCAATATTCCACCTAAGCTCCAAAGATAACTTAAATTTTTTGGAACCTGAAAATCTAAATACTCGTATTTAAACATTCTTATAATTGGAAGTCTGTTATCTATCCAACCAACAACTCCTTTAAATGGAGATCCGCCTACTTTATTTGTATGAACAGGTTTAATTTCATTTTGATTAAAATTAGAATCTTTTCCGCTCATAATTTTTTATCCTAACTTAATTTTATTATCTCCAACAAATTCATATGTTGGAACTTCCAAATTAGTCGGTGCAGGACCTTTTCTAATTCTTCCAGAACTATCATAATGAGAACCATGACAAGGACAAAACCATCCGCCATAATCACCTTTTCCACTAATCGGAACGCAGCCTAAATGAGTACAAACTCCGACTAAAACTAACCATTCAGATTTTTTAACTCTTTTATTATCAGGTTGAGGATCTTTTAACTCTTTAAGATCAACTTTTTCAGCGCTAGCAATTTCTTCTTTGGTTCTTTTTTTAATAAAAACAGGTTTTCCTCTCCATAAGACTGTTATTTCTTGTCCCTCTTTAATTTTTGACAAATCAACTTCAATAGATGCAAGAGCTTTTACTGAAGAGTCTGGATTCATTTGGTTTATAACTGGCCAAACTGCAGCTCCAACCCCTACTACGCCTGCGGCTGTTGTTGCAACGGTTAAAAAATCCCTTCTATTTTTTTTATCTGAGCTATTATTATTTTCTGACATAAATATTTAATTTAATTATTTCTAAACTATTTTCTTTTCCATAGCCAGAATGACGCATAAATAATAAATTTCTTAATATGATTAATATTGCATTATTTCAGCCTGATATTCCTCAAAATACGGCTGCAACCATAAGATTGTGCGCATGTTTAAATGCAACTTTAGAAATTATTGAACCTTGTGGATTTCTATTTGATGAAAAAAGACTCAAAAGTATCTACATGGATTACTTTAAAAATTGCAAAATTATAAGATATCAATCATTTGATGACTTTATGAAAATTAAAAAAGATAAAAGAATAATTTTATTAACGACTAAAGCAAAAAAAAATTATTTTAACTTTGATTTTAAAAAAGATGATACGATATTATTTGGAAGAGAAAGTGCTGGTGTGCCAGAATCTATTCACAAGATAGCTTATGCAAGATTAAAAATACCTATGTCTAAAAATACTAGATCTTTAAATGTTGTAACATCTATTTCTATTGTGTTATCTGAAGCGCTTAGGCAAAACAATTACTACAATATTTGATCGTGAATCTAAATTTAGAACAAAAAAAAATTATTACTAAAAACTGGTTTGAGAATTTAAGAAATTCTATTTGCAACGAATTTGAAAAAATTGAACATTTTAAATCTAAAAAAAAAATATTTTTTAAAAAAAAAAAATGGAAAACAAAAGGAAATTCTAAAGGCGGAGGTACTTTTGCATTAATTGAGAATGGTTCCGTTTTTGAGAAAGTTGGAGTTAATATTTCCACTGTCTCAGGAAGATTTAATAAAGAATTTAGAAAAAATATTCCTGGCGCATTGTACAATCCTAATTTTTGGGCTTCCGGAATCTCTATTGTAGCACATATGAAAAATCCAAAAGTTCCTGCATTTCATTTTAATACAAGATTTATAGTCACATCAAAATCTTGGTTTGGTGGAGGAATGGATATGACTCCATGTATAAAAGATTTAAATCAAAAAGAATATTTTCATAACGAAATAAAAAAAATGTGTAATCTTCATAATAAGAATTATTATTCTCAACACAAAAAAAATTGTGATCAATATTTTTTTTTACCTCATAGGCAAGAACCTAGAGGAGATGGTGGAATATTTTATGATTATCTTAATTCTAATAACTGGGAAAAAGATTTTAATTATACAAGAGATGTTGGAATAACTTTTTTAAAAGTTTCTTCTAAAATTATAAAAGAAAAAATGTTTTTAAATTGGAATAATAAAGATAAACAAAAACAATTGATCAAAAGAGGTAGATATGTAGAATTTAATTTATTATATGATCGAGGTACTAAATTTGGTTTAAATACCAATGGAAATATTGAAGCTATTTTTATGTCGCTTCCTCCGCTTGCAAAATGGTAAAAATCTAAATGGAAAAAGAACCAATTACCCCTCAAGGTTTAGAAAAAATTAAAATAGAATTACAAGAAAGAATTTCGGTAACTAGACCTAAAATTGTAAATGCTATTTCGGAAGCAAGAGCCCACGGAGACCTTAAGGAAAATGCCGAATATCATGCTGCAAAAGAAGAACAAGGTCATAATGAAAGAAGGATCCAAGAAATTGAAACCACAATAGCTACCGCTAACATTGTGGATGTTACAAAAATTAAGAATGATAAAAAAGTTATTTTTGGATCAACAATTATTTTATTAGACGTAGAAAATAACGAAAAAAAAAAATACAAAATTGTTGGGAAAGATGAAGCTAATGCAAAAGAAGGTTTGCTATTTTATAAATCGCCGATTGCATTAGAATTGGTTTCAAAACATAGTGGCGATTTTGTCTCTGTAAAAACCCCAGCAGGAGAAAAAAATTATGAGATTATTGAAGTTCAATATATTTAATTAAAAATTAAATATTACTTAAATTTAATTTAAAGTTATTTTTAATCCAAGAATCTTTCAAAAATTCTAATTTCCTTCCAAGATCTTTTCCTTGTTTAAAACCTTTTTTAATTAAAAAATCTCCAGAAATAGGAAATTTTGGGACTCTAAATCTTTTAATAAATAATTTATATTTTTTAAAATCTTTTAAACTAATCTTTTTTTTTACACAAAAAATAAAATTTAAAAAATCTAAAGCCAAATCTTTTTTATAAAAGCATAACTGACGTTTAATTATCTGATAATTATAAGACTTATTCTTTAATAAAAGAAACTGTTTATAAATATAATCCAGATGATCTCTATCTTTATTAGATAATCTAAATTCTCTTGAAAAATACATATTATGTTTATTATTTCCTACTAATAATATTGAAAGTAATTGTAAATAATTAAATTTTAAACTTAATTTATCACACAAGATTTGAGCTCTATTTAATCTTTCAAAGAATTTTATTTTATAAACTTGATTAACAATCTTTTTAAAAAAGTTTTTTTTATTTATATTAAATAAATTTTTTAGCTCTAAAATCTTTTTAAACTCAAGAAACAATCTTTCACGAGAGATAAATTTTAAGAATTTTATATTTTTATTAATAGTTTTTATAATATATGGATCTTTAACATTATAGTTATATTCTAATGAAAATCTTATAAATCTTAGAATTCTTAAATAGTCTTCTTTAATTCTTAAATCAGGATTCCCAATAAAATTAATTTTTTTATTTTTTAAATCATCAATTCCATTAACAGGATCAAAAATTTTTCCGAATTTATCGCAATAAATTGCATTAATTGTAAAGTCTCTTCTTAAAGAATCATCAAACCAATTATTTGTGAACTGTATTTTTGTATGTCTTCCGTCAGGTAGTATATCTTTTCTTAAAGATGTAATTTCATATTTATAATTTTTAGAGAAAGTTGAAATTGACCCATATTTAATTGCTGTATCTATAACTTTATAGCCATTTTTTAATAATATTTTTTTAACTTCCTCTGGTTTGTAAATAGTAGCTAAATCAATATCAGTTGTTAATTTGCCCTCAACAGCTTTTCTAACGCAACCCCCAACAAACTTAGTATAATTTTTTAAATTAGTTGGATTTAAAATAGAAATTATTTTTTTATTTTCTTTTGAAAATAAAAATGTTTTTTTCATTAAAAATGCTAATACAATTCTATTTTTCCAGAAAACATACTTTTTTCTGATAATTTTTTGAGCAAAATTTTTTCTTTTCTAACATTTAATGAAAAAAATATATTATTATTTATCTCAAAACCAAATTGTCCATAATAGTCAAATTCTCCAATTAGAATAATAAAATCAATATTTTTTTCTTTTACCGCAGATATACTTTTATTCACTAACTCTTTGCCTATTCCTCTTCCTTTAAATTTTTGATCAACTATTAAAGGTCCCAACATTAACCCATCACAATTTTGAATCTTAGAATTAAAATATCTAATACTTCCAATTATTTTCTTTCCATGAGTATAAACTTTTGAATATTTTAAATTATGTATAAGATTCTCCCTTAATCTAAAGCTTGGTCTTGCATATCTACCTGGACCCAAAACATCTTCTTCAAGAAAAAATATTTTTTTATTATCTGATTTTTTTTCTTCTCTAATCACGGCAATTTATTTAACTTGGCTGGGGCTCCAGGATTCGAACCTGGGATGGCGGGATCAAAACCCGCTGCCTTACCGCTTGGCTAAGCCCCAATATTTATTTTAGAAGTAAGGTTATATTATTTTTGCTTTCCTTATCCAATAACTTTTATAACGTTTTTTTAGAGCTAGATTAGCTTGGGTTAAATGCAACTTATTCTCAAAAATAGCAAAACAAGCTGAGCCACTACCAGTCATCCTAGCTAGTTTACAGCCTTTCAATTTCTTAATAAAAGTTAATACTTTTAATATGGCCTTGTTATTTTTAAAAGCACTCAACTCTAAATCATTTCCTTTATAATTCAAAAATTTAAATAAAAAATTTTTATTTAAAATATTTTTTTTTAAAAGATTAATTTTTAAATTATCTTTCTTTGAAAATATTTTATTTGAAAGATAGATATTTTTTGTAGAATTAAAACAATTTGGATATACTAACAATAAATTAAATTTTGGCTTCTTATTAAATTCTATAATTTTTTTATTTGATCCATAAAGAATCTTAAAATTAGTATTTAACGAAGGTTCAACATCAGAGCCTATTTTATTGCATATTAATGAAATTGTTCTTCGTTTTAAATTTAGTTTAAGATATTTGTTAAAAAAATTTAACAAGGCGCTGACATCAGCCGAACCGCCTCCAAATCCAGAGCCTTGAGGTATATTTTTAATAATTCTAATTTTAAATTTATATTTATTAAATTTTGGGTATTTTTTTAAAATATTAAATAATTTTAATACTGTATTGTTATTTTTGCTTATTCCTTTAGAAAATTTTCCGGTAAAAATGATCTGATTATATTTTCTATTAGAAGATACAAAAATCTGATCATAAATATCAAAAAAACAAAACAGGGTTTCTATTTCATGATATTTATTTTTTAATTTTTTTATTACTTTTAAATATAGATTTATCTTTCCATAAGCTTTAAGACTTTTTTTTATCAACATTATCTAATCCGAAAATTATTTTTTCATTTATAGTTTCTTTTAAATCTTGCTCAATATTTTTAAGCTTAATAGCATTTTGCCAGACGTATCTAGCTTGAATTGGTTTTCCATTCATCCAAAGAACATCTCCGTAGTGATCATAAATAACAGCCTCGGAAGGTTCTTTTTCATAAGCTGTCTGCAAAATTTCTTCTGCCTTATCGAAATCTTTTAATAAGAAATATGCCCAGCCAAGTGAATCTAAAATATATCCACGACCTTTACTTAGGTTAACAGCTTCAATTAGCATTTCTTTTGCTTTATCTAAATTAATTTTTTTTTCTAACCAGCTATATGCTAAATAATTTAAAACCTCAGGCTGCTTAGGTGAGATTTTAAGAGCTTGTAAAAAACTTTCTTCTGCATTTTCCCATTCACCTGCTCGCTCCTGGCTAATAGCTAAATTATAATAATAAATCCAATCACTATCTTTAGTATCCTTTTTTAATGCTATTGATTTATTATACAGTTCAATAGATTTAGAATAGTTTTTATTAGTTCTTAAAAAATTTGCTAAATCAAAATATTTTTCGTATACAAAAAAATTGTTATTTTTCAAAAAATCTTCAAGCAAATTAATTTGTTTTTCAGTATTAATATTTGATAAAAATCTTAACCTTGTAAAATTAGAATACCAATAAAACTCTTTTCCTAGTTTTTCAAGGATCTGAATTTCTTTTTCTGACTGTTCTAAGTTATTTAATATAATAAGATTTTCAACTTTTAGAATTTTATTAGATAAAAAATTAGGATTTAAATATTCACTTAAATTTAAATAAAAATTTGAAACCTGAGTCTGTTCGTAATTCTGATAAAAGTTAGCAAATAAATAAAATAATTCTGCTAAACCATGATTTATATTTTTTCTCTTATAAAATTTTTCAATTTTATAAAATTTATTTTCACGAATATCTAAAAAAAGCTGTTTAAATAATAAATTTTCTGAAGATATTTCAAGATTTTGATTAATAATATCGTTGATTTTATCTTTATTATTTTTTTCCAGATAGTAAGACAAATAAAAATAATTATACCTACCTAATTCTTTTTTATTAGAGATTTCGTTAAAATGTAGGTCAATATTTTTCTGATTATCTAAATATAAATTAATTAGAATTTTTTGTGCTAAAGAAACATTTTTAAAACTAGAATTTGATTTGTCGATCTTATCGTTTAGATCTTGGGTATTTTTATTTGACAAATCTGCCCAAAAGCCAAGATTTTGGTACAATTCTAACTGTAAAGGATCATTAAAACTTTGTTTAGATAAAGAAATATAGTTTTTTAATTTTGAATATCTTTCTTTTTTAAAATCATGAACAAATAATATAAGATTAAAAGGATATAACGACTGATACGATTTATCTAATTTTTTAATAAAAATATAAGCTTCTTCAATCTTTCCATTGCTAACTAACGTCTCGACGTATTTAAAATTAAATTCTGAATGATAGATTCCTAAATTTTCAATATTTTCGAAATAATTATAAGCTCTATGTAAATCATTTTTTTGTAAATAAATACTACCAGATAGATAATTAGAAAAATAATTAGAATTTTTAACCAATCTTTTTTTATTATCTAAAATATTGGCATTCAAATGCGAATAATTTGTTATAAAGAGGAATAAACTTACTAAGTAATAAAATCTTTTATTCATAAGAATGCTTAAAAAATATTTAAGTAATAAAACTATAAACCTACTGGAATACTATTCAACTTTAAATATTAATAATTATTTTTCCAATGATATTATTAAGTCTAAGCAACAATCTTATATAAATAAAGAAAATTTAGTTTCTGAACTATTTAAAGAAATTAACAATCAGCTAAATATAAAAAAAAATAATAATTTTTTTTTTAGAGGAAATCCTGATTCTAAAATTATGATACTTGGCGGTTGTCCGTATGATGATGATATCAAAAATCAAGAAATCTTATCTGGATCTAGAGGCGAACTTTTAAGTAAGATGTTATCATCAATATCTCTCGAAAAAGATAAATATTATTTATCTAATATTTATTTTGATCAAGATATTAATATAAATAATAAACATAATTTTTATAAAGATATTTTAATTAAACATTTAAAAATCATTAAGCCACAATATATTTTATTACTTGGAGAAATTGCTTCTAACTTTTTTAGTAATTCTAATAAAAAAATACTTGATATTCATGGAAAATGGGATTCAATTGTTATTAATAAAGAAAAATTTATAACATTTACTACTTTTGATCCAGAAAGCTTATTAAAAGAACCTAAAAATAAAAGGTTATCATGGGAAGATCTTAAAAAATTTAGAAATAGAATAATTAAGGGCTAATGAATATTTTAAATGATCTTAAATTTGGCAAGAATATAATTGGTGTTGATGAAGTTGGGAGAGGATGTTTAGCGGGACCTGTATTTGCAGCCGCTATTAAATTAGATCAAAATAATTTTCCTGAAGGAATAAATGACTCAAAAAAACTTAATAAATCTAAAAGACTAAAAATATTTCAAGAACTTATAAAAAAATGTGAGTATAGTATTGGCATATCTTCTGTTGAAGAAATTGATAAATTAAATATTTTACAATCTTCATTACTTGCGATGAATAGAGCTTTAAAAAAAATTAATATTAAGGATCATGTTATTCTCGTTGATGGAAATTTTTCTCCTGATACAAATAAAAATATTAGAACGATTATTAAAGGCGATCAAAAATGCATTTCTATAGCAGCAGCTTCAATAATAGCAAAAGTTTCTAGAGATTTATTTATGGAAAAACTGTCTTTAAGGTTTCCAAATTATAGTTGGGAAAAGAATTGCGGTTATGGAACCAAAAAACATCTAGAAGCCATTAAAAAATTTGGAATTACTCAGCATCATAGAAAGACTTTTTCTCCTATACACAACCTATTGATAAATTAAAAAACAAGGCACAATCAATACGCAGACATAAGTTGACTGAGTGAGTCTTCTAATATTATTTTCTCTCCTGAGTTGTATGACAATAAAAAGAGACACTATCGTTTTAGGAGATTCATTAAAAGAATTAAAAAAAATTCCAAGTGAAACTTTTGACTGCGTTTTTGCTGATCCTCCTTACAACCTTCAATTACAAAATAATCTAGAAAGACCAGATCATTCTAAAGTTAAGGCGGTTAATGATGATTGGGATAAATTTGATAATTTAAAACAATATGATGAGTTTTCTATTTCTTGGATTAGTGAATGCAAAAGAGTTTTAAAACCTAATGGAACGATATGGGTAATCGGAACTTACCATAATATATTTAGACTAGGCAAAGTAATTCAAGATGAGGATTTTTGGATTCTTAATGACATAATATGGAATAAAAAAAATCCAATGCCTAACTTTAAAGGGACAAGATTTACCAATGCTCACGAAACATTAATCTGGGCAGCTAAAAACAAAAATTCAAAATACACATTTAACTATAAATCTTTGAAATGTTTTAATGATGACAAACAAATGAGATCTGATTGGGAATTAGCTCTTTGTACTGGAAACGAAAGATTAAAAAATGGAAAAGGAAATAAAGTCCATTCAACTCAAAAACCAGAAAGTTTATTGTACAGAATTATTCTATCATCAACTAAAAAAAGTGATTTTATACTAGATCCTTTTTTTGGCACAGGAACAACTGGCGCTGTTGCTAAAAAACTAGGACGAAACTATTATGGAATTGAGAGTAACAAAGAGTATTTCCAAACTGCAGAGACAAGAATAAAAAAAATAAAAAAAATTGATGAAAATTTTTTAAAAACTATAGAAAATAAAAGAAACGAAAAAAGAATACCGTTTGGTTATTTAATTGAAAGCGGGATAATAGAGCCTGGGCTAAGATTATTTGATGCTAAAAATAAAATCCAAGCGCATGTAATGGCTGATGGCAGTATTCTATATAAAGATATTACAGGATCTATTCACAGTGTTGGTGCCAAAGCTCAAGGAACAGAGAGTTGCAATGGCTGGTCTTTTTGGCATATTAAAATGGAGAATAAATTATATCCACTTGACTACCTAAGAGAAAAAATCAGAAAAAATAACTAGAACTTCTTGGATTATAATTAAAGATCCAACCAAACATAACCTTTTTTGCCAGAAAAGATTTTTCTATTATCTTGAAAATTGCACTTCTTAAAATAAGAAAAAATGGATTCTTTAAATGAAATAAGAAAACATTAAGCTGCGATCTAAAAATTATTTTTTGAACTCTGCTATTACGTTTATTAAAATAAAATATCCCTAAATTATTAGTAACATTCTTAATAATTTGCTCAAACAAAACATAAGAATCCTCTATTGCCAAGGCTGCTCCTTGTGCCTGAAAAGGAACAGTGCCATGCGAAGAATCTCCAATAAAAATCTGATTGTCTCTATAAAAAACTCTCTTTTTTAGAGAAAATATTGGCCATCGATATACTTCATGAAAAGTATCTAGAGTTTCCCTTAAAACTTTATTTTCTGAAAAAAATAAACTTCTAAATTGATCAGCTGAAAATGGTATTGAATAATTTATATCATCACTTGTGTAGGCTATTTTTTTTGAGGACTTGCTAATTCCTGTAAAACTTAAATCGTTCTTATTATTAATATAATAAGTAACCAAATGTTTATTACCACTTAACCATAGGCGAACAACGTCATTTTCTAATGAATATTTTGAATAAAAATTTTTAATTATTCCTCGGTAAGCATAAAAATTTGTATTATTAATAATATTATTATCTAGTCTAGATTTTGAAAAAATCCCATCTGCAGAAATTAACAAATCGCAATAATCTTCTGACCCATCATTAAATTTAATCCTAATAATATTATGATCTTTAACAGTCCGAATTACTTGTTTGTTATAAAAAATTTCTTTTGCAGATAAATTTTTTTCTAAAAATCTTATTAAAATATTTCTTTCGCAAGTTAGATAAGGCATCTTATCATTAACAATATTCTGAAGATTTATTTTAACTTCTGAATTATTTATAAAATTTTTAGAATGCATCGAATTAATACTTAAATAATTAATTCTATGAAAACTATTATTTAAAAAAAATTTTGAATCTAAAAAATCTAAAATTCTTACTGCATTTGGTGTTAATTGAATTCCTGTAGGTCTTGATGACTTTTTTTCAAATCTTTCATATATTCTGAAATTATTAAAATTATTTTTTTTAAGGAAATTAGCTAAAGTTAATCCTGCAATTCCGCCTCCTACAATAATAATTTTTTTAAACATTATTAATTTTTTTTATTTCTAATAATTTTATAAATTTTTTTGAAAAACTTGATAATAATGAATTTCCTATTCTATTATAATCCATCCAGTAAAACTGGCTATCATTAATTTTTTTAACTCTTTTAAAAAGAACAACTTTTATTAGCATTTTAATATTAGAAATATTATGAATAAAATTTTTTTTGATTATTTTTGGCTTTCCTTCAAATGAAAAATTATTTTTTTTAAAATTTATATCAAATAAGTTTTTTTTATAACTAATTAATGGAAGATTCACAAAGTCTTTTAATAATTTATTTTTATTTCTTGAAAATAAAATTTTATTTTTTTCTAAAGCATATAATAAATAATATTTTTTTGTATCAACTTTTCTTTTATTTAAAATTTTATAATCAAAATCTTTCTTTTTAAATGAAATACAATTTTGTTTTGCGGGACAAATATAGCATCTTGGATTTTGCGGAGTGCATATTAATGCTCCCATCTCCATTAATGCTTGAGCAAATTTAGAAAAATTATCTTTTGATTTAATTTCTTTTAATTTTAAAAAAATATTTTTTTTAAAGTTCTTATTATTATTTTTATAACCAAATAATCTAGCTACAAATCGTTCAACGTTTCCATCTATACCAATAAAATCTTTATTAAATGCTATAGCCATAATAGCTGATGCAGTATAATCACCTATTCCTGGAAAGCTCTTTAATGTCTCAAAGTCAGCAGGAAGCAATCCTTTATATTTAGACTGAACTATTTTTGCGGTGCTTAATAAATTTTTTGCTCTAGTATAATATCCAAGTCCTTGCCATAACTTATAGACTTTTTCTAACCTCGCTTTAGATAATTTTTTTAAATTAGGAAATGCTTTTAAAAACTTATTAAAAAAAGGAATCACTGTTTTAACTTGAGTTTGCTGAAGCATAAACTCACTTACTAAAACTTTATAAATTCTATCGTGAAAACCACGATATCTTCGCCATGGCAAATCTCTTTGATGATTATCGTACCAAGCAAGAATTTTATTTGATAAAATATTTCTCATGGTAATGGATAAATCTTCAAATAAATTATTTACTCAAGGTTTAAGACCTTTACAAAGTTTATTACCAGAAAATGCAAAAAAAATACTAAAAAAAGATGGCTTTGTATATTTTGAAATAATTAAGAATTGGAAGAACATAGTTGGTGAAAAAATTTTCAAAAATGTTGTTCCATTAAAAATAAAAAAAATTAATAATGAAAATATTCTCTTAATAAATGTTAACAAAAATATAATGATAGAGATTGAATATTCGAGAGATCAAATTATTGAGAAAATTAATAGCTTTCTAGGATATAATGCTATTAACAAAATACAAATCTTTTCTAAAGAATTTTCTTCCGAAATAAAAAAGAAAAAAATCATATTAAGCGAAAATATATTAAAAAAAATAAATGAAATTAAAAGTAAAGATTTAAAAGAAATTTTTTTAAAACTTAATAAATAAAATTATAATGAACATAGTCAAAAATTATTTAAAAAAAATCTTAATCGTTTCTACTTTTATATTATTTAGCACTTTTTCTTTTGGCCAAAACAATGAGGAAATCTTTATTGGCAATAAAAACGCTAGAGTAGAAATTAAAATTTATAGTTCATTCACATGCCCACATTGTGCAAACTTTCATAAAAATATATATCCAAAATTAGTAAAGGAATATGCAAGTAAGGATTTAATTAAAATTAGTTTTGTTGATTTTCCATTAGATATTGCAGCATTAAATGCATCAAAAATTGTTAGATGTTCAACAAAAGAATCAAGTATCTTGCTAATTGATGAGATTTATAAAAATCAAAATGTTTGGTCTGCAGGAGACAAAATACAAGAAATTAATAAAAAATTATTTCTAATAGCTAATAAATTCAATTTATCTAATGAAAAGCTATCTAACTGTTTAAAGGATCAAAAATTGGAAGAAAAAATATTAAACGATAGAATTAATGGTCAAAAAAAATATTCTATTAACTCAACTCCTACTATCATTATTAATGAAAAAAAATATGAAGGAAATCCTACTTTTGAAAATTTATCAAAAGAAATATCAAAGATTTTGAGATGAAATTTAAAAAACTAGAAATAGTTGGCTTCAAATCTTTTGCTGATAAGACCCATTTGTTAATAGAAGATGGCCTTACGGGAATCGTTGGACCAAATGGTTGTGGAAAATCCAATATTGTCGAAGCTTTAAGGTGGTGCATGGGAGAAACTTCTGCAAAAAGCCTTAGAGGCAGTGGAATGGAAGACGTGATATTCTCCGGAACCTCAAATCGTCCTTCTAAAAATATTGCTGAAGTAAATATTCTTTTAGATAATAACGAAAATATTCATCAATTTAGAGATACTCCTGAAATTGAAATTAAAAGAAGAATAGAAAAAGACAAAGGTTCAAATTACTACATTAATGGAAAAGAGGTTCGAGCAAGAGATGTGCAAATATTATTTGCAGATCTTTCTACGGGAGCTCATTCGCCGTCAATGGTAAGTCAGGGAAAAGTTGGTTCTTTAATTACTGCAAAGCCGACAGATAGAAGAGCGATATTAGAAGAGGCTGCTGGCATTGGAGGACTTCATGCCAGAAGACATGAGGCTGAATTAAGATTAAGTGCAGCTGAAAATAATTTAAAAAAAGCTGATGACATAATGAAGCAAATCGAACTTCAATTAAGAAATTTATTAAAACAAGCAGAGGAAGCTTCGAGATACAAAACAATCTCAAATGAAATCAAAAAAAATGAAGCTCTACTTTCATATTTAAAAATCCAGGAAATTAATAAAGAACTCAAAGAAAGTCAGGAGGGTTTAAACGAAATTGATGATGATATTAGCGCAGTAACAATTGAAAAAAATTACAGTAGTGAACTATTAGATAGTGAAAATAAAAGAATTAAGCCGTTAAGAAACGATTTTGCAGAAATTACAAGCAAACTACAAAGACTAAACTTAGAATATGAAGACCTATTTAAGCAAGAGCAAAGAACTAAGGAAGAAGCAGAAAAACTTAGAATTGATCTAAAAAATTCTAACGATGATCTTCAAAGTGAGAATATTAATATTAACAATGCAAATTCTAATATCAAACGATTAACAGAAGAAAAAACTAAAATATTAGAGTTTGAAAAAACATATTATGAAATTGAAAATAAAACTAATAGTGATTTTAAAAAAATTTCTGAGGAATTAAACATCGAACAAAAAGCGCTTGAAGTTTTATCAGAAAAAATATTTGCAAATATTGGCAATGCAGAAATTAAAAATGCTATTAATAATTATTTAAATTATTTTAAAAATTTTAGTGATAAACAATCTATAATACTAAACGATACTATAAATAATCTTGAAAATATTGGATCTCAAAAAATTAAAGATAATTTAAAAAATATTTTAACTAACTTCGAAGAAACATATAAAAATATTGAAGATTTATACAATCTAATTAAAAAAGATAATGAACAATTGTCATCTTTTAACAAAGATGATGCAAAAAACGAATTCACTCAAAAAACTTTTTTAATTAAAGAATTACAAGAAAAATATGCGATATTTCTAAGTAAATATGAAACAATAAAAAACGATTCTATTAAAAGAAAAGAAAGAATTAAAAGTATTGATACCGAAACAGATAACTGGCGTAATTTAGAACAAAACTCAAAGACAAAATCAGAAAGTCTCATATCTCGACTAAAAAATTTAGAGAAGGAGATCATTAAAATTCAAATAAAGCCCGGTGAAATTGGTGAACAAAAAGGTTTTTATCAAGAGAATATAAAAAATACTGAAGAAGCTCGAGCAAAGATTAGTTCTGAAATTGAAATTTCAGAAAATAAGGTAGCAGAAATTAATAAGGTGTTAGCAGATATTAACGAAAAAGTTTTAATTGGACGTGAAAAAAAGGTTCGTTTTGAAACACTTATAGATAATCATAAAGTAAAGATTACAGACTTAGAAAATAAAGTTAAGGAAGATTTTAAATGCTCAATAGATGATCTATTAAATGATCAAGACAAATTAGCTATTGAAAAAACAAATATTGAAAAAATAGAAACTTCACTAAAGACTCTAAAAGATGAAAGAGACAATATGGGTGCGGTCAATTTAAGAGCGGATGATGAAACTAAAAATCTTGAAAATCAAATAAATAAAATGATGGAAGACAGAAAAGATCTTTTAGCTGGAATATTAAAATTAAAATCTAGTATTAACGAATTAAATCAAAAAGGAAGAGAAAAACTAATTGATGCTTATGATAAAGTTGGAAGAAAATTTAATGATGTGTATACAAAATTATTTGGAGGAGGGAATGCTAGACTTGAATTGATAGAGTCCGACGATCCTCTGGAAGCAGGTTTAGAACTTTTAGTAAGTCCTCCTGGAAAAAAATTACAATCAATTACTTTGCTGTCTGGTGGTGAGCAAGCTTTAACTGCGATGGCCTTAATATTTGCGGTATTTTTAATTAATCCTGCTCCTATCTGTATTTTGGATGAAGTAGACGCTCCCTTAGATGATGCAAACGTTACAAGATTTTGTTCTTTAATAGAAGAACTAACAAAAATTACAGAAACAAAATTTATAGTTATCACTCACCATGCGTTGACTATGTCTAGAATGAATAGATTATATGGAGTAACAATGGCTGAGAGAGGCGTAAGTCAACTGGTTGCTGTTGATCTTGAAAAAGCTGAGGAAATGGTAGCATAAATTACTCAATGTCAGAATTTGACGACCTAAAGTCCAAGATAGAATTAATAAAAAAAAAATATAAAAAAGATAAAATAATTAAAAATAATAATTCTATTGGGTCAGCATTTAAAATGAGCACAGAGTTAGTTGCTGCAGTTTTTGTCGCAATTTTTATTGGCTGGTATATCGATAAATGGTTAGGAACTAAGCCAATTTTTTTAATAATTCTATTATTAGTTGGTATTGTGGCAGGTATATTTAATGTTGTACGATCTGCAAAAATGATTAATAAAGACTAAATTTATGGCAACAAATCCAATGCATCAGTTCGAGGTTCATAAAATCGGACCTTCGTTATCTATAAATGGAGTAGATATTTCTTTTACTAATTCAAGTCTATTCATGTTAATTAGTTCAATTTTAATTATCACATTCTTTATCCTTGGGACAAAAAAAATAAGTATTGTGCCAGGAAAAATTCAAATTCTTAATGAACTTGTATTTAATTTTATTTCAAAAATGATTAATGAGACTGTCGGCAATGATGCAAAACCTTATTTCCCATTCATACTAACTCTTTTTATATTTATATTAACAATGAACATGATTGGTTTGTTACCTTATTCATTTACAGTTACTAGCCAAGTGATCATTACATTTTTTTTTGCTATTGTAATATTTATTGGAGTTACGATTGTTGGCTTTGTAAAAAATGGATTAGGATTTTTAAAGATATTTGTTCCGTCTGGAATTCCTGTTTTTTTATTACCTTTATTAGTAGTAATTGAAATAATATCTTTTTTAAGTAGGCCTATAAGTTTATCTGTACGTTTATTCGCAAATATGCTTGCGGGACACACTATGTTAAAAGTTTTTGGAGGGTTTGTTGTAAGTTTAGGTATCTTGGGCGGATGGTTACCTCTAAGTTTTTCCGTAGCTTTAACAGCTCTAGAGATACTTGTAGCTTTTTTACAAGCTTATGTATTTGCAGTTTTATCGTGTATTTACTTAAACGATGCATTACATATGCATCACTAAAACTAACAAAAAAAGGAGAAAAAAATGGAAGTAGCAGCAGCAAAGTTAATAGGAGCAGGTCTTGCGGCAATCGCGTTGGGAGGAGCTGGAGTGGGCATAGGAACTATATTTGGTAATTATTTGTCGGCAGCAATAAGAAATCCTTCAGCAGCTCAAAAACAATTTCCTACATTATTATTAGGATTTGCATTGGCAGAGGCTACGGGTTTATTTGCACTAGTTATTGCATTATTGATACTTTTTGCATTTTAACTATTTAAAATAAATCTAAGTTTTAAGTTAACTGATGAAAAAAAATATAATTTTTTTTATTTTTCTTTTGTTTCTTGAACAGGAAGCAACAGCAAATGAAGGAATGCCTCAACTTAACCCAGAGTTCTGGTTATCTCAAATATTCTGGTTGGTTATATGTTTTGGTTTCTTATATTTTTTAATTCACAAATTTTTTAGTCCAAAGATTTTTAAATTATTGGACCAAAGAGCAAGTTTTTTAAAATCACTAATTGATGAAACGGAAAATAATAAAAATCAAATTCAAAAATTAGATAATGAATATAATAAAATAATTGCCGAGGCTAAAAAAAATTCAAAAGAAAATTCAGCAAAATTGAATAATGAATTTAACGAAAAAATATCAGTTAAAAAAAAAGAATTTGAAAATTATTTAAATACCGAAACTACTAAAGTAGAAAATGAAATTAATAATTTTAAAAAGCAAGCTTTGGATAATATTTCAGATATTGCGTCGGAATTTTCAAAAGAACTTATAGAAAAAATAACTGGAACAAAACCTAACGACAGTAATCTAAAAGCAATAATTTCTGAGATATCTAAAAACCAGAAAGAGAGCAAGTATGTTTGATGCAACATTTTGGGTAGCAATCTCTTTTGTAACATTTTGTTTAATACTTATTTATAAAAAGATTCCTCAAGTTATTAATAAATTACTAGATGATAAAATAAATGAGATTAAATCTGAAATTGAAAATACAAGAAATTTAAAAACAGAAAGTGAAGAGTTGCTTCAAAAATATAAAGATAAGGTACAAGACGCTCACCAAGAGAGTAAAGATATTCTTGCTTCAGAAAAAAAAGAAGCAGAAAACTTTATAAAAGAATCTGAAAATAAATTTGAACAATTAATGATTCATAAAAAAAAATCTTTAGAACAAAAATTAGGACAAATGAAAATCAAAGCAATAAAAGATATTCAGGATATCTCAAATAAAATTGCATTAGAGGCTGTTAGAAGAATAATACTAGATCCAGCTAATATCGATAAAATTAAAATTATAAATCAAAAAAATCTAGAAAAAACATTTAATCAACTAAAACAAACTAAAATATCTTAACTCTTAGAATGAGAACCGTCACAAAAAGGTTTGTTTTTAGTTTTTTTGCAACTGCATAAAAAATAATTTTTATCTTCTGTAACTGAGAATTTAATCGGCTCAAAATTTGTTGTTTTATGGGAACCATCACAAAAAATCTCATTTTTGGAAAGACCACATGCGCACCAATAATAATCTTTTCCAATTTCTAGGTTAATTTTTTTTGAGTTTTTAATAATTTTTTCTTTCATGATAATATAAGATAATTTGTATATTAATTTATTTCAATGAACAAAAACTAATTTTATGCAAATCTAGATTATTAAATAGTATTTGTATTTATTAATCTGGTCTCTACAAAATTTACTCATATAATACAGAATTCAAAATTTAAAATTCTTTATGGAAAAAAAGATCATAAACATATTTTTAGCAAGCCCAAGAGGTTTTTGTGCTGGTGTAGATCGAGCTGTTGAAATCGTAAAAAAAACTATTACTAAATTTGGAGCACCCGTTTATGTAAGACACGAAATTGTGCATAATCATTTTGTAGTTGAAAGTCTAAAATCACAAGGGGCAATATTTATTAATGAACTTTTTGAGATCAAAGATAAATCAAGACCTGTTATATTTTCAGCTCACGGTGTTCCGAAAGAAATTATCAATCAAGCAAAATTAAATAATCTTATCTACATAGATGCAACGTGTCCTTTAGTAACAAAAGTACATAGAGAAGCTGAGTCTTTAGCAAAAGATGAATTTAATATTATTTTTATTGGCCACAAAAATCATCCTGAAGTGATTGGAACTATGGGGCAAATAGATAAGAATTACATCACATTAATAGAAAATAAAGATGATGTAAAAAAATATTTTC
Organism: Candidatus Allofontibacter sp.; assembly: GCF_038145245.1. Classification (GTDB taxonomy): domain Bacteria; phylum Pseudomonadota; class Alphaproteobacteria; order Pelagibacterales; family Pelagibacteraceae; genus Fontibacterium. Next base: position 10,174 of record NZ_JAYQPI010000005.1, on the reverse strand, counting down.
CTAAGATTCAAAATAATAAATTTGCATATATCACACAAACTACTCTCTCAGTTGATGATACATTAGAAATTATATCTCTTTTAAAAAAAAAATACCCCACAATAAAAGAACCAATTAAAAGTGATATTTGCTATGCAACAACAAACCGACAAGAAGCCGTAAAAAAAATTGCAAAGAAATGTGATTTATTTTTAGTTGTTGGAAGTAAAAGCTCTTCTAACTCACAAAGATTAGTAGAAGTTGCAAAAAAATTTGGTTGCAAAGATAGTATTTTGATTGATTCTAATCAGGAATTACCATTTGATAAAATTAAAGATTCAAAGAACATAGGTATAACTTCTGGTGCATCAGCACCTGAAATATTAGTTGAGAATTTAATTAAAGAAATTAAAAATATAAGTGACATTAAACTTGAAGAAGTAATTGCCTCAGTTGAGAACGTTTCTTTTAAACTTCCTACAATGCTTATTAAATAATGGCTGTATATACTAAATTAGAATATCAAGAAGTTGAAAAATTCTTAGAACAATACAATATTAATGGATTCAAAGATTATACAGGAATTACTGAAGGTGTAGAAAATACAAATTATCTTATTAAAACATTAAAACAAGATTACATTCTTACTATTTATGAAAAACGAGTTAATGAAAATGATATACCATTTTTTATAAAATTATTATCTAATCTATCCGAGAATAAATTTCCTTGTCCAAGACCGATTGAGAATAAAAATAATGAAAAAATTAATAAAATTAAAAATAAAAATGCAGCCTTAGTAACTTTTTTAGATGGACAATCAAAAAACAAAATAACTAGTGAAGAATGTTTTGAAATAGGAAAAATAACAGCTCAGTTACATGAAATAACAAAAAAATTTAACATTCATAGGAAAAATAATTTATCTATTGAAAGCTGGAAAGATATTTTGGAAAAAACTATTAAACAAAAAATAGATTTAGATAATACAATAATTACAAAAACTAGAAATTATTTAAATCTTTTAAAAGATAAATGGCCAAAAAATCTACCTCAAGGCATAATTCATGCAGATCTGTTTCCTGATAATATATTTTTTAAAAATAATAAAGTTTCTGGAATTATAGATTTTTATTTCGCCTGTAACGATTTCTTTGCTTATGAAATTGCAATTTGTATAAACTCTATATGTTTTGATAACAATTCAACATTTAATATGACAAAAGCTAAAAATCTAATAGACGGATATTCTTCGATAAGAACATTGTCCGAAAATGAAAAAAAATATTTACCAATTCTGTCAATGGGAGCTGCAATGAGATTTTTTTTGACAAGGCTTTATGATTTTTATCATACCGATAATAAGGCTAACGTTAAAATTAAAGACCCCATGGAATACTTTAAAAAAATTGAATTTCATTCAACTATTAAGAATTTTAATGAATATTTTATTTAATGAATGAAATTATAATTTATACTGATGGTTCTTGTCTGGGTAACCCTGGAAAGGGTGGTTGGGCTGCATTAATTATACAAAATAATACAGAAGAGACTTTGATTGGTTCTGAAAAAGAAACTACTAATAATAGAATGGAGTTAACAGCAGCTATAAATGCTTTGTTAAAAATCAAACAAAATAAAAAAATTAAGATCTATACTGACTCTAAATATGTAAAAGATGGTATTCAAAAATGGATCAGTAACTGGAAATTAAATAACTGGAAAAATGCAAATAAGAAGGATGTAAAAAATAAAGATCTTTGGATAAAATTAGATAATCTAATTGATAAAAAAGAAATCACATGGAACTGGGTAAAGGCTCACTCCATTAACGAGTATAATAATAAAGTAGATCTTCTTGCTAGAAATGCCGCTAATGCAAACAGTTAGCTTTAATATAATTTTTAATTCTGTCTAAATTTTTAGGTAAAACTTTATAAAATTCTTTTTTTTTAAGATTTTTATTAATTTCACTAGGCACGTTAACTTTTTTTCGTAATATTTTATAAATAGTTTCTCCAAATTTTGCAGGGTGGGCTGTTTCTAAAGAAAATAAATTTTCATCCTTTTTTTTATGAATTTGACAATAGTGTTGCAAAGCATTTAATCCGACTGCTGAATGTGGATCTAATACTTTGTTATTAGATTGATTTACTAACTTTATAGTTTTCTTAGTATCTTTCGCATCCACTGACTTAGAGTAAAAAATATTTTTCATACGCTTCAATATATTTTGATCAATTTTATAAAATCCCTTGTTATTAAGTTGCTTCATTAATTCTGATATTTTTTTAGAATTATTATTATAATAAGAAGAAATTAATCTTTCAAAATTACTAGCTACCTGTATATCCATACTCGGAGAGATACTAAATTTTACTTTGGAAGGTTTATAAACTCCATTTCTTAAAAATTTATATAAAAGATCATTTTCATTAGTTGCAATAATTAATTTAGATATGGGTAAACCCATTTTATAAGCAATATAACCAGCATAAATATCGCCAAAATTTCCTGTTGGCACTGAAAATACACTTTTTTTATTTTTTTCAGATAAGCGAAAATGAGAATAAAAATAATAAACTATCTGAACAACAATTCTTGCCCAGTTTATTGAGTTAACTCCAGACATATTAATTGATCTTCTAAAATGGAAATCATTGAACATTGATTTTACTAATCTTTGACAATCATCAAATGAACCTTCCACAGCAATATTAAATACATTTTTAGAATTTACTGTAGTCATTAACTTTCTCTGTGTTACAGAGACTTTTCCTTTTGGATGTAAGATAAAAATTCGTAAATTTTTTTTATTTTTTACAGCATCAATAGCTGCGGCGCCAGTATCTCCAGACGTTGCTGTAATTAAATTAATTTTATTTTTATTTTTTGGAAGAATACTTTCATACATATTTCCTATCACTTGCATTGCGATGTCTTTAAAAGCTAAAGTTGGACCATGATACAATTCAATTAAATTAAATTTTTTTACTCTCGAAAATTTAACCACATTTTTGCTATTAAATTTTTTATAGGATTTTATTATAATTTTTTTTAACTGTTTATTTGAAAAAGTGTTGCCCGTATAAATCTTTATAATCTCATATGCTAAATCATTATAATTTAACTTTGATAATCTCTTTAAGAAAATTTTAGATAAACGAGGTATTTTTTTTGGGATATACAGACCGCCATCATGGGCAAGACCATTTAAAAAAGTATCAGTAAAATTGTAAATTTTTTTATTATTTCTGGTACTTATGTATTCCATTAAGCTTTCTTTCTATAATATAAAAAAAAAATTATAGTAACTAATCCTAAGCCATACCATGTTATAGCATATTGCAAATGATTATTTGATAAACGAACCTCAGAATCATTAAAAATAATATCTTTGTTTGAACTTGAAGTTTGAATGATCATTAAGGGATAAATATTCTTATTAAGTAATTTCTTAAGATTATCAACTTCTATTGAGTACAAAAAATCTTCTTTAATATTATTGTCAGGTGTAAATAAATTCTTTTCTTTTATTTTTTTTGTATAGCCTTCAATAATATCATCGTTAAATAAGGTATTTTTTATTGAATTAATCTTATCTTTTCTAATCCAACCTTTATCTACTAAAACTACTAATGAATTATTAATTTCATAAGGGACTATAACTTTAAAACCTATCTCTCCTTTATTAAGCTGATATAAAAATATTTTTGATTTTAAATGCTTTTTCTTAATTAGAACTTTTATGTATTCTCTATCTATATCTAAATTAAAATCTATAGATTGTTTTTTTAAGTTTTGTTCTAAATTAATAATTAAATTATTTTTTGAATATAATCTATAAACTTGCCATGTTCCTAAAGATAAAATGATAAGTATAAAAAAAAAGAAAAATATATCTAATGATTTAATTTTATACAAAATTATTTGTTAACTTCCCCAAATATATATTGAAGCAAATAAAAATAGCCAAACTACATCAACAAAATGCCAGTACCATGCTGCAGCCTCAAATCCAAAATGATGATCAGGTTTATAATGGCCAGCTTTTGCTCTAAAGTAACAAACTGCTAAAAAAATTGTTCCAACAATTACATGAAAGCCATGAAAACCTGTGGCCATATAAAAAGTAGCGCCATAAATTCCAGAGTTTAATTTAAAATCCGCATGCAAATATTCGTAAGCCTGGAATGAGGTAAAAATAACTCCAAGAATTACTGTTAATAAAAGCCCATTTAATAATCCTTTTCGATCATTTTCCAAAAGCGAGTGATGTGCCCAAGTTACGGTTGTTCCTGATAAAAGCAAAATTAAAGTGTTTATCAGAGGTATATGCCAAGGATCTAGAGTCTGTATACCTTTTGGAGGCCAAACACCTCCAATAACTGCATCTGGAAAAAGACTAGAATCAAAATAAGCCCAAAACCATGCGACAAAAAACATTACTTCTGACATTATAAAAAGCGTCATTCCGTATCTAAGACCAATTTGAACAACTGGTGTATGATCGCCTTTATGTTCACCTTCAATAACAACATCTCTGAACCACATGAACATAGAATAAAGAGTTAAAGCCAGACCAATTAATAACAACCAAAAAGATTTGGCATGCATATAATACACTGCGCCAAAAGCTAAAATTAAAGCTGAAAAAGACGAAACGATTGGCCAAATACTTGGATCAACTAAATGATAATCATGTCCTTTTTTATGACTGTCTGACATTAATTTTTCTCCTTTTTAAAATTAGCTACATCAAAAAAAGTATAAGATAAAGTAATATCCTTAATCTCCTTTGTAGATAAGTCATCTACTATTTTTGGATCAATAAAATATGCCATTTCAAACTCTTTAGTTTCTTTAGCTTTTAAGGTTTGTTGTTCAACGCAAAAACAACTTATTTTATTAAAATACTTTCCAACAGTATCTGGGGTAACATTAAAAGTTGAAACAGCTGTTGATGTTTCATTTCCTAAATTTTTTACTTTAAATTTGACTGTTGAAACTTGACCAGGCTTAATATTTTCTTTTATTTTTTCAGCTTTAAATTCCCAAAATAAACCTTTTGAAACATTAGTATCAAATCTAGTTGTAACATTATGGTTAATAATAATACTTGGAACTTGCTTAGAAAATTTTGTAGTTCCCCCAAATCCAGTTATTTTACAAAATAATTCATAAAGTGGAACAGAGGCATAAGATAGTCCTAACATTATAAAAAATATAAGTACTAAATAGATAGGATTAATTTTATTTTTAGTTTGTAAACTCATAAGGGTCTTACAAGTATTCCATTCCCAATATTTAAAATTGTGAATATAAAAAAGAATATTACAAGTAACGATAAAATAATTGCAGTAATATAATTTTTATTCATTAAAAAAATCCAACAAAACTTTCAATTAACAATAGAGTAAAAATTAAAAATAAATATAAAATTGAAAAAGCAAATATTTTTTTTGAAAATTTTCCTATATCTTTTTTGTTACTAGCTTTTAATAGTTTAAAAGTTAACCAAATATAGAAGGCTCCTAAAATAACAGTTGGAACTAAATAAACTAAACCAGCAAAATTAAAATAAAATGGTAATATAGTTATTGGAAATAATAAAAGTGCATAAGCAAAAATATTTTTTTTAGTAAAATCTATACCTGACACAACCGGAAGCATTGGAATTTTCGCTTTTTTATAATCTTCAGATTTATATAAAGATAGCGACCAAAAGTGAGATGGCGTCCAAAAAAATATAATTAAAAATAAAATTATTGGCTCAATCGATAAACTGTTATTTGCAATAGTCCAACCTATAACTGGGGGAAATGCTCCTGCGGCACCTCCAATTACTATATTTTGAACACTTCTTCTCTTTAGCCAAATTGTATAAATAAAAATATAAAAACCAATGGTGATCGCTAGTATTGAAGCTGATAAAATATTTGAAACTAAATACAATCCAGCAATAGAAATAAGACTTAGAATAATTCCAAAAGATAATGCTTGAGAATTTGAAATTTTACCAAGAGGAATTGGTCTTAAACAAGTGCGTGACATCACTGCATCAATTTCTGAATCGTACCACATATTAAGAGCTCCAGCTGCCCCCGCGCCTAATGCAACAAAAAACAATCCTAAAGCTGATGTTAAAAAATCTACTTGCTTATTTGATATAATCAAACCAACGAAGGCCGTAAAAACTACAAGAGACATTACTCTTGGTTTCATCAAATTATAAAAATTTTTAAGAACTAAAATATTTTTACTCTTTTGATAATTAGCAAAGGTAGTTTTATACACTTTATTTAATTATTTAATTTTAGGCAGTTCGTTAAACTGATGGAATGGAGGCGGTGAACTTAAAGTCCATTCTAATGTAGTTGCCCCTTCTCCCCATTGATTATCAGGAACTCTTTTTCCTCTAATAAATGCATGAGCGACTAAGATTAAAAATACTAAAACTCCAAAACCAGAGATATAAGAACCAATTGATGAAATATAATTCCATCCAGCATAAGCATCTGGATAATCAACGTATCTCCTTGGCATTCCAGCTAAACCTAAAAAATGCTGAGGAAAGAAAACTAAATTAACTCCAATAAATGTTAGCCAAAAATGTATTTTTCCTAAAACTTCCGAATATTCGTATCCGGACATCTTACCGAACCAATAATAAAATCCTGCAAATATCGAAAATACTGCCCCTAAAGAAAGAACATAATGGAAGTGGGCCACCACATAATATGTATCATGAAATGAAGTATCAACTCCAGCATTAGCAAGAACAACTCCTGTAACTCCACCAACAGTAAATAAAAATATAAAACCAACAGCCCAAAGCATTGGTGTTTTAAGAGTAATTGAACCTCCCCACATTGTAGCGATCCATGAAAAAACTTTAATACCTGTAGGCACAGCAATAATCATAGTTGCAAATACAAAGTAGGCTTTTGTATCTACACCTAAACCAACCGTGTACATATGATGAGCCCAAACAACAAAACCTACAACTCCAATTGAGACCATCGCATAAGCCATACCAAGATATCCAAAGATAGGTTTTTTTGAAAAGGTTGAAATAATATGGCTTATCATTCCAAAGCCTGGAAGGATCATAATATAAACTTCAGGATGTCCAAAAAACCAAAATAAATGTTGAAATAAAACTGGATCCCCACCTCCTTTAGGTTCAAAAAATGCGGTTCCAAAATTTCTGTCAGTTAATAACATTGTAATCGCTCCAGCAAGAACTGGTAAAGATAACAATAATAAAAATGCAGTTACTAAAATTGACCATGCAAACAGAGGCATTTTATGCATCGTCATTCCAGGAGCTCTCATATTAAAAATAGTAGTTATAAAATTAATAGCCCCAAGAATTGATGAAGCTCCAGCAAGGTGCAAACTTAATATTGCAAGATCCATAGCAGGTCCTGGTTGTCCAGCTTTTGAAGATAACGGAGGATAAATTGTCCAACCACCTCCAACCCCAGCTCCACCAGGGGGACCTTCTACAAAAATAGAAACAATTAATAAAATAAATGCAGCAGGCAATAGCCAAAAAGAGACATTATTCATTCTAGGAAATGCCATATCAGGAGCTCCTATCATTAAAGGAACAAACCAGTTTCCAAAACCACCTATCATGGCTGGCATCACCATAAAAAAAACCATTATTAAACCATGACCCGTTACAAGAACATTGTAGAGATGATAATTACCTTTTAAAATTCCGTCTCCTGGATACATAAGTTCCATTCTCATCAAAATAGATAAGGTTGTCCCAACAATTCCTGCAACAATTGCAAAAATTAAATACAAAGTTCCAATATCTTTATGATTTGTGGAAAATAACCATCTTGTCCAAAAACTTGGATAATGTGAATGATCAGAACTTGCGGTAGCCATCTATTTTTTCTCCTTTGTTAAATTTTCTGCAACAATGTTATTTTCTGGATACTTGGCAAACTTTTTCTTAGCCTCACTAAGCCAATCATTATATTGTTTTTCTGAAACCACTCTTACCGTGATTGGCATAAATGCGTGTCTAGACCCACATAACTCTGAACACTGTCCATAATATACTCCTTCTTTTACAGCTTTAAACCAGGTCTCATTGACTCTTCCTGGAACAGCATCTCTTTTTACTCCAAAAGATGGAACTGCCCAAGCATGCAACACATCATTCGCTGTAATTAAAACTTTAACAACTTTGTTCACTGGAACAACCACATGATTGTCTGTTTCTAAAAGTCTTGGTTGATTTGGCTTTAAATTTTTTGTCTCAACCATGTTAGCTTCAAATGCAATATTTTGATCTGGGTATTCATATCCCCAATACCACTGATAACCTATTGCTTTAATAGTAACATCAGCCTTTGGAATTACATCTTGTTTATAAAGCAATCTAAATGATGGAACAGCTATCACTATTAAAATTAAACAAGGAATAACTGTCCATAAAATTTCTATAAAAGTATTATGCGATGTTTTAGAAGGTGTTGGATTTTTTGAAGCTCTAAATCGTATAACTGAATACAAAAGTAAAAAAAGTACAAAAACAGAAATTGCAACTATTATGGGAAGTAAAATACGATCATGAAGATGAACAATATCATCCATTACAGAAGTAACTGACTCGTTATATCCCATTTGCCAATTGTCTCTCGCAAATAATGTCCCTGGAGTTACAAAAAGTACTAAAGATAAATAAAATTTTTTAAGTAATTTTTTAGTCATTAATTTAAAGATATACTATGTAAATTTAGTTATTTAACTATATTATTAACACAAATATATACAAAAAATTTGCGACAATTTATCTAAAAATGAACCCAAATTTAAATGAGTTTTTTTCAGAAGAAAATTCAATTTCAAAAAAGTCAGCAGAAACAATAGTTAATAATACTCTTTTTAAGTGTGATGATGGTGAACTTTTCCTAGAATCTACAGTTTCTGAATCATTAGTATTGGATGATGGTAAAATCAAAAATACAAGTTACGACTCTAGTAAAGGCTACGGTTTAAGATCTGTAAATAATGATGTAACAACTTACTCTCACTCCAATGAATTAACAGAAGAATCTCTAAAAAAGTCAGCAAAAATAATATTAGATGCTAATAAAAATTATTCTGGAAAAATAAATTCTGGACCAAAAAAAACTAATAAATATCTTTATACCGACGTTAATCCAATAGAAGCAAAAAACTTTTCTGAAAAAATAGATCTATTAAATAAAATTGATAAATATTTAAGATCTAAAAATCCTTATGTTAAGCAAGTTTCAAGTTCAATATTTTCTGAATACCAACAAGTAGAAATTATAAGACCTGGCAATCAAAGTTACTCGGACAAAAGACCTCTTGTTAGATTTAATGTTTCAGTAATGGTTGAAAAAAATGGAAGAAAAGAAACTGGAAGCTATGGAACCGGTGGTCGAAAAATATTGGATGAATATATTACTGAATTAAATTGGAAAAAAGTTTGCGATATTGCGCTAAAACAGGCATTAATTAATCTTGAAAGCGTTGACGCTCCTGCTGGTGAAATGAAAGTAGTTCTTGGACCTGGTTGGCCTGGCATACTTCTTCATGAAGCAATTGGACATGGACTAGAAGGTGATTTTAATAGAAAAAAAACTTCAGCATTCTCAAATTTAATGGGACAAAAAATAGCTGATGAGCAAGTAACTGTTGTCGATGATGGAACAATTGAGAATAGAAGAGGATCAATCACTATTGATGATGAGGGAACACCAACTAATAAAACTGTTCTAATCGAAAAAGGAATACTAAAAAATTATATACATGACAGATTGAATGCAAGACTAATGAACGTCCAACCAACAGGAAATGGTCGTAGAGAAAGTTTTGAACATATCCCAATGCCTCGCATGACAAACACTTATATGCTTTCTGGAAAATATCATCCTGATGAAATAATTAAATCAGTTGATAAAGGAATTTATGCTGTTGCTTTTGGTGGCGGACAAGTGGATATCACAAATGGTAAATTTGTTTTTTCCTGCACAGAAGCTTATGAAATTAAAAATGGAAAAATTGGCAAACCATTAAAGGGTGCAACATTAATTGGCAATGGTCCTGATGTTCTGACAAAAGTTAAGATGGTTGGTAATGATATGGAACTAGATGCTGGAGTTGGAACTTGCGGAAAGAATGGACAATGGGTGCCCGTTGG
>NZ_JAYQPI010000004.1:0-56566 GCF_038145245.1 Candidatus Allofontibacter sp. | reverse complement strand
GTTGGTTATCTTAAAGTTCCAAAATCTCTAAATGAAGATATAAGAACTCACAAACACAATTTAAAAACCCATGGCACAATTGATTTTATTCATGGATCAAGAAATTTTTTAAATAAAAGTATTTATAATCATATACCAAAAGTTGGCGATATGATCTTATTTCCAAACTACTTAATGCACACTGCTTACCCTTTTCAATCAGGTGATGAACGAAGATCATTTTCATTTAATGCAACCATTGATGAAAAAATTGCAAACGTTTTTAAACATGAATAAAATTCCAAAACAAAAAAACGTACTAGGTGAAGATATTGAGCCTTGTTCTATGAATCCAGTAACCGGTTGGTTTAGAGATGGTTCGTGCAACACAGATAAAACAGATGTTGGAATGCACTGTGTCTGCGCAAAAGTTAATAGTGACTTTCTAAATTGGTGCAAAGAAAACGGTAATGATTTAATTACGCCTCATCCTGAGTTTGGATTTGAAGGTTTAAAAGATGGAGATAATTGGTGTGTTTGTGCAAGTTGGGTAAAACGGGCAATTGACGCTGGACACGGATGTAAAATCTATCTTAGAAGAACTCATTTAAAGACCTTGGAAGTCATACCCATGGACACTTTAAAGAAGTTTGCTGTGGATATCTCTTAATTCAAAGTTCAGATGTTCTCGTTTTGATTCCATTTTGATTCCATTTTGAATCAAATTTTCTACTTTAAAGAGTGTATGTTAATAACTCTAAATATTAGATAAAATCTCCCTAGCAACTGTTTCTGCAATAACCATTACAGGGGCATTAGTATTACCTGAAGTAATTGTTGGCATTGAAGATGCATCTACTACTCTCAAACGCGATATTCCTCTAACTCGGCAATTTGAATCGAGAACTGTTAGTTCATTTTCCGCAACTCCATTACTATCTATTTTTCCCATAGCACAAGTTCCAACTGGATGAAAAATAGTTGTTCCTAAATTTCTTGCAGCATTTATTAAATCATTGTTTGTTTGAATATTTTCTCCTGGAAGAATCTCTTTTGGACTAAATGGCTCTAAAGATTTACTATGCATAATCTCTCGTGTTTTTTTTAAACCTATAACTGCAACTTTAAGATCTTCTTCTGTAGATAAATAATTACAAAATATTTTTGGATAATTCATTGGATCTGGACTTACAGCTCTAATCCATCCTCTAGAAGTTGGTCTTAAATTACAAACGCTTGGAGTAATGGCGTTATAAGGATGTAAATTTTCTCCAAATTTAGGAAGGGATAAGGGTTGAACATGCCATTCCATATTTGCGCTTGCTTGACTGGAGTCGCTTTTTGCGAATGCACCTAATGTAGAAGGTGGCATGGTAAGAGGTCCTGATCTAAATATGGCATACTGCAAAGCCATTCCAACTCGAGTTATTAAATTTTTATATAATGTATTTACAGTCTTACAATTTGAAACCTGATAAACTGATCTAATTTGCAAGTGATCTTGTAAATTTTCTCCAACTCCTTTTAAATTTAAAACAGGATTTACTCCTATAGACTTCAGATAATCTGATGATCCTATTCCTGAAATTTGTAATAAATGTGGAGAGCTTATAGCCCCCGAAGCTAGAATAACTTCATTCTTTGCCGTAACTATTTTTTTATTGTTTTGATTTAATATTTCTAGTCCATAAACTTCATTTTTAGAATTGGCCCATGCTTTAGTTTGATAACATTTTTGATTTCTTGTCGTGTCTGAAATGTTTTTTGTAAGGATTTTTAAAACTTGAGTTTGTGTCATTACAGTTAAATTTTTTCTATCTCGAATAGGATGTAAAAAAGCATCTGCCATAGACCAACGCACACCTTTTTTTTGATTTACATGAAAATATGCAGAGCCAAAATTATCGCCTCTATTAAACTCTGGAATTGAAGGAATGCCTTGTTCACTTGCAGCCTTTTGCCAAGCATCTAAAATTTTCCATTTTACTCTTGGTTTTTCAACTCGGATCTCTCCTTTGTCTCCATGCCACTCATTCGCTCCATCAAAATAATTTTCTATTAATTTATGTGTCTCTAATACATTTTTCCAATTCCAATTTTCATCTCCTGTAACTTTAGCCCAATGATTGTAATCACCAGATTGACCTCGCATATAAATCATTGCATTAATTGATGAGGACCCACCAACAACTCTTCCTCTTGCATAATGGATCGATCTTCCATTTAATCCAGGATCACATTCAGTTTTAAAACACCAATCAGTTCTAGGGTTTGTAATAGTAAATAAATAGCCAACGGGTATTTTAATCCAAAACCAGTTATCTTCTCCGCCTGCCTCAATTAATAAAACTCGATGATTTGAGTCTTTAGACAAACGATTTGCAAGTAAACACCCTGCGCTTCCAGCGCCAACAATAATTGTATCGAAATTTAATTGATTTGAATGGTTCACATCAAATCTTCTAATTACTTTATTGATCTAGATAAAGTTTTCTCACCAAAAAAAACATCTAGAGCTTTTTTAGATATGTGCGAAGCATTAAGCTCTGCAACATCATACATTCTTTCTGGTTTATCTTGATCGATAAAAACATCTGGTAAGATCATAGATCTAAATTTTAACCCTTTATCAAAAACTCCACTCTCTGCTAATAAATGCGAAACATGGGAACCAAATCCACCTATAGACCCTTCTTCAATTGTAATTAATACTTCGTGATTTTTTACAGTCTCTAAAATTAACTCTTCATCTAATGGTTTTGCAAATCTTGCATCAATAACTGTTGTAAATATTCCTTTTGCATCTAATTGCTGAGCTGCTTTAACGCATTCATGTAATCTTGTCCCTAAACTTAATAAGCAAATTTTATTTCCTTTTTTGATTACTCTTCCTTTTCCTATTTCTAATACTTCATTAATATTTGGAAGATTAACTCCATAACCATTTCCTCTTGGATATCTAAATGCTGAAGGCCTATCGTTTATTGTAACAGCAGTATTAATCATTCTAACTAATTCTGCTTCATCGCTTGGTGCCATTACTATAAAATTTGGAAGTGTTGCAAGATAAGTAATATCAAATGAACCTGCGTGTGTTGGACCATCTGCGCCTACTAAACCCGCTCTATCAATTGCAAATCTTACTGGGAGACATTGAATTGCAACATCATGAACTACTTGATCATAAGCTCTTTGTAAAAATGTTGAGTAAATTGTTGCGAAGGGTTTGTATCCTTCTGTAGCAAGTCCTGCTGCGAAAGTTACTGCGTGCTGCTCTGCAATACCAACATCAAATGTACGTTTTGGAAATTTTTTTGCAAAAATATCTACCCCTGTTCCTGAAGGCATTGCTCCTGTAATTGCAACAATTTTATTATCTATTTCTCCATGTTTCGTAAGAGTTTCACCATAAACCTTTGTAAATGTCGGTGCATTAGATGTAAGTTTTACTTGCGTTCCTGTAATGACATCAAATTTATTAACCCCATGAAACTTATCCTCTGAAGTTTCTGCTGGCTTATAACCCTTTCCTTTTTGTGTGATAACGTGAACTAAAAATGGTCCACTATGTTTTGAGTCTCTTACATTTTTTAACACTGGAATTAACTGATTAAAATCATGTCCATCGATAGTTCCTACATAATAAAATCCAAGCTCGTCAAATAAAGTCCCTCCAACTGCCAGACCTCTAAAATACTCCTCAAATCGTGCAGCTCTTGATTTGATTGATTTTGGAAACAATGATGCAATTTTTTTTAAAAAACCTCTAAATCCTATATAAGTTTTTCCTGAAAGTAATTTTGCAAGATATGATCTCATTGCACCCACTGGAGGAGCGATAGACATATCGTTATCATTTAAAATAACAATTAATCTAGATTTCATTGAACCTGCATTATTCATGGCTTCATAAGCCATTCCTGCACTCATGGCTCCATCCCCAATGACGGCTATCACATTGTTATTTCTATCGTCCAAATCTCTTGCAACGGCCATTCCTAATGATGCTGATATAGAAGTTGAACTGTGTGCCGCGCCAAATGGATCATAAATACTTTCAGATCTTTTTGTAAATCCAGATAACCCCTTACCTTTTCTTAGAGTTCTAATTTTATCTCTTCGCTCTGTTAAAATTTTATGTGGATAAGCTTGATGACCTACATCCCAAACCAATCTGTCATTAGGAGTGTCAAAAAGATAATGAATTGCAATAGTTAATTCAACAACACCAAGGCCGGCACCAAGATGCCCTCCTGTTACTGAGACTGCATCAATTAATTCTAATCTTAATTCATCAGCTAAAGTTTTAAGTTGAGAAACTTCTAACTTTTTTAAATCTTGAGGGTTTTTAATTTTATCTAATAACGGGGTATTCAACATTAATGATCTCTTCTTAGTAAAAAATTGACAGAATCTATCAATCTATCAGCTCTTGATCCATATTTATTTTTTAATTTTTCAGTAATTTCATCTAAAAGCTCATAACAAAATTCAATAGTTTTATTTATGCCAAGACTTTTAATAATTGTTGCTTTACCTTTTTGTTTATCTCTTCTTGTAGGTTTGCCAGTTTTATTTTTATCTCCGTATAAATCTAAAAGATCATCTGTAATTTGAAAAAGAAGACCTATACTCAATCCAATTTTTTTTAAAAATTTTCTCTGTAAATTCTTATTTGCCAAAATTGCAACACTTTCTGTACAAAAACTAATCAATTCGCCTGTCTTTTTATTTTGCATATCAATAATTAAATTTTTATTTACTCTCATCTTTTCAAATTTAAGATCTAAAAATTGACCTCCAGCAATACCAGCATACCCTGCTGAAGATGCTAATGCGTTAATTAAATTTATTTTTGATTTGGCATTAATGCTAATATTATTTGAGCTTAAAATTTCAAAGGCAAGTGTAAGCAAAGAGTTGCCTGCTAAAATTGCAGTCGCTTCTCCAAAAACTTTATGGGTACTTTTTTTTCCTCTTCTATAATCATCGTCATCCATACTTGGAAGATCATCATGAATTAATGAATATGAGTGTATGCACTCGACAGCTGCTCCAACAGCGATCAGTTTTTTATAATTTAAATTAAAGAGTTTTCCTGAGGTGACTATTAAATAAGATCTAAATTTCTTGCCACCTGAGAAAAGTCCATACTTCAATGCTTCGTATAGTTTACTCTTTTGCGATTGCTTCCTTAGATAATTTTTAAGAAAGATATCAACATGATTAGCGACTTTTAGAATTTGCTTCTCAGTGTTTTTCATTCTTAGGAATTTTTATTAAATTCCTTAGTTGAAAATTTACCGTCTTTATCAATAATAATTTGTTCTACTTTTAATGTTGCTTCCTTTAATTTATTTTCACAATGATTTTTAAGATGAACGCCCCGCGTATATTCTTCAATAGACTCTTCTAAATTAATAGACCCATCCTCTAGCTTACTAACAATATCTTCTAGCTGTTCTAATGCTTCCTCAAAGGACAGTTTTGCAATATCTGGAGAAATATTAGATTTTTTCATATAAGTATTTTTTTTAGAATTACTCATTTATATTAAATAATTAATGAAAAATATCTATTCAAATATTTATAAACCCACAAAAAATAATTTAAACAAAGCTAAGATTGCCCTAGAAAAAGGAGATGTAGTTGCAGTTCCAACTGAAACTGTCTATGGTCTTGCAGCTAATGCTTACAATACTAAGGCAGTAAAAAAGATTTTTTTATTAAAAAAACGACCAAGTAATAATCCTTTAATTATTCACTTTAGGAATATTAAACAAATAAAAAAAGAAGCCATAATTAATAAAAATTTTTTAAAACTTGTTAAAAAGTTTTCACCGGGACCTTTAACTTATGTTTTAAAAAGAAGAATAAGTTCTAAAATATCAAAACTCGCAAATAAGAATCTTGATACAATTGCTGTAAGAATCCCTAGTGAAAAAAACATAACTAAATTATTAGATATTCTAAAATTTCCGCTAGCTGCTCCAAGTGCAAATAAATCAAAATCTTTAAGTCCGACAACTGCAAAACATGTTGCGGAAGAATTTGGCGCCAATATTAAAATAATTATTGATGGTGGAGTTAGTAAAATTGGTATTGAATCAACAGTTATAGACTTAACAACTAAACCCAAAATATTAAGAGAAGGTGGAGTATCCTCTGAAATTATTGAAAAATTTTTTAAAATTAAATTAGCTCATAATAAAAATAAAATTATTAAATCACCTGGACTAACTGGCCTTCACTATTCACCTGGCATGCCAATTTATTTGAATAGAGAAAAGGCTGCTAGAAATGGTGCATTAATTACTTTTGGTAATACAAACTATAATAATCAAAGTACTTTTAACTTAAGTACCAGAGGTAATTTAAAAGAAGCTGCTAAAAATTTCTTTAATATTTTAAGAGTTATTAAAAATAAAAAATTTAGATCTATAAGTGTTAATAAAATACCAAATAAAGATTTAGGCAAAGCAATCAATGATAGACTAAGAAGAGCTGCATATTATGAGTGAAAATATTATAGAAGTTAGAAATCTATCAAAAAAATTTAAAAATCATTATGCAGTAAACAATATTTCCTTTGATTTAAAACGAGGTGAAATAAAAGGAATCTTGGGTGCGAATGGAGCTGGAAAAACAACTACAATAACAATGCTGTTAGGATTGTTAACTCCAACCTCGGGAAGTATTAAAATATTATCAACAAATATCTCTGTCGATAGACATAAAATCTTAAACAAAATAAATTTTTCATCTCCTTATGTAGATTTACCAAAAAAATTAACTGTAAAACAAAATTTGCTTGTCTACGGAATGTTATATGGAATTAAAAATATAAATAAAAAAATTAAAAGTGTTGCAAAAGAATTAGGTTTTGAAAGTTTGCTTGATACTAAAGTGGGTGAGCTTTCTTCTGGTCAAAAAACCAGAGTATCTTTGGGTAAAGCAGTAATTAATGATCCGGAAATATTATTTTTAGATGAGCCTACTGCCTCATTAGATCCAGATACCGCTGATCGCGTTAGGACTTTTTTTGAAAAATTTTGTAAAAATCACAATACAGCAATTATTCTGGCTAGTCATAATATGGAAGAGGTTACTAGACTTTGTGACACGATAATTATGATGAAGAATGGAAAAATTACAGATCAAGGATCTCCTAACAGTCTATTAAAAAAATATGGGAAAAAAAAATTAGAAGATGTATTTCTTAAAATCGCAAGGGATAAAAATAATTCATGAAGTCTTTAATTAGAATTTTTGCATTAGTTGTTAGATATTTTTATTTAATAAAAACTTCTTTTCCTAGAATTTTAGAACTCATGTATTGGCCAACATTTCAAATGATATTATGGGGATTAATTTCAAAATACTTAACAAACTCTAATGACACCGCCATACAAATTGGTGGTGTATTAATTGCGGGAGTTTTGTTGTGGGATGTATTGTTTAGAAGTCAATTAGGTTTTTCTTTATCCTTTTTAGAGGAAATATGGTCAAGAAACCTTGGACAGTTATTCGTCAGTCCTCTTAAACCATTAGAAATGGTTTTATCGTTAATGACTATAAGTTTTATAAGAACAATAATTGCAATCATTCCAGCAGCTCTACTTGCAATACCACTCTATTCATTTTCTTTATTTCAAATGGGGTTGAGTCTTATGATGTTTTTTACAAGCTTGTTAATGACAGGATGGATACTAGGAATATTTATTATTGCAGCAATTATTCGATTTGGCGTCTCTGCTGAAAGCCTGGCTTGGGGAGCTATTTTTACATTGGCTCCATTGAGTGCTGTTTATTATCCCGTTGAAACATTGCCTGAATGGATTAGATGGCTTTCATTATCGTTTCCACAAACTTATGTTTTTGAAGGAATGCGGGAAATTTTATTTAATAATAGTTTTAACGGTACCTATTATTTAAAATCTCTAGCTTTAAATGTTGTGTATGCATTTATTGCAGTTGTAGTCTTTTTAGTATCTTTTGAAGGAGCACGAAAACGAGGCGGACTTATTAATACGGGGGAATAAATTATTACTTAATCAAGATTTTTGATTATGTCTTCAACCATTTTTTTTGCATCAGCAAAAAGCATTAGAGTATTATCTTTATAAAAAAGTTCATTATCCACCCCAGCATACCCAGCTGCCATTCCCCTTTTTACAAATAAAACAGATTTTGATTTATCAACGTCTAATATGGGCATTCCAAAAATTGGGCTTTTTGGATCAGTTTTAGCTGCTGGATTAGTTACGTCATTTGCTCCAATTACGAATGCGACATCTGTATTTGAAAAATCATTATTTATATTTTCAAGTTCAAATACTTCATCATAAGGTACATTTGCCTCGGCTAACAAAACATTCATATGCCCAGGCATTCTCCCGGCAACAGGATGAATTGCATAAGAAACTCTTACACCTAATTTTTTTAATTTATCTGCCATTTCGCGAAGAGCGTGTTGAGCTTGTGCGACTGCCATTCCATAACCTGGAACAATAATAACTGAAGAAGCATTTTTCATTAAAAAGGCCGCATCATCTGCCCCTCCTTGTTTTACAGGCTTAGTATTTTTTTGAACTGCTGCAGTAGAGGTATCGCCACCAAAACCACCAAGAATAACATTAAATAACGAACGATTCATTCCTTTACACATAATATAAGAAAGGATGGCGCCAGAAGATCCAACTAAGGCACCTGTAATAATAAGAGCAATATTTTCTAAGGTAAACCCTATACCAGCGGCCGCCCAACCAGAGTAAGAATTTAACATCGAAACAACTACTGGCATGTCCGCTCCTCCTATTGGAATAATAATTAAAAAACCAATTAGGGTTGAAATAATTATAATTGCCCAAAATAAATTTTCAGATTGTAATTTTGTGAAAGAAAATATTAAAAAAATTATTAACAATCCTATAAATAAATTTATAAAGTGTTGCCCTTTAAATATTATTGGACTTCCAGACATCAAGCCTTGAAGTTTTAAAAAAGCAATACAAGAACCGGAAAATGTGATTGCTCCAATCGCTATTCCTAAAGACATTTCGATTAAAGATAGAATTTTAATATTCCCAACTTGTCCTATTCCAAATGATGAGGGGTTATAAAATGCTACAATTCCAACAAGAACCGCTGAAAGACCTACTAAACTATGAAAACCTGCAACTAATTGCGGCATTGCTGTCATGGATACTCTAAACGCTATTAATCCACCTATTAATCCACCAATAATAATTGGAACTAAAATATAAAAAATATTTTCTTTAATTTGATTAATGTCGCCAAGAGATAAAAGCGTTACAATTATTGCAAGCGACATACCTAAAATTCCAAAAAAATTTCCAGTTCTTGAAGTTTCAGGAGAAGAAAGTCCTCTAAGAGCCATAATAAATAGTATGCCAGTTACTAGGTACAATGTTGCAGTAATATTTGCTGAGATCATTTCTTTTTATTTTTTTTATACATTTTTAGCATTCGTTGGGTTACCAAAAAGCCGCCAAAAATATTAACTGATGCAAGTAAAATTCCAAGAATTCCTGGAAACTTCGCAAAAAATCCTTGTGTAATAGGAGACAATCCTACTGCAACCAAAGCTCCTACAATAATTACTGACGAAATTGCATTAGTCACTGACATTAAAGGTGTATGCAAAGCTGGGGTTACACTCCACACCACATAATAACCTACAAAAATAGATAAGATAAAAATAGCAAATCTAAAAATAATTGGGTCAATTTCCATTAATTAATCTCCTTATTAATATAAACTGCTTTAATAATTTCATCATTTTCATCAATCTTTAATTTTTTTTGAACCTTGTCATAAATAATCTCTAAAAAATTTAATATATTTTTTGCTAATAAAATAGAAGCGCTTTCTGAAATTCTGCTTGGAAAATTTTTATACCCTATAATTTTGACTCCATTTATAACAACAACTTTTCCTGGCTCAGAAAATGCTGAGTTGCCACCTTGCTCTACAGCTAAATCACAAATCACTGAACCACTCTTCATTGATTTAACCATCTCTTCTGAAATAATTCTTGGAGCTTGTTTTCCAGGAATTAATGCAGTGCAGATAACAATGTCTTGATTTTTAATTGTGATTTTTAACAATTCTTCTTGTTTTTTTTTGTCTTCAGCATCTAGTTCTTTTGCATAACCACCGCTTGTTTCTAAATTTTTTGAACTTTCGGCAAAAATAAATTTTCCACCCAAACTTTCGACCTGCTCCTTAGAGGCAAGTCTTACATCTGTTGCTGACACAACTCCTCCTAATCTTTTTGCTGTAGCAATAGCTTGAAGTCCAGCAACACCTGCTCCGACGATAAAAAATTTTGCAGGGGTGATAGTTCCAGCGGCTGTCATCATCATTGGAATTGCCTTATTAAATTCATAAACTGAATCTATAACTGCTTTATAACCAGCTAAATTAGCTTGGGACGATAAAATATCCATCGATTGAGCTCTAGTAATTCTTGGAAGTAATTCTAAAGAAAATATTTTTATATTTTTTTTTAATATCTTATTAATTTTATCTTTATTTAAGTGAGGAAAAAAACTACCAATTAATACTGCCCCCTCTTTTATTGATGAAATCTCAGATTCGCTAGGACAATTAATTTTTATAATAATATCTGAAGTTTTGTAAATTTCATCTTTAGTTAATATTTTAGCACCTAATTTTTGTAGCTCACTATCGCTAATATTTGAATTTTTACCAAAGTCTTTTTCTAACTGTACAGAAAATCCATGAGAAATGTATTTTTTAATTGTGTCTGGAGAAATTGCTATTCTCTTTTCATTTATATCGTTTTCAATAACTGACCCTAATATCATTCTGGATAACTCTTAATAAAATTTAAAATAATTTAAAAAATTATTGAACATGTTCTATTATCAAATATAAATTTCAATTAATAGAAGAGAAAATAATACACGTAATAAGTGCTATTAATTTTTCTAATATCTTTAAAGAAACTACAAACGCTGTTATCTCATTGGTACTTAAAAAATAATTAAAAAAATATGCTTAGTGATATCGAAATAGCTCAAAAGGCCAAAATGCGTAAAATAGTTGATATTGCAAAAGAGCGTTTGGATATTCATGAAAATGATCTTGAGAACTATGGTCGCTATAAAGCAAAAGTATCATTCTCCTATTTAGATAAATTAAAAAATAAAAAAGATGGAAAATTAATCTTAGTTACAGCTATTAGTCCAACTCCTGCAGGTGAAGGTAAAACTACAACCACTGTAGGATTAGGAGACGCATTAAATTGTATTGGAAAAAAAACAATGATTTGTTTGCGCGAACCTTCTTTAGGTCCAGTATTTGGAATCAAAGGTGGAGCTGCTGGAGGAGGACTTGCACAAATTGTGCCAATGGAAGATATAAATTTACATTTCACCGGTGATTTCGCTGCTATTGCAGCTGCTCATAATTTGTTAGCGGCAATGTTAGATAATCATATTTATCACGGTAATGAATTAGGAATTGATGTCAAAACTATTCAATGGAAACGTACTGTGGACATGAATGATCGTGCTCTTCGTAAAATTACTTTAGGATTAAATGAAAAAAAAGAAGGTTTTCCACATGAAGGTGGTTTTGACATTGTTGCAGCATCTGAGATCATGGCAATCTTTTGCCTATCAACTTCTCTTGAAGATTTAAAAAAACGTATTGGCCAAATTGTTGTAGCTTATAATAATAAAAATCAGCCAGTTCATGCAAAGGATTTAAAGGCTGTTGGTGCTATGACCGCACTTTTAAAAGATGCGTTAGCCCCAAATTTAGTTCAAACTTTGGAAAATAATCCGGCCTTTGTTCATGGTGGTCCTTTTGCAAACATTGCACATGGTTGCAATTCTATAATAGCTACTAAAGCGGCATTAAAAATTGCAGACTATGTAGTTACCGAAGCTGGTTTTGGTGCCGACTTAGGTGCTGAAAAGTTTATTGATATTAAATGTAGAAAATCTGGACTTCAACCTTCTGCAACTGTGCTGGTTGCAACTATTCGTGCAATAAAATATCACGGTGGCGCTGAACTTTCTAATTTAACTAAAGAAGATTTATCAGCTCTTGATAAAGGGCTTGTTAACTTAGAACGTCATGTCGAGAACATGACTAAAGTTTTTAATTTACCATGTGTTGTAGCTATTAATAAGTTTACCAGTGATACACCAGCTGAGATTCAATTAATTTTTGAAAGAATGAAAAAATTAAATGTCAAAACTGTACTTTCTTCGCATTGGGGTGATGGTGGCAAAGGTGCTGTTGATCTTGCAAAAGTAGTTATTGAATTATGTGAAAATTCTAATCAAAAGATGCAGTATGTCTATGAGGATAAAGATACATTAATTGAAAAAATTAATAAAGTTGCAAAGAAAATTTATAGAGCAAATGAAGTTACTATGGATGACAAGGTAAAAGCTCAGATTAAGAATTTACAAGATACAGGATATGGTCATTTTCCAGTTTGTATTGCAAAAACCCAAAGTTCTTTTTCTACTGATCCAAAATTAAGGGGCGCTCCTTCAAATCACAGTATTGCAGTTCGTGAAATACGTTTTTCTGCTGGAGCTGAATTTATAGTTATAATTTGCGGAAATATAATGACTATGCCTGGTTTATCTAAAAAGCCTTCTGCAGAGAATATTGATTATATTAACGGTAAAATTGTAGGTTTATAATACTAAATTACCTTCCCCACTTTTCTTTAAACTGCTCAGGGTACTGTCTTTGACTTTGATCGCAAATTCCAAATAATCTTGCATAGGGAAAATCTTTAAAACTTTTAATATCATTCATTTTTTCTTTTAAACTTTTGTTTACGTAAGCTTTATTTTGTTCTCCCCAAATATAAATATGTCCAGCGTCAGCGCATTTTTCTAATGCAGACTTTCTTGTTGAAAGCAAAACTATTACTAAGACAATGACTATAATAGAAATTACAGTAATGAAATAAATTAAGATTTTGTTTTTATTACTTTTCGTTTTAACGTTTCCCATAATTTTGCAAATCCTAAAGGCTCAAAAATCATTAAAGTTATAATTAGTCCGCCAAATACGATTTGCTCAATAGAACTGATGATTGTTGCATCTATTAAGCCGTGAAATACGTTGTTACCAATAGCGTTTAACACAACTGGAAAAAGTAAAATAAATGCTGCACCAATAAATGCACCAGAAATTGTTCCTAAACCTCCTATAATGGCCATAAACATAATTTTAAAAGATAAACTAATGTTAAATGCTGCAAAAGGTTCAGCACTTTTTAAATATGTAAAAGTAAATAAAACTCCTGAAATACCACATAAAAAAGCGTTAATTGCAAACGCTTGTAATTTTGTTTTTAGAAGAGAAATTCCCATAGACTCAGCAGCAATATCCATGTCTCTAACTGCCATCCAGTTTCTACCCGTAGAACCTCTTGCCATATTAATAGCGAGTAATGTTAAAACAATAACAATCGCTAAAACTAGAAGATACATTTCTTTTCCTTGAGTAAACGCTACTCCATTTATAAATATTTTTTGAAAAGTAGTTGATCCAGAGACGTCATAGTTTTTAAACCAAGGAAATTTATCAATAACCCAAACAATAAAAAATTGGGAAGCTAACGTTGCAACCATTAAATAAATTCCTCTAATTCTAAGACTTGGTAAACCAAATATGATACCAAGCAATGCTGCGATTAATCCTGATAAAACTAATGCTACTAAGAAAGGCATTCCATCAATTCGAAGCATCATATTGTAACAAGCATACGCTCCTGCACACATAAAACCTGCGGCACCTAAAGATAATTGTCCCGTATAACCCATCACAATATTTTGTCCTAAGGCTGCAATGGTTAAACACAGCCATGGCAATAAAATGGAACTATACCAATAATCAGCTTTAACAAAATTTGGTATAATTAAAAAACCTATAACCAATAAAACGACAAAGTTTATAATATCAGCTTTTGTATATCTCATAAAAACAGGTTTCATAAATTAAACTCTCCTAATTATTTTTTCTCCAAATAGCCCTTCAGGTCTATAAAGTAAAAATAGTATCGATAACATGTACGGAGCCCACGCTTCAATTCCACCTTTAAAGTAGGGTCCAATATAAACTTCTAAAACTTTTTCAACTGCTCCCACAAGCAAACCTCCAACAATTGCCCCTGGAATCGATGAAAATCCTCCAATAATTAAAACTGGCAAAGCTTTTAATGCTAATTCAATTAAAGCAAATTGAACTCCTGCTCTTGCTCCCCACATCATTCCAGCAACTAATGCAACAACTCCTGCTGCAGACCAAACTAATAACATGATATGCTTTAAAGGAATTCCTATAGAGCTAGCTGCTCCTGGGTCATCTGCAACTGCTCTTAAACCAAGACCAATTTTTGTAAATTTAAATAAAAGAGTTAAAAGCACAATCATACTAAAAGCAACTAAGCCTGCTGTTAGATCTAGTGCACTAATAAACAATTTTAAATTATCTGCAATCCACGGAATAGGAAAATCTCCAATTCCAAGACTTAGTTTTCTAACTTCAACACCCCATTTTGCTTGAGCAAGTCCTTCAAGAACGAAACCAAGACCAATAGTTGCCATTAAAATTGTATCTTCGCTTTGATTCATTAATGGACGAAGCACTAATCTTTCGGTTACTAAACCTACTAATATCATTAAAAAAACAACTGCAAAAAAGGCTACACCGAATGGTACTCCGTATTCCATTAACCCAACAAATGAAAGTACAGCAAAAAACACCATGGCACCTTGTGCAAAATTGAATGTTGATGACGCTTTATAAATAAGAACAAAACCAAGAGCGACTAACGAATACATTGTTCCTGACAATAATCCTCCAACCAAAACTTCAAAAAAGAATAAAATACTATCAGTCATGAGCTACTCCTAAATAGGCATCGATTACTTTTTTATTATTTCTTACAACGTCTGGAATATCATCTCCAATAACTTTTCCATAGTCTAAAACTACTACTCTATCTGAAATATCCATGACTACACCCATATCATGTTCAATTAAAACTATAGTAGTTCCAAACTCATCATTTACTTTTAAAATAAATCTACACATATCTCTTTTCTCTTCGACATTCATACCAGCCATTGGCTCGTCTAAAAGTAATATCGGAGCCTCCGTTGCCAACGCACGACCCAATTCCACTTTTTTTTGCAATCCATAAGGTAATTTTGCAACTTCAGTATTCTTAATATCTTCTATTTCTAAAAATTTAATTATCTCTTCACACTTTTCTATATTGGTTCTTTCTTCTTTTAAAAATCTTGGGAACTGAAGAGCAACCTCAACAAAATTTGATTTGCTGTGAAGTTTTCTTCCAACTAAAATATTATCTAAAACTGACATTCTTTTAAAAAGAGCTAAATTTTGAAATGTTCTTGAAATTCCTTTTTGCGCCATGATATTTGGAGTAATAGTGTTTAATTCCTCTCCTTTAAAAAATATTTTACCTTCTTGAGGTTTATAAATCCCATTAATACAATTAAGCATTGAGCTTTTACCTGCTCCATTAGGGCCAATAATTGCTCTTATTTCGTGTTCTAAAACATTAAAAGAAATATTGGTGATCGCCTTAACTCCACCGAAAGATAATGTTATATTTTTTACTTCTAAGATTGGTTTTCCTATTTTAAATTTTCTAGTATCAGACATAGATTTTTTTTTCTTTATTTTTACCTTATTTTTAAGCGATTTTCTTTTTTTCGGCATTTTTCCTTTTTTCAGTATCTTTAATTGCATCTCTAAAATTTAATCTTTTACCTTTTGATATACCTAAATATAATTCTTTTACTTTTTCGTTATTCGCTAAATTTTTGGCAGTTCCCTCTAACATAACATTGCCTGTTTCGATGATGTATCCATAGTCAGAATTTTTTAAAGCGATATTCGTATTTTGCTCTGCTAATAATATACTTACTCCTTCTTTTTCATTTAATTCTCTAACTATATTAAATATTTCTGCAACTAATTGAGGAGCCAAACCCATTGATGGTTCATCTAACAAAAGCATTTTTGGTTTAGCCATCATTGCTCTTGCAACGGCTACCATTTGTTGCTCACCACCTGAAGTAAAACCCGCTTGACTCTTTCTTCTCTCCTTTAATCTTTTAAAATAGGTATAAATCTTTTCAATTTCAGCATTTAAATCTCCTCTAGATAACTTTCTTGAGTAGGCACCAGAAATTATGTTTTCCTCAACTGTCAAATGTCCAAAACATCTTCTTCCCTCTAAAACTTGAACCATTCCAAGTCGAACCATGTCAGCTGGGTTTTGTTTTTTTATCTCAACTCCATTATAAAT
Source organism: Candidatus Allofontibacter sp. (assembly GCF_038145245.1). Classification (GTDB taxonomy): domain Bacteria; phylum Pseudomonadota; class Alphaproteobacteria; order Pelagibacterales; family Pelagibacteraceae; genus Fontibacterium. The sequence goes on along the minus strand of NZ_JAYQPI010000004.1, from coordinate 40,221 downwards.
AATTGAACCCTTTGTTACTTCACCTCTCTCTGAAGCTAACATTGTTGAAATAGATTTAAGAGTAGTACTTTTACCAGCGCCATTTGCACCAAGTAATGCAACTATCTTTCCTTTAGGAACAACTAATGAAACATCATGTAAAGCTAAAATAACTTTATTATATGCAACTTCTATATTTTTAACTTCTAAAATATTTTCAGAGCTTTTCCCCATTTAATCCCTTTTAATTTTATATACGCAACTTAATTATTAAAAAGGGAGTGTAAACATTTATTTTATTTACACTCCCTAAATAAAAATAATCTACAAAAGATTATTTACATTTTTTAACAGTCATCTTATTTTCTGCTGCATATTTGGCAGCTGACTCTTCGATTTGAACTCTTATTGCTTTTGGATCGTTAGGAGCTGTCCAATCTCTAACTTTTTTGAAAGCTTGAGCTTTTCCATCCCATTGCATTAAAGCAAATTTACCAGCGCCTTCATGGTTTTCGCAAGAAATAGCAAATGGAGCTAACATACCTTCAATGCCATATTCTTTAAGTTTAGCATCTGTGATATTTAAAGCTTCATAACCATCTCTGAACTCAGCACCAGTAACCGCTTTTCCAACTTTATTATGGATTTTTTGAGCATTTTTTAATGCTTCAACCCACATTACTGCAGCACCTAAGCCTCTGTTATAATAAACAGTTCCAACTCTTTTTGGATCAGCCATGTTACCTTTTCCAGCTTTATAGATTTTTTCCTGAATATTTTTAATCAAAGGAAAATTTTTTCCAGGTAAAGCATTAGCAACAACATATGTTCCGTTAGCTGAATCACCAGCAGGAATCATATCCTCCTCGGCTCCACCAAAAGTAACATACATCATTTTTGTTCTTGGGAAATTAATTCTAGCAGCATTTGTCATTGCTGTTGAATTCATTCCAGAACCTGCGCCCCAGAAAGTAACCCAATCAGGTTTCTCTTGTCTAATTTGTAACCACTGAGATTGTTGTTCTAATCCTGGAGGAGCAATAGCAATTTCTACTAACTTAAATCCCCATTCATTCGCAAGTCTTCTCATTGTTGGAAGTGGCTCACGTCCGTACGCTGTATCAATGTGAAGATGAACTATTTTTTTACCCTTTAATTTTTCAGGACCACCACCTTCTAATTCAGCCATCCATCTTAATTTAACTGCAATTTGAGACCAGTAATGACTTGCAGCATTAAATACCCATGGCCAAACTCTACCATCTGCAGCATCTGTTCTTCCATATCCGTACTGAGCTAAAACAACATTATCTTCTGCCATACGGTTTATGACTGCGTAAGCACCTGGAGTTCCTAACGTATCAAATACTACAATTTTTTTACCATCTTTAGTCATTAGTCTTTGATAACACTCAACTGTTTTTGCAGCGTTATATTCTGTTTCGCACTCTTGCCATGTCAGCATAACTCCATTTACGCCACCAGTAGCATTGACATAATTCATATAGTCAATTTGTGCGCCATAATAACCAGTGCCCATTGCCGAATATGGACCTACTCGACTACTAGCCACAGGAAAATATTGTGTTTCAGCAGCAAATAAATTTACTGGTAAAACCATTGTTATAAAAAAAGTAGCCGATGCAAGAATCGAAACTACTTTTTTTAGATACTTATTAATCATTTATTAACCCCCTTATTGTTTATTAATGAATTTATATTCAGAAAAAAAATTACATTCAATTCAATTATAGTTAAGTATATGAAATTAAATTTTCAACTTATAAGTGTAACCAAAATTAAATATAAATTCTCAATTAAATGGTAAAAGAATTAGTAAAATGATTAGAACAATAAGAGACAATTATAAAAAAGCTCTAACTGCAAAAATATTCTCAATTCTCACAATTGGCACACTTTCTTTTTTAAGTTTTAAAACATCATTTGGTTTATTTCTTGTAGGATCATTTGGGGCCTCTATGGTCTTAGTTTTTGGATATCCAGAAAGTCCATTTTCTCAGCCAAAAAATATATTTTTTGGTCATTTTATTACATCTCTTGTTGGCGTATTAGCTTTAAATCTTTTTTCGATAGAACAACATTATTTATTTTTACAAATTGCTATTGCTGTAGGTTTTGCAATCTTTTTAATGATATTACTAGGAGTTACTCATCCTCCAGCAGGCGGCAATCCAATCTTTATAATTCTTGGCGGAGCAAATTACCAATTTTTATTAAATCCTATCATTTTAGGATCTGCAATAATTATAATTTATGGAATTATTTTGAACAGATTTATTTTAAAAAAAAATTATCCAATTAATTGGAAAATATAATTACTATTTAACCTGAACTTGATATTCGTTTTCTTTAGGCTCAAAACGATTTGAAATTTTTTTAACATCCACTGAAGAAACTTTATATTCTGCGCACATTGTTTCTTCATCTTTTCCGTGACCTGTTACCATGTTAACCATATGTTCTGGGAAGTGAAAAGTTGTAAAAACAACACCTTGTTTGACTTTGTCTGTTACTTCTACTTTTAAATCAACTTTACCTCTTCCAGAATATAATCTTCCAAAATCTCCTGTTATTAAATCTCTCTCCGCCGCATCTTTTGGATGTATTAAAAGAATATCTTCATCCATAATATCAATATTGTTTGTTCTTCTTGTCATCGTACCACAGTTATAATGTTGCAACGCACGACTAGTGGTTAATATTAATGGATATTCTTTTTGATTTGTTTCAATTTCTGTGGACTCTTTCCAATCAAAGTTTTTAAGTCTTCCTTTTCCAAATTTAAAAGTTTGAGTATGCAAAATCTTAGTGTCTGTTCCATCTTCTTGAACTGGCCATTGCAATCCAAACTGACCCAATCTTTCTCTAGTTACTCCTTTAAAGAAAGGCACAATATCTGCAATTTCTTTTAATACTTCATCTGCATCATAGTTTGGTTGATTAAAACCAAATTTTTGCATCATTTGCGTTACAATAACCGCATCTGTCTTAGTTCCAGGAAGTGGTGGCACTGCTCTATTAACTCTTTGTATTCTTCTTTCAGTGTTCGTAAAAGTTCCATCTTTTTCTAGGAAAGTAGTTCCTGGTAATACTACTGTTGCAAGTTTTGCAGTTTCGCTCATAAATATTTCTTGAACAACTAAAAATTCTAATGACTCCATAGCCTCAATAACGTGCGAACTATTAGGGTCTGTTTGAACAATATCTTCTCCTATAATCCAAACAGCTTTAAGCTCTTTTTTAATTGCGGCCTCAAACATTTGAGGAATTTTTAAACCTGGTTTTGTTGGATGGGTAACCCCATATTTTTCAGTATAAAATTTTTGGTTTTTTTCGTCGGCAACATTAAAATAACCAGCTCCTTGATGCGGTTGACATCCCATGTCGGCAGCTCCTTGAACGTTATTTTGCCCTCTTAAAGGATTTACACCAACACCTTTTCTTCCAATATTTCCTGTAATCATTGCAAGATCTGCAATTAACATGACTGTTTTTGAACCCTGTTCATGTTCTGTAACTCCTAAACCATGAAACTCCATTGAATTCTTAGCGGTCGCATAGGCTATCGCTGCTTCCTTAACTAATTGTTTATCTACTCCGGCAACTTTTGCTAACTCATCTACATCTTGTCTTGCTATTTCTTTAATAAAATTTTCAAAGCCCTCAGTTCTGTCTCTAACAAAATCAACATTATATAATTTTTCTTTAATTATAAAATGAAGCATCATGTTTAAAACGGCTACGTTAGTACCAGGTCTTAACTTGATATGATAATCTGCGAGTTTAGCAAGTTCTGTAGTTACAGGATCTAAAACAATTAATTTTTTTCCTTTCATTACTTGTTGTTTAATCTTGGCTCCTGTTACTGGATGAGCATTTGTAGGATTTGCTCCTATTACTAAAAATAAATCTGCGTGATAAATATCTTCTGTAGAGTTAGTGGCTGCCCCTGTTCCAAATGTTTGTTGCATACCCCATGCAGTTGGTGAATGACAAATTCTAGCGCAACAATCGATACTATTTGTGCCAATAACGGCTCTAATCATTTTTTGAAATAAATAATTTTCTTCATTGGTACATCTTGCAGAAGAAATTCCTGCAATTGCATCTGGGCCATGATCTTTAATAATTCGATTTAATTCTTTTTTTATAAAATCATATGCTTCATCCCAAGAAGCTGGTTCAAATTTTCCATTTCTTTTTATTAATGGAGTTCTTAATCTGTCCGGATGGTCATAAAAACCAAAAGCATATCTGCCTTTAATACATGTATGACCAGCATTGACTTCGGTTTGTTTAGGAGTGTCAATAGATACTACTTTATTATCCTTAATAGACGCTTCAAGATTACAGCCAACTCCACAATAAGAGCAAGTCGTTCTAACTTTTTTATCCACCGCAGCAGATTTAGATTGAAAAATATCTGAAATTGCATCAGTTGGACAAGTATGTGCACATGCACCACATGAAACACATGAAGAATCTCCAAACAACATATTATTGTCTGTTGTAATTCTTGATTCAAATCCACGTCCACTCATTGTTAAAACAAATGAACCTTGAATTTCATCGCAAGCTCTTACGCATCTTCCACAATTAATACAATGATCTAGGTTCATTCTCATATAAGAATGAGAAGTATCTTTCGGAATACCTTTGTGTTGTTTTGGATTATTATATCTATGATCTGAAATTCCTAAATCGTTAGCAACTTTTTGAAGTTCACAATTATTATTCACTTCACAAGTTCCGCATTCCATCGGATGGTCTGTTAAAACAAGTTCTACAATATTTTTTCTAAGAGTTTTTAAATTATCATTATTTGTAAAAATATGTTGGTTTTCAACCACTGGAGTATGACAAGAAGCAACTACTCGAGTAGGTCCGTCTTTTACTAAAGCAACTTCAACTGAACAAATTCTGCATGCTCCATAGGGAGCTAAGTTTGGATCGTCACAAAGGGTTGGAACTTTATCTTCTCCTAAATAACCCTTAACAAATTTTAATATAGATGTGTGATGAGAACCAATTTCATATGGTTTTCCATCAATATATGCAATTTTTCTTTTTTCTGAGCTCATTAGTTAAGCTAAAGTATCATTTTTCATTTCATCGGAGAAGTACTTTAGAATGTTCATAATAGGAGTTGGTATCGCTCCACAAAGAGCGCATAAACAACCCTTTTGCATAGTTTTTAAAAGATCGTTTAATAGTTGCATAGGAATTTTAGCTGTTTTTTTCATTACTTGATCGAACATCTCTTTTCCTCTGTAAGAACCTAATCTTCCAGGAAAGCATTTGCCACATGATTCTTCGGCTGAGAATTCAAATAAGTGATGAATGTATTCAACCATTGGAAAATTTTTAGGAATACTTACGACACTCGCATGACCTAACATAAAACCTTTGGCGCTAAATTCTTGAAAGTCTAAATTTAAATTATCAATCTCACTTAAAGGAACAACCCCACCTAATGGACCTCCGATTTGAAAAGCTTTAACAGGTTCTTTATATCCACCACCAATTTCATTAAATATTTTTTTCATTGGAGTACCCATATCAATTTCATAAACTCCTGGATTCTTAAAAAAACTATCAAGACAAACTAATTTTGTACCAGCAGATTTTTTATTTCCAATTGCTGCAAATTTATCAGCACCATTAATTAATATTCCAGTAACTGCAGCTAGTGTTTCAACGTTATTCACGACCGTTGGTTTTTTATATAACCCTTCTGTAACTGGGAATGGAGGTCTAACATCAACTTCGGCTCGTCTACCTTCAATTGATGCAATTAATGCCGTTTCTTCACCGCAGATATATGCACCTTGTCCAATACAAATATAAATATCAAAAGAAAAACCTGTTCCTAAAATATTTTCTCCAAGTAAACCTGTTTTTTTTAATTCATTAATACAGCCATTAATTGCTTCGATTGATTTTGGATATTCTCCTCTAATATATAAAACTCCTTCATCGCTTCCAATGACATACCCGCAAATTATCATTGCAAATAAAACTTTTAGTGGCTGATCCTCTAATAAATACCTATCCGAGAAAGCTCCTGAGTCACCTTCATCAGCATTGCAGATAACATATTTTTTCTTTACTTTTTCTCTACTGCAAAAATCCCATTTCATTCCAGTTGGAAAACCTGCCCCGCCTCTACCTGTAAGATTAGAGTCTAATATGGATTTAATAATTTCTTTTTTATCTTTTTTAAGGAATTTTGTTAATTGATCTTTAACTTGGTTAATAGAAGATAATTTATCATCCATTAAAAAACTTGTACTAGCATAACTTTTTGAAAAAAATTTATCTTGTTTAATTTTTTCACCTTTTAAAATTTGATCAATTTTTTCTATATCTTTGCCTGCATAATTATCGCCGTTGTAATGAAATGCATTATTTTCATAACAATGACCCAAACAAAACATTACTCCCACTTTATCATCACCTAATTTTGATTTTAGTGTCTGCTTTAATTTATCTTGCGTTCCAGCGCACATACAGGCGCTACCATTACAAACAAAAGCTTTCTTTTCACGATGAGCGGGCCTTAAGAATTCATAGAAACTTTCTGCCCCATAAACAGTTGAAACACCTAAATTATACTCATTTGCGATCTCTTTATTATCTTTTGGATGATTCTTTAAAACATTATCTGAAATTTTCTGAAATAAATTATGCTTTAAACCAACTTTACCAGATAAATTACTAATATTTTTTGACATACAATTACAAATATTAATTATTTATAATTACTTTTTGGGCATTGGTATACACATTAAAACTGTTGTCTTTAACAAAACCAATCAATGTTAATCCAAATTTGTTTGCTAAATCAATAGCAAGACTTGTAGGCGCTCCAACGCCAATCATTATTCCAATATTTGTCATTAAAACTTTTTGTACAAGCTCAAAATTTAAACGTCCTGAGCAAGCAATAAATTGTTCTTTGGAATTAAGTAAATTGTTTTTTAAAATATTACCTACTAATTTATCTAAAGCGTTATGTCGACCAACATCTTCGTTTATTGCTATTAGTTTACCATTACTTGAAAATAAACCGCTTGCATGAATTCCGCCTGTTTTAGAAAATTCTGATTGATTACTTTTCAAAATTTCAGGGGACTGAAGAATTGTATCTTTAGTTAATATTGGCTCTGTTAAAGAGATATTATCTTTTTTTATTATTTCTAGTGCATCTAAAGAAGATTTTCCACAAACCCCACAAGAAGAATTAGTTAAAAAATCTCTTTTAACTTTAGCAATATTAACATTTTGAGAATTATTTAGAGTGGCTAATATTTTATTTTGAATATTGTATTTTCCTACTTTATCACCAAAACTTTTTATAGAATCAATATGAATGATATTTTGAATAATCTGTTCATTAAATAAAAAACCTCTTACTAAATCCTCATCATGACCAGGGGTTCTCATGGTAATAGATAAAATTTGATTAACCCATTTATCATGTTCGTTTTTAAATTTTATTGAAATTTCTAATGGCTCTTCGATAGAGATTAGATCATCAACTTCTTCTGTTTGATTAGATTTAAATTTTAAAATCTTATATTTAGAATTCATTAAATCATTCTATTGTAGTGCTTTTAAAACAGTTCTTAATGGAAGTAATAAACATTCTTTTCTAGCCATATTTTTTTTATCAAAGATTTCTGAAAATTCTTTCCAACTATCTTTAGGATTTAATTGAGTATCTTTAAACATACCTTCAGCAATATTAAAAAAATCTTTAAATTCTTTTATATTTTTATTTTTAATCGTTCTCGAAAGTAAACTAACAGAAGCTTGACAATATATACAAGACTTACAGTTGTAGGCCATATCTTCTATAATATCTTTTTTTACAATTAAACTAACTTCCATTTCATCTCCGCAGATCGGGTTTTTATATTTTGATGAATGAGTTGAATTGCTAAGTTCTTTTTTATTTTCTGTGTGCGAAGCAATTTCCAAAATTTTTAAATCCATTATATATCTTTAATTGGTGTTTTAATGATTTATATTTAGATTAATGAATAATAACAGCATTTTAGGAGTTGTACTAGCAGGAGGACAATCGAAAAGATTTGGTCAAGATAAATCTCAAGTGCAATTAGGAGATAAAATATTAATCGACTATATTCTGTTAGAAATCTTAAATGAATTTAATGAAATTTTATTAATTTCAAATAACGATATTAAATTTTTAAATTCTAAAAAAATTATAAAAATTGAAGATTATAAAAAAGATTTAGGACCGTTAGGAGGTGTTTTGACGGCCATGAAATGGATTAAAGAAAATAATAAAAATTATAAATGGATTTCTACTTTTCCTTCTGACACTCCATTTTTTAGCAAGAAATACCTACAAGATTTCCTCAATCATATTAACGAAAAGGACGGTAAACTCTTTTTTATTAAGTCTAATGATAAAAGGCACAATATATTTGGTTTATGGTCACTAGAACTATTAAGCAGATTAGAAGATGATGTCATTAATAAGGGAGAGCGTAAAGTGGAGATTTGGGCTAATAACGTTGGCGTAAAAATAATTAATATGAATTTTAAAAAAAACGATCCTTTTTTTAATATTAATACAAAAGACGATTTAGAAAAAGCAAAGGAACTAATAAAAATTAATGATTAGCTACATAAAATCTCAACAAATTTTAAAGAAAGCATCTATTAAAATTGAAGATGAAATTATTAATAGTGAAAATTCACTTAATAGAGTCTTGTCCTTAGATATCTTCTCAAAACATAATTATCCTGCTGCAAATAATGCAGCATTTGATGGCTTTGCGGTTAACTCAGGTGATACTAAATTTTTAAATAAAAATTATCCTCAAAAATTTAGAATTATAGGATCAATGATTGCGGGAACAAAGCCTATTAATAAAAAAATTAAAAAATTTGAAACAGTTGAGATTATGACCGGCGGGATTATTCCAAAAGGCTTTAATACTATTATCCCGATTGAACAAATTATTTTTTACCCAAATAAGGATAATCCAAAATACATTGTCGTTGATAAAAAAATTAAAAAAAATCAACATGTTAGATTTTTAGGTTCTGATTATAAAAAAAATGATGTTATTATTAAAAAAGGTACAATTATAAACTCAAATCATATTTTGGCTTTAAAAACCTTGGGGATTAGAAAAATTAAAGTCAAAAAAAAACCTAACATATTATTTTTTTCAACTGGCAATGAAATCTCTAATAGTGAAAATATTCCCTCATGGAAAGTTAGAAATTCAAACGGTCCTTATATAAAATCATTAAATGAGAATTTTTTATTTAATTTTATTAATGGAGGAATCTTAAAAGATAATCATTCGTCGCTTTTTAAAAATCAGATAAAAAAATTATTAAGATCTAAGGTAGACTTAATTATAACATCAGGCGCTATTTCAGCTGGAAAATTTGATTTTATTCCTAGTATTATTAAAACTTTTAAACTCTCAAATTATTTTAAAGGAGTTGAGATCAAGCCTGGAAAACCGGTATTATTTGCAAAAATTAGAGGAAAAAATAAAGCGTTGTTTGGGCTGCCCGGAAATCCTATTTCAACAGCTGCTTGCTATAGATTTTTTGTAAATCCCTATCTGCTAAACATTTTAGGGGTACAACCTGAAAAACCAATTAAAGCAATTTTAAAAAATAATTATTTTAAAAATAAAAACATGACCCATTTCGTTAAAGCTAAATTAATTTCTTCAAATTCAGGTAAACTTTATCTCGAGGCTTTAAAAGGACAAGATTCTTTTAGAATAAAACCATTTGTACAATCTAATATTTGGGCTGTTTTTCCAGCAGGAAAACAAATTTTTAAAACAGGAGATAAAATTAATTGTTTTTATCCTAATTATCCAAATACTATTTAATATTATTTTTCTTTAAGACGAGGAATAATATTAATAAAATTGCAAGGTTGAAAACGAGAGTCTAATTGAAATTTTAAAATTCCTTCCCAAGCGTCGGTTACTGCCCCGGAAGATCCTGGCAAAGCAAATATATATTTTCCTTTACATATAATTCCTTGTGCTCGTGACTGAATAGTCGAAGTCCCAATTGTCTTAAAACTTAACATTCTAAATATTTCACCAAATCCAGGAATATCCTTATCTTTAATTTCATCTAGCGCTTCGATTGTTATATCTCGACCTGTCAAACCAGTCCCACCAGTACTAATAATTATATCAACCGCCTCATCACACCAAGTAAGAATAGTTTTTTTAATTTGTTCCTTATCGTCTTTTAAAATTTTTTTGCCAACAACACTATGACCTAATTCTTTAATTTTATTTACTAGTATATTGCCAGATGTGTCGTTTGATTCATTTCTAGTATCTGAAATAGTTAAGACGGCAATATTAACTGGTATAAATTTTTTTGTACTATCAGTTTTCATAATTATGTATCATTAATACCTATAGATTTAAAAATATGCTATCCATAATTTTTTTTTTAGTTGCAGCAGTTTATGCAAGCGTTGGCTTTGCAGGAGGAACTTCATATTTAGCATTATTAACAATTTATGATGTAGAATATTTGCTAATTCCCATTATCGCTTTAACTTGCAATATTATTGTCGCAAGCGGAAATTGCTTCAATTACATCAGAGCTGGACACTTAGATATTAAATTTTTAACTCCCTATTTTTTAGGTTCAATACCTTTAGCTTTTATTGGTGGAAAATTTCAAATAACAAAAGATTTTTTTCAAATTTTATTATTTTTTTGTCTAACAGTAAGTAGCTTATTACTTATAATGCAAACAAGACAATACAAATTAACAAATGAAATCATTAAAAAAATTCCATTTTTTATTGCTGTTTTGATTGGTGCCATTATTGGATTAGTATCTGGAATTGTTGGAATTGGCGGAGGAATTATACTTTCGCCTATACTATTCAATTTAAAAGCTGCACACCCTAAAAAAATTATTATGGCTGCTTCTTTATTTATTCTAATAAACTCTATTGCAGGTTTTTTAGGGCAAATTCAGAAATTTAATAATATTTCACAACTACAACCTTACTTATATTTACCTTTGGCCGTATTATTAGGAGGTCAGCTTGGAAATTTTCTTAATATAAAAATATTAAAATCACACATTCTTGCTTTATTAACATCAATACTAGTTCTGATTGTTGCAATTCGTTTAGGTTTAAAAATATTTTTTTAATTATTTTGTAGCTTTTTCGACGTAAAAAGAAACTGCTTCTATTTCTTGAGGAGTTAGAATTTTATCGTTTCCAAAGGCTGGCATTATTCCAATACCATTCGTAACTGCTTGTTTTACTTGTGCTTGTGTTGGTTTTAGTTCGTCTAAACTTGGCCCAATATCTCCTTTAGATTTTGCATTTGCTAATTGGTGACAACTTGCACAATTTGCTTTTTCATTAAATATTTTAAGACCTAAAACCATTTTATCTTGATCGGCTTTTACGCTGAATTGCAAAAAAAAATATACAAGAAGAAAATTAAAAAAAATTTTCTTAAATTTAATTAAAAATTTATGCAACTGAAATTTTAACGCTATGATCTAGCCAACCATTATGAGAATAGCCACTATTATTCTCAAGTCTTAATTTAGGTTGTGACCCTTTTTCATCAGTTGCTCGAGATGCGACTGTATAATTACCTTTTTCTAAATTTGCTTCAAATTGAAATTGTCTCCAAGCAAATTTTCCAAGATTTGGTCCAACAAATTTTGCATTCTTCCAAGTCTTTCCCTCATCAATAGACAGAGCAACACCTTTTAAAGGAGCACCATTACTAAATGCAACACCAGTAAATACAACTTTTCCTGAATTTGCTGCAGTAAGCGGTGAAGTAATCCAACTTTTTACATTCATTTCCCAGCAGGTATCATCCTTAACATTTGCTTTCTCGCCAATTTTGTAAATTCTATAACGAGTAGACATAATTTTATAATCAGACTCTTTGTCTGTGAAAGCTAATTTATTAATATGTTTAACATTATTTATTCCATAATATCCTGGCACAACTAATCTAAGTGGACCTCCATGTGCGTTTGGAATTGGAACTCCATTAATTTCCCAAGCTAATAAACAATCTTCATAAGTTGAAATTGGAACAGATCTTTCAACGGCACCTTCTTTTGGATCAATATCTTTTGGTGCATCCGCTCCTGTTCCTGTTATAAACTTAGCTCCGGCAGTAAGTCCTCCGCAAAGTTCTGCTAAATATTTAATTGAAACACCTGAAAAAAACACGCACGCCGCACTACCTGTGTCCCATTTAGTTCCACTAGGTCCATGAGCAAAAAATTTACGTCCATTTCCAGAACACTGAAGAACCATTGGGGTAATCTTTAGAGGCATTTTTTGAAGCTCTGCTAAAGTAAATGTTCTTGGTTTTTGAACTCCGTGAACTTCTAATTTCCAATCAGGTCTATTGCCAATTTGCCCGTCAGTTAAAGATTTAACATTATTTCTAACATACATATTTTCAATTGGAGTAACAATTCCACTTCCAATCATATCACGGTGAGTCTCGATTGTTCCCTCAGAGTGAATAATTAATGCATTTCTATTTTTCCACTTAATATATTCAGGAGTAGCTTTTGGAGTGGCGCTAGCATGATCTGCTTTTGCAATATTAAAATTTGAAATTGATGAAATTGCGGCTACACCAGCAATTGCTGCTGAACCTGTTAAAAAAGATCTTCTATTTGGACTTGTAACTTTTTTCATACAAAACCTCCTAAAGTTAAGTTCGCATAAAAAATATAATGAAAATTTAGAAGTTTGTATATTCACTTATTAAGTGAAAAAAAATCTTTTGACTATCTTGCTATTATAGATTGTAATCTCAAATTAATGGTTCATTTAAAAGATAATTTTGGCAGAACTTTCCCTTATTTTAGAATTTCAATTACTGACGTTTGCAACTTTAAATGTGGTTACTGTCTACCTGATGGTTATAAAAAACCAGAGAATAAAAAAAGTTTTTTAACTTTAGATGAAATTAGAAGAATTGGAATTGCCTTATCAGAGCTTGGTGTATGTAAAATTAGATTAACAGGTGGTGAGCCCACTGTTCGAAAAGATTTTTTAGATATTGTTAAAAATTTAAAATCCCTTCAAGGAATTAAAAAAGTAGTAATGACTACAAATGGTTATAACTTAAAACTAATTGCAAAATCGCTGATGGAGCAAAAAATTGATGGAATTAATATTAGCATCGACAGTTTAGATAGAGAAAAATTTAAATTTATTACTGGGATGGATAAACTTGAAGATATCATGACAGGTCTTGAGATCTTACAAAAAAATAATTTCAAAAAAATAAAGATAAATGCTGTTTTGCTTAAAGGTGTAAATGATAGTGAAGAAGACTTTAATAATTGGCAAGAATTTATAAAATCTAACTATGTTGATTTTCGTTATATAGAATTAATGCAAACAGGCGATAATTTAGATTACTTTAAAAAATATCATGTCTCTGCAAATGTATTTAGAGATTACTTATTAAAAAATGGATGGATTCATCAAACTGCAGGTTTTGATTCTGGGCCAGCTAAAAGTTACATTCACAAAAATTTTAATGGTAAGTTTGGGATTATAGCGCCCTATTCAAAAGATTTTTGCAAAAGCTGTAATCGTTTAAGAATTACAGCTCAAGGAGATTTAAGATTATGTTTATTCGGAGATACTGGAATATCTCTGCGTGCATTATTGCAAAGCGATGATCAAATTCCTGAACTTAAAAATTTAATTAACAACCAATTAAATTTTAAAAAAGAATCCCATTATTTGGAATTAGGAAATACTGGACTGACATCTCATCTTGCAAGTATTGGAGGATAATGACAAATCTTAAAATTGTAGACACTACTGTTTTAAAAGATTGGGCAAAAGAAATATTTTCGAACAATAATTTTCATATGGTGGATGTTTCTCAGAAACAAAATACTCACCGTAAAGCATTAGCTATGGGCAAAATATATGTAGGTGAAAAAACATTTAAATTAATCCAAAATAAACAGATGCCTAAAGGTGATCCAGTGTCTTTAGCGGAAGTGGCTGCTTTATTGGGTGTAAAAAAAACTAGTGAGATTATTCCGTTATGTCATCCTTTAACTGTTGATTATAGTTCAACAAAAATTATTCAAAATCCTAATGATTTTTCACTAGAAACTTACTGTGTAGTTGCTGCATTCGCAAAGACAGGTGTAGAGATGGAAGCGATTATGGGAGTAAATGCAGCGTTAGTAACAATTTATGACTTATGCAAGATTGTAAATCCTGATCTTAAAATTGATGGAGTTCGTTTGCTAATTAAACAAGGCGGCAAGTCAGGAACATGGATAAATCCAAATGGACTACCAGAATTTTTACAAGATTTATTCTAAAAATTTAAATAACAAATAAATTTAATTTATTATGAAAATTAAAATAAAATTATTTGGAAATTCCAAAGATATTTTTAAAAGTTCAACTTTACATCTAAAGTTTAATAAAAGAATAAAAGTTAAAGATATTAGAAAAAAATTAATAGAAATTATTGAAGAAAAACATAATTTAAATAAATCTTATAAAGATCTTATAAGAAAATCAGCGTTTTGCTCCGAACAAAATGAAATTGTAGGAGACTCTTACATTTTAAAGAAAGATAAGATTATTTCTATTATACCACCAATTGGAGGAGGTTAATGATACACGCAAAAATTGTTGATACAAAAAAAATTAGCATTAAAAAAGCAGAAAAATTTATAAAAGATTTTAATGCTGGTGCGAGTATTTTTTTTATAGGGAATATAAGAAAAAATAACAATAATAGGAACGTTACAGGTATTACTTATGATGCTTTTGATAAGCTTGTAATAAAAATTTTTAAAAAAATTTATACTGAAGGAGTTAAAAAATTTAAATTAAAAAAAGCAAAAGTTTTTATAGAACATGCCAAAGGGTATGTTCCATTGGGAAAACCTTCAATTATAATTGCAGTATCATGCAAACACAGAAATGAAGCTTATCAATTATCTAGATATTTAATTGAACAAATCAAAATTAGAGCACCTATTTGGAAAAAAGAATATTATAAAAATCAAAGATCAGAGTGGCTCAAGGGAACTTCAATTAAAATTAAATAACATTATTATAGATATAAAATCATAAAATTTTTTATAAATAACCTTCTGATTGAAATTTAAACTCATAATTGAAATTTGTCTTAATTAGGACACATTTAAAAATTAGCCTAAAAAAAATAATTAAGGGGAGAAAAATATCATGATCAAAAATATTTCAAAAATAATTATTGCATTTTTATCTATACTTATTGTTAGCTGCACAACACAAAAAGCAAATGTAAATAAAATTGAAATTGATAATGATATTTATGCAGGGACAGAAACTATTAAATTTTTAGCCGACGGAGTTAAAGATAGAGTCTTTTTTGCAACTAACAAATACAATATCTCAACTCAAGGTATTGATACCCTTTTAAAGCAAGCAAATTATCTTAAAAATAATCCTAATTTGAATGTCACTTTAGAAGGCCATGCCGATGAAAGAGGAACAAGAGAGTATAACTTAGCTCTTGGTGAAAAAAGAGCAAATGCAGTTAAAGATTTCTTAATTGCAAACGGTATAGCTTCATCAAGAATTAAAGTTGTAAGTTATGGTAAAGAAAGACCTGCAAATCCAGCTTCTAATGCTGTGGCATGGTCACAAAATCGAAGAACAGTAACAGTTAAAATTAATTAATTTTTTAGTTTTTCTTAAATAATATTAAGAAGAAATATTTAAAATGGCTAACTTGTTATTTGCATTTTTCTACAGCTTGCCAATAATAATGCTAGTATTATCTTTATTTTTCATATTTGTATTTATTACTTTCCGCAAAAAGCGAACGATAGATGATTATACGCAAATTAGAGTATTCAATTCTATTTTTAAAAAATATTTAATAACGAACCTTATACTTTCATTAATTATCCTAAAATTAAATATTGAAAATATCTTTGATGCTCCTGCTTTTTATATTTTAATATTTATATTATTGACTGTATTAACTTTAATTTTTGCCCACTTTAATTATTTTAAATACGATTCACTTACTTCGCTACGAAATATTAAAATTAAATCAATTCACTTTATTATGATAGTTTCACATTTTCTGAAAATTATTATTTTGCTTACAATAATTTTTAATAATGAATATTATTTTTAACAATAGTGAATAAATCTACTGATAAAAAAATAAATAAAAAAAAATTATCAAACTTTAAAATTATAATATGGATGATTATTATAATAGCTGTTGGTTATTTCTTAAATCAATATCTATTTAATATGTTAAATTGGATATTTTCTTATCTAGTTATTATTTAAAAATTCATTAATAACTTTGAAACACATATATAATATATAACAAATCTATTTTTTAACTTTTTAAAGTAAGTTGGTCATTCTACTATCTTAAAATTCTCTGGTAGATGATTCTATTCTTTGTTAATTTAACTTCGAAATAATAAATTAATAAAACTTATCTGATTAAATAAGTTTCGGTCTTGTAGTGAAATGGATATCATCCTAGTCTTCGAAACTAGAGTTCTAGGTTCAAGTCCTAGCAAGACCACCAAAATTACAATTCATGTCTATAAACGAATACAAATTTGAAATAACAGAAGAAAAAAATAATAAACGTTTAGATTCTGCTCTTGCCGTTCTAATTCCAGAAATTAGCAGAACAAGAATTAAAAATATTATTAATGAAGGCTTTGTTAAAATTAATAAAATTCAAATCACACAACCCTCTATCAAAATACGATCGTCTGATATTATAGAAGTTTCAATACCTAAACCTAAAGAAGTTAATATTTCAGCAAAAAATATTAAATTAGATATTCGTTTCGAAGATGAAGATTTATTAATTGTTAATAAATCTCCAGAAATGGTTGTTCATCCTGGTGCTGGAAATTTTGATAACACCTTAGTAAACGCATTAATGTTTCATTGTAAAAATAAACTTTCAACTATTGGGGGAGAGTTAAGACCTGGCATAGTTCATAGAATTGATAAAGGTACAAGTGGCCTGTTAGTAGTTGCAAAAAATGATAATGCACATATTTTTTTATCAAAACAATTTGCAGAACATACTATCAAAAGAGTCTATGAAGTTCTTGTTTATGGAAGAATGAAACCTAGTGCTGGGCAAATTTCCTCTATGATTGGCAGAAGTAAATTCAATAGAAAAAAAATGAGTATTAATACTTCTAGAGGAAAAGATGCTGTTACAAATTATAAAACTATGGAATTTTTTTCAGGTAAAAAAATTCCCGATATGAGTCTTCTAGAATGCAGACTGGAGACTGGAAGAACTCATCAAATACGCGTTCACTTATCCTCCTATGGCAATCCTATTATTGGAGATCAAATTTATGGAAAACAAAATAAATTCATTAGAGACATTGATCCTAAATTTAAAGAATTATTAGAGGGATTTAAAAGACAAGCTTTACATGCAAGATCAATTGGATTTATTCATCCAACTACAAAAAAAGAAATTGAATTTGAATGTGAAAAACCAAAAGATTTTGAAAATCTACTAAAAACAATCAAAAAGCTTAAGTTTTAATATCTTGTTATACAAGTTATAATGCTTACATAAATATAATGGAAAAAAATGAAAAAAATTCTAATCTTCCAATTCTTTCACCTGAAGGAAGTTTAAATTCCTATTTATTAAAAATTAGAAAATTCCCAATGTTAGAGCCAGAGCAAGAATATATTCTTGCAAAAAATTGGCGCGAAAAAGGAGATAGAGAGTCAGCTCATACTTTAGTTACTAGTCATTTAAGATTAGTTGCAAAAATTGCAATGGGATACAGAGGTTATGGTTTACCTGTGGGAGAATTAATATCTGAAGGAAATATCGGTTTAATGCAGGCCGTTAAAAAATTTGATCCTGAAAGAGGATTTAGACTTGCAACTTATGCAATGTGGTGGATTAAAGCTTCAATTCAAGAATATATTCTAAGATCATGGAGTTTGGTTAAAATTGGTACAACTGCAGCGCAAAAAAAATTATTTTTTAATCTTAGAAAATTAAAAAACCAGATTTTTGCAATTGAAAGCGGTGATATGACTGAAGCACATGTTAAAGAAATAGCAAATCGACTAGATGTAAATGAAGATGAAGTTATTTCCATGAACAGAAGAATGTCAGGACAAGAACAATCTTTAAATGCTAAAATTTCTGATGAAGAACAAGGTAGTCAATGGCAGGATTGGATTGTAGATGAAAATGCCGATCAAGAATTATTGATCTCACAACGCCAAGAATTAAATCAAAAACATGCTTTATTACAAACAGCTTTAAAAGTTTTAGATGAAAGAGAAAAAGAAATTTTATACGATAGAAAACTTATTGATGAACCAAAAACTTTAGAAGAACTTAGTCAAAAATATAAGATTAGTAGAGAAAGAGTAAGACAAATTGAAAATAGAGCTTTTGAAAAAGTTCAAAAAGCAATGTTAGAAAATATTAAAACAAAACCTTTCATTACGCATTAAAAGGATCTTCGACAAAGATCGTATCATCTCTTTCAGGACTTGTTGAAATACTTCCAATTTTAACACCAATAAAATCTTCAATAGCTGCGATATAAATTTTTGCCTTTTCAGGTAATTCTTTATAATTTCTTATTCCTTTTGTTTCAGACTTCCAGCCTTCAAAAGTTTTATAGATAGGTTCTACTGCAAATTGATCTTCTGATGCACTTGGAAAAAAATCAATTTCTTTGCCGCGTAATTTATAACCAACACAAAATTTTATTTCATCTAACGTATCAAGCACATCTAATTTAGTCAGAGCAATACCTGTAATGCCTGAAATGGTTGCTGATTGTTTAACAAGGACTCCATCGAACCAACCACATCTTCTTTTTCTATTAGTGACTGTCCCAAATTCATGGCCTCTTTGACCAATCAATTCTCCAGTTGCATCTTTAAGTTCTGTTGGAAAAGGACCTTCTCCAACTCTTGTTGTGTAAGCCTTAGTAATTCCAAGAACATAATCAATTGTTTTTGGACCACAACCAGTGCCAACCGATGCTGTTCCAGCAACCGTATTTGATGAGGTAACATAAGGATAGGTTCCATGGTCTACATCAAGCAATATTCCTTGTGCACCTTCAAATAATATTTTTTTATTTAAATTTTGATATTCAGCAATTTTTTTCCAAACTGGTTGAGAAAATTTTAATATTTTTGGAGCAATTTTTAATAATTCTTTAATTAATTCTTCTGATTTATATATTTTTTTTTTAAGTCCTTTTCTGATTGCATTATGATGCTCTAAAATAACTTCAAGTCTTTGCTCTAAATTTGTCTTAGAACGCAGATCCATAACTCGAATAGAACGTCTACCAATTTTGTCTTCATAGGCTGGTCCTATTCCTCTTCTTGTTGTTCCAATTTTAGATTTTGCAGCATCTTCTCTGATCTCATCCATTTCTTTATGAAATGGTAAAATTAAAGTTGCTGTATCAGAAATAATTAAATTATTTTCGTTAACATCAATTCCTTTTTTTTTAATCTCTTCAATTTCCTCAAGTAAAGCCCAAGGATCTATAACAACTCCGTTTCCAATAATTGAGATCTTATTGCCTCTAACAATTCCTGATGGGAGTAATTTTAATTTAAAAACTTTTCCGTTAATAACTAGGGTATGACCTGCATTATGACCACCTTGAAATCTAATAACGACATCAGCTTGCTCTGAAAGCCAATCCACAATCTTTCCTTTGCCCTCATCACCCCACTGAGAGCCTACAACTACAACGTTTGTCATAAGTAAATTTTTAAATCTCGATAAAGATCTAAATTATTTAATTTAATAAAGCCATATGATTAATTGGCCCATGTCCTCTTCCAAATTTTGGATTTAATAAAATTGCTTTATGTACATACTGAATAGATCGCTTGCACGATTCGTTCATATTATAATTTTTGGAAATAAAAGAAGCGATTGCACTTGATAATGTACAACCTGTACCATGCGTATTTTTAGT
This sequence comes from Candidatus Allofontibacter sp., assembly GCF_038145245.1. GTDB lineage: Bacteria > Pseudomonadota > Alphaproteobacteria > Pelagibacterales > Pelagibacteraceae > Fontibacterium. The sequence goes on along the minus strand of NZ_JAYQPI010000004.1, from coordinate 20,160 downwards.
TTTAATTTTTTTATTCTTAAAGATTTTAATATTTTCTTTTGAAACTAGTACATCCTCAATAATAGATTTATTATTATGTCCTCCTTTTATAAGTACAAACTTAGGTCCAAACTTTAGTATTTCTTTTCCAGCATTAATTACATCCTCTAAGTTATTAATTTTTTTTTTTATTAATGTTTCGGCTTCTGGAATGTTTGGCGTTACTAATAATGCAAAGGGTAATAGTTTTTTTCTAAGATAATTAATAGAACTACTACTTATTAACTTGTGACCTCCTTTTGCAACCATCACAGGATCTATCACAATGTTTTTTAATTTATTTTTTTTAATAGCTTTTATCACTACTTTTATGACACCTATATTATGCAACATGCCGATTTTCACGGAATTTGGCTTAATATCTTTAACTGAAAATGAAATTTGATTAAAAATTTCTTTTGGAGGAATAGCAACAATTGATTTTACTCCTGTTGTATTTTGAGCAGTAATTGCAGTAATTGCTGTCATTGCATAAACACCGAGAGACGTGGCTGTTTTTATATCTGCTTGAATACCAGCTCCACCACTAGAGTCTGAACCTGCAATAATTAATAGTTTGGAGTTTAGTTTCAATGTTAAACGTAATTCATAATTAGTTTCTTTACTTCACTTACAGTGTCTTTAATTAATTTTTTATCTGAACTTTCAACCATTATTCTAACAAGATTTTCAGTTCCTGATTTTCTAACTAATAATCTACCTTCCTGTTTTAAATTTTTATCAATTTGATCAATTTTTGATTTTAAAGATTTATTTTCAACAATATTTTTATTCTTAACCTTAATATTTTCTAATACTTGTGGAACTTTTTTAAATACTGAAAATACCTTACTTGCTTTGCCATTATTTTTTAAAGAATTTAAAACTTCTAAAGCAACTAATAAGCCATCTCCTGTCGTTGCGAAATTTCCAAGAATAATATGTCCTGATTGTTCTCCTCCCAAATTGTATTTCAAACTATTCATTTTTTCTTTAACATATCGGTCACCAACATCTGCTCTATAAAATTTAATATTATTATCTTTAAAATAATTTTCTAATCCTAGATTAGTCATTAATGTTCCAACTACGCCTCCTTTTAAGATTTTTTTCTTTTTCCAATTTTTCGCAATCATTGCAATAATTTGATCTCCATCAATAATATCTCCTTTTTCATCGCACATAATGACCCGATCCGCATCCCCATCAAACGCTATACCAATATCTGCTTTATGAGTTTTTACTGATTGTTGAATAAGTTCTGGATGTGTAGAACCGCAATTTTTATTAATATTAAAACCGTCTGGGTTAATTCCAATAGCTATAACTTCAGCTCCTAATTCACGAAGCAAAGCAGGTGCAGATTTATATGCAGCGCCATTAGCGCAATCTAAGAATATTTTAACTCCTGACAAATTAAATGATCTCGAAAAAATGTTTTTTAATATTCCTATGTAATTTTCAGTTGCATCTTCTAACCTTTTTGCTCTTCCTAATAAATTTGGCTTAACTAAATATTTTTCTATTTTATCATCGATTAATTTTTCGATTTGCTTTTCTACTTTGTCAGAAAGTTTCATTCCGTCAGGACCAAAAAGTTTTAATCCATTGTCGATATGGGGATTGTGTGATGCTGTTAACATAATTCCAAGATCTGCTTTCATAGATTTTGTTAACATCGCAAGTCCATTAGTTGGTAATGGTCCAAGCAATAAAACATCCATACCAGAAGAAATAAGTCCTGATACTAAAGCAGGTTCAAGCATATAACCTGATAAACGTGTATCTTTTGCGATAATTGCTTTATGCCTTTGCTTGTTTTGATTAGAAAAATACGTTCCAGCAGCAAGACCAAATCTAAAGAACATTTCTCCTGTAATGTTTCCCTTATTAACTTCTCCTCTAATACCGTCAGTTCCAAAATATTTTTTCATTATTATTTTTTTAAAAATTGTGAATAAACTTTAAGAGCTTCGTTGGTTTCTTGTATATCATGAACTCTAAATAGCTGAATACCTTGTAAATAAGAATACAAAACAGAGCCAATTGTGCCCCCTAATCTTTGAGGATTATCTTTTTCTCCCATAATTTTACCTATAAAACTTTTTCGCGAAGGCCCCACCATTATCGGATAACCTAAACTATGAAAAAGTGAAATCTTAGAAATAATTTCTAAGTTATGTTCTAAAGTTTTTCCAAAACCAATTCCTGGATCAATAATAATTTGTTCATCTTTAATTCCATTATCTTTTAAAAATTTAATTTTTTTCTCAAAATAATCAAAGATATCTAGTAACACATTTTCATAAGTTGGATTATTTTGCATATTCTCCGGTATACCTTGTGAATGATTTAAAATAATTGGTTTTCCAGAATCTTTTACAACTTGATAAGATTGTTCATCGAAATCTAATGCAGAAACATCATTAATTATATCAACTCCAATACTTAATCCATGTTGCATAACTTTAGATTTTCTTGTGTCTATTGAAACTAATTGTTTTGGATATTTATTTTTTATTAATTGAATTGTGTCTGATACTCTTGCTATTTCATCTTGCTCGCTAACTGATTTAGCACCAGGTCTTGTCGACTCTCCACCAACATCAATAATATGTGCTCCAAAGTCTATCATGTCTTTTACATGATCAAGTGCTCTAAAAGTATTATTATATTTTCCTCCATCAGAAAAACTGTCTGGAGTAACATTTAAGACTCCCATTAAAATAGGATTTTTAAGATCTAAATTTAAAATATTACTCCTTTTGAATGTTATTTTATCCAAATCACTTTGTATTTCATTTTTAAATTCTAAATTTTCTATTTCTTGAACACTATATTCTTCAACTATATTTGAATCTGATTGTCTTTTTAAAATTTCTACTGATAAAAATCCCAAATTTTCAAGTCCGCAAAGACTTTTGGCTGTTCCATTTTGAATAAAATAATTGGCCTTTTGGCCATAAACTATATTTGTTGGCCTTATATAAGTGCCCTTCATGGAAGAAAAGTTAGATTAACTTTGCGTATTAGGCTTTAAACCTATCGTTCCTAAAGCGCTACCTAATTTTTTCTTAGTGGTACTAACCTCTTCTTTTGCAGATAGACGTTTTGGATAAATATTTTCAAAAACTATTTTCTTAATTTCTTCACCTGATAACGTTTCATATGTTAATAAAGCTTTTGCAACTTTATGAAGGTCGTCAATTTTCTCGGATAATATTTTTTTAGCTCTTGTATATCCGGACTCGACAATTTTTTTAACTTCAGCATCAATTTTTTTAGCCGTTTCTTCTGAAACGTTTTGCTGTCTAGAAACAGATCTTCCTAAAAATACTTCTTCTTCATTTTCTTGATAAGCAATAGGTCCTAATTGATCACTCATTCCATATCTTGTGACCATATTTTTTGCCATTTTTGTTACCATTTCGATGTCAGATGATGCTCCAGAGGTAACTTTGTCATAACCAAAAATCATTTCCTCAGCAATTCTTCCTCCCATTGCAACAGAAATATCTCCGTACATTTTTTCTCTGGTTACAGACAATTGATCTCTTTCTGGAAGTCTCATTACCATACCTAAAGCTCTGCCTCTTGGAATAATTGTTGCTTTATGAATTGGATCAGAAGTTTGCTCATATAAAGCGACAACTGCATGTCCGCCTTCATGATAAGCAGTTAAAGTTTTTTCTTCTTCTGTCATGATCATAGATCTTCTTTCTGCCCCCATCATGACTTTATCTTTAGCTTCTTCAAGATCAGACATAGTAACAATTCTTTTATTTTTTCTTGCAGCAAGCAAAGCGGATTCATTAACAATATTTGCAAGATCGGCACCTGAAAAACCAGGCGTACCTCTTGCTATAACTTTGGGATTTACGTCTGGACCAGTTGTAATCTTTTTAAGATGAACTTTTAAAATAGCTTCTCTGCCAATAATATCTGGGTTAGATACAACAACTTGTCTATCAAAACGACCTGGTCTCAGTAAAGCAGGATCTAAAACATCTGGTCTGTTTGTTGCAGCAATTAAAATCACTCCATCATTAGTTTCAAATCCATCCATTTCAACAAGCAGCTGATTTAATGTTTGTTCTCTCTCATCGTTACCACCGCCTAATCCAGCACCTCTACTTCTACCAACAGCATCAATCTCATCTATGAATATAATACAAGGAGCGCTCTTTTTTCCTTGTTCAAACATATCTCTAACTCTAGATGCTCCAACTCCAACAAACATTTCTACAAAGTCTGAACCTGAAATTGTAAAGAAAGGAACATTTGCTTCTCCGGCAATTGCTCTTGCTAATAAAGTCTTACCAGTTCCTGGAGGTCCCACAAGTAAAGCGCCTTTTGGAATTCTTCCTCCTAATTTTTGAAATTTTCTAGGGTCTTTTAAAAAATGAACAATTTCTTCTAATTCTTCTTTTGCCTCTTCAACTCCAGCAACATCTTGGAATGTTACTCTACCATGAGCCTCAGTTAGTAATTTTGCTTTAGACCTTCCAAATCCCATAGCTCCACCTTTGCCACCTTGCATCTGACGCATGAAAAATATCCACACTCCAATAAGTAGCAACATCGGAAACCATGATAATATTACTCCCCACAATGAAGGTCCCTTTTCTTCTCTAGGTCCAGCAGTAATTGAAACACCTTTTGCTGATAATTTTTCTACTAGATTTGGATAATTTGGAGAATAAGTTTTAAAACCTTTGCCATCTCTAAAACTTCCTGAAATTTCATTTCCTCTAATGTCAACTGATGCAACGTTACCTTTGTCTACTTCTGTTAAGAAAGTAGAAAAAGGCATTTCAGTTTTACCAGTAATTGAACCTGGATTTTGAAAAAGATTATATAGTCCTAAAACGAGTAGAACGATTACGCCCCACATCATTAAATTACGCAAATTCATACTTTAAAAGTAGTCATTATTTTAAATTAAACAAGTACTATTCTCAAATAAATCTGAGATAAGTTACTGCAAAACTATCATTTTTTATATTGTATTTTCTGTTCTTAAAATTAAGGAAAGGAACAAATAACAATTCCCCATTATTATTCCAAAAAGACGGTAAAGTTTTTTTTGCTTGTGCTGGAATCTTGCTCATATAATTGAATTTATTTTTTTTTAAATATTCAATCCCATCAGTTCCTAATCTTTTGACAACAAATTGTTGTTGATTGTTAAAATTTTTACAAACTAAAAAACGATCATCCCAATTTTTTTTTTGTTTTACTTTATTTAAAGTTTCAACGGCAACATTTCTATCTTCTCTAAAAAATGAAATTAAATTTTTATTTTTTTCAATTAAGCATCCTCCTAAAGTTGATGATTTATAAGATTTTGTCGATAAATTTTTCATTAAAGTTTTTAAACTGTCCGATCTTGGCGGATAATATTCGCCAGAAACAAAATGAATTGCTTTAATAAGAGTTCTAAAAATTACTTCTTGTGCTTCATTTTTAAAAATAGAAGACTTAAGAGTTGCATAACCTTCTTTATAAAAATTTAGATACTTTTTTTCTGATTTAAAAATATAAAATTCTAGTGAATTCTTTGCAGTATTAAGATTTTCAATAGTTTTAATAATACGTTTTGGGTCAAATCCTTCTTTCTGCAATTTGCTTTGGATTTTTCTAATTCTAACTCTTAAAAATTTATCATTTTTATTTGATGGGTCTTTAATCCATGATGAATAAGATGCTTTAGTCACATTTAATAATTCTTGTTTATTAAAATTTAATAAAGGTCTTAAAAGATAAAAATTTTTGTTAAATTCAAAAATATTTTGTAATGATGTTAAGCCTTTTATACCGCTGCCTCTAATTAATCTTATATAAAAATTTTCAATTAAATCATCTTGATGATGGGCAAGAATTAGAAATTTAATTTTATTTTTTTCACAATATTTCTCAAACAAATCATATCGTAAATCTCTAGCTTTTTTTTGGATATTAGAAAAAAATCTTTTACCCTGATAACTTAAAATTTTCGCTTTGATCTTATTTTTTGTTAAATTTAAATAAGTTTGTTTTGCTTCATTAGTAGAATTTTTTCTTAATTTATGATCAATAATTAAAGCAACAAAATCATTATCATTCTCTAATGAATACAACTTTGCAAGCACACTTAAAGCCAAACTATCGCTACCTCCGGATACCGCAATAGCAAATTTTTCTTTGCCAACAAAAGATGAAATTTTTTCTCTGAAATGAAAATAAATCTGATTTATTTTTTTAACTTCTAATAGCTTAAGATTTACCACAATTAAATCTTTTCTTTTCATAAGATGATTTTTGTAAAATTGCAGCATCAGTCTTAGGATATGCTTTTTTTAAATTAATAATCATCTTACAACCTTGTTCAATTTCACCAAGTTCTGCAAGAGTGACGCCTAATTTTAATAAATTCTCTGGAGCTTTTGGACTATTAGGATATTTTTGATAACCGTCTAAAAAAGCTGTCGCAGCGTCATCATAAAGTTGTCTTATGTAAAATGTTTCCGCATACCAAAATTGTGCGCTTCCTGCGAGTTCATGCTTTGGATGAGTATCTACAAATTCTTTAAAAGCAGTCTCAGCTTTTTCAAAATCTCCATTTTTCATGATATTCATTGCATATTTATATTGTTCAGCAGTTGAAGCTTTTGGCAAAATTTTTGTTTTAGGTTTATTAACTTTTTCTTTTAATTTTATATTTTCAGACTCGGTTACTTTTTCTTGGTCTTGATTAACTTTTTCTTTTTCTGAGTTAATCTCTTCTTCGATTATAACTTCTTCAGAATTTAAAATATTAGTTTCATTTTTTTTAACAGGCGGAATATTATTTTCTATTGTAACTTCTTTAGGAGCGCTTACTTTTTCACTAATAATTTTATTATTTTCTAATTGTTGAAATCTTAATTGATTATCATTTGAAACTTTATTTAACCGATCTGACAACTGCTGAAGTTTATAATTATTTTCTTCAAACTTTGATGTCATTTGCTGTATTTGCTTTTCCAGTTCTGAAATTTTAGCTAATTGTCTAGTTAAAGCTTCGTTGACCGCAATATTATCTGAAGGTAAAGCAGCATTTTTACTATAAACAGCTTTCTCTAAGGTTTGAATATCTTTTTGAATCTTTTCTAATCTATCTAATAATTCATTTGTTTTATTATCTTGTTGCGCATAAGCAAATTTCGCAAAAAAGAAAATAATTATGATTTTTAGTAAAAAGTTTTTTTTAAAAAACATTCTTATTTATTGTATTTAATTTAAATGGCAAAAAAAAGACCCTAATGAGTTTATCATTAGGGTCTTTTATAAAGTTTTTAATATTAGTTAGTTTTAACTGTTACAGCTCTTCGGTTTTGCGACCATGCCAAAACGTTTGAAGCTGGATTAGCAGGTTTTTCTTTACCGTAGCTAATAACCTTAATTCTATTTGCAGCAATACCATTGCTGATTAAGAAGTTTTTAGCTGCTGTTGCTCTTCTTTCGCCAAGGGCCAAGTTGTATTCTCTTGTTCCTCTTTCATCGGCGTGACCTTCAAGAACCACATTTAAAGTTGGGTTTGCTTTTAAATATGTAGCTTGTTTTGCAAGAGTTGCAGTTGCAGCTGAAGTCAATTCTGATTTGTTAGTTGCAAAAAATACTCTATCTGGCACTCCATCAGCTAAGAATTTAACTGTTTCTGTTCCAGTATAAGCATCATCACTTTTTGTTGTTGTTGTTGCTTGTTGTGTTGCACAAGCACCTAAAAATAAAGCTACTACGAGACTTAGAGCAACTTTACCTAGATTGTTTGATAACATTACTATTTCCTTCCATTATTTTTATTATTTTTCAAATTCTTTTGTTAATTCAATAAATAAGTTAATGCAACTAATAATTTAATTATTTTCCAGACAACAATCCTGACCAAGATGGATCTGATGCATCTGTTGGAGTTGGAATTAATCTTTCATTATAACCTGTTAAATCAATAGACCATAATTTTGCTCCACCTCCTCTTCCGCCACTGTCAGATGCAGTTTCTCGGTAAAATATAAGCACTCTTCCATTGGGAGCCCATGAAGGCGCTTCTTGATAATAATTTTCCGTCAATAATCTTTCACCAGAACCATCTGATCTCATCACTCCTATATAAAATTTATTCCTATATAATTTGGTAAAAGCAATCAAATCTCCTCTTGGTGACCAAACTGGAGTTCCATAAAGTCCCTCTCCAAATGATATTCTTTTCACGTTTGAGCCATCACTCTTCATTGTGTAAATTTGCTGAAATCCACTACGATCAGAATTAAATGCAATATAAGAACCATCTGGGGAATAAGAAGGCGAAGTATCTATTGAAGGATGATCTGTTATTTTTTCAACAATTCTAGTTTTAATATCCATTGTATAAATATCAGAGTTACCTTCCTGTGCAAAACTCATGATTATTTTTTTACCATCAGGTGAAAAGCGAGGAGCAAAAGTCATTCCTGGAAAATCACCAACTAAATCTTGGATTCCAGTTTCAAGATTTAATAAGTAAACTCTAGGTAAATTCTTAAAGTAAGACATATAAGTTACATGCTGACTTGTAGGGTTAAATCTAGGAGTTAAGACTAATTCATTACCTAGCGTTAAATATTTTACTCCAAAACCATCTTGATCCATTATTGCTAATCTTTTTTTTCTATCTACTTTTGGACCACTCTCAGCCACGTAAATTATTCTAGTATCAAAATAACCTTTTTCTCCTGTTAATCTTTCATAAATCTTATCTGAAATCATATGAGATACCCTTCTCCAATTATCAGGTGCGGTATAAAAAGCTAAAGCTGATAATTCATTTGCTGATACGACATCCCATAATTTAAATTCAACTCTCAATCTATTTTCTTTTTCTAATGAAATTTTCCCAGTTACAAGTACTTGAGCTTTTATAAAAGCCCAATCTTCAAATCTTGGTTTATTATGAGCAAGTTCTGGTTTTTGTATAAAAGATTTTTTCTCTAGTGCAAAAAATAAACCCGATCTTGAAAGATTATTTTTTATAAGTTCAGGAATTTTACTTTCAAGTTGTAATTTTTTTATATTATCATTTAATTTTGAGTCTAAATAAAAATCTGAGATCGCTGTTGGCAAAGGATCTAAATTGCCTCTTGTAATATCAACTGAAACAAGCGCAAATGATTTTACTGTTAATATAAAAAATAAAGCAAAAATTGTAAAAATTTTATATTTCATATTAGCCTTTTAACATTTCTTTAGCGTCAAAGTTTAATTGCATTTCTTTCCACTTTTCATATCCGCTGGAGGGTACTTTAAGAGGATTGCATAATTTAACAGCTCTCAATGCACTCTCTGCTAATATCTTATAATATGTTTGTCCAGTCATACTCATTCTAGCTTGATCTAAAATTTCACTACTAACTAATGAACCGTCAGGATTAAGTTTAATCTTTATTCTAACTGTTAAATTCTCATTATATGGAAGTCCAATGGGTATATTCCAACATTTAAATATTTGAGCTTTAATGGCGTCTTCTTGAGTTATTGTTAGTTTAGATGTGACTATATTTTTTTGCTGGCTCTGAGTAGCTTCTAAACTTGGTTTATTATTAGCTTCTGCATTGTCTTTTTTAGATTTATCTATAAGTGCAGAAATCTTATTTGGATCAAAAATTTCTTTTTTTTCAAATTCAGAAGTTTGTTTTTTTAATTCTTCAACTTTAACTGGGTTTTGTCTTTTTTCTAATAATTCTTTAATTTTTTTTATATTTTCTGGTAAAGGAACAGCATCTGGTTTTTCTTTTGGCACGATCTTAGGCGGTGCTTGTCCAGTTACAACTCTATCTTTTATTTTTTTATCAGTTTTTTCTCCATCGGAGACTTTGGGTGCATAAGGAATATTTGTTCTATCTCCAATTTGAACAAGATCTACAGATATAACCAAAGGTGCCTGCACTCTACCCATTAAAAAAGGTAGCGTGACACTGCTAATAATAAGAATAATAAAATGAGCTATAAAAGAAATTTTAAGGCTCTTTTGCATCAAGTTATTTTTTACGTTTAGAAAGCGGTGGTCCTGAAATTAAAGCAACCTTTGTAAAGCCAGCTCTTGAAAGCAATCCCATCACTTCCATAACTTTTCCATAATCTATAGCTTTATCGCCTCTTACATAAATTCTAGTATCAGTTCTATTTTTTGACATTGCTAAAATTTTAGGAACTAACTGACTTGTTTCCACTTGAGTTTCTTGAATAAAAGTTTCTCCTTTAGCATTAATACTAAGTGTCAAAGGCTCTTTATCATCAGGTAATGAATTTGCTGAACTGTCGGGTAAATTAACCGACACACCTGCTGTTAACATTGGCGCTGTGATCATAAAAATAATTAATAAAACCAACATCACATCGACAAATGGTGTAACGTTTATCTCACTCATAGGTTCTCGTTTTCGAGATCTATTGTTCTGAATTTTAAAAGCCATTTATGTAATAGAAATAAATGATTGGCTAAAATTTTCTAAACGTGTTGAATATTTTTTTGAGTCACTAGTAAACTTATTGTAAGCAACAACTGCTGGTATCGCAGCTAACAAACCTAAGGCTGTTGCAAATAATGCTTCTGCAATTCCTGGCGCTACAATAGCAAGACTAGTGTTTTTAGAGATAGCAATAGATTGAAATGAATTCATAATCCCCCATACAGTTCCAAATAAACCAATAAATGGAGCTGTTGATCCAACTGTAGCTAAAAAAGTTAATTTTTTCTCTACAGTTTCCATCTCTTTATCTATTGCGCTACCCAAAGCTTGCAAAACTCTTTCTTGAACGGCTGTAGATCTAGATTTATTTTTTATCATAAAATCCATGCCAGCTTTAAATACATTTGCCATAGGATCTTCATTATAATCCTCTAATTTTTTATATAAACTGTCCGCAGATTTTGAAGACCAAAACTGCTCCTCAAAAAATGATGATGTTCCATTAATTTTTTTGAATAATTTATATTTTTCAATAATAATTGCCCAAGAATAAACAGAGGCTGCAATTAAAATAATAATTACAAATTTAACAACAAAATCTGCTTTGAAAAATAATGAAAAAAAAGAAAAGTTACTAGCTGCAAAATTCATAATTATTTTTATTTAGTTTTAATGTTTTTTAATTTTAAAACTTGTCATTTATTTGTCTTCGCGACAAATATCTAGCGCTTTGTTATATGCAGGAGCCTAATTTTGCTTTTAAATCCTCAGAAATTATTTTAGGTTTTCCAAGTTCATCTATAATGACTAATTCTACGAAGGCTTCAGCTATAATTTCTTTATCTCTTAAAGCGTTTTGTGTCATTTCTATTCTTAAGTTGGATACTTTATTGACAATCGTTTCAATGGTCACTTTATCCTCAAATCTAAAAGATTTTTTATATGTAATATTAAACTTATGGACTACAATATTAATTTTTAATTCTTCATTCAAATACTTATGATTATAGCCAAGAGAATAAATTAACTCAGTTCTGGCCCTTTCAAAGTACTTTAAATAATTTGCATAATAAACTATTCCTCCGGCATCAGTATCTTCATAATAAACTTTGGTTTGATAAATAAATTTTTTTACTATGCTAGCCATAAAAACTATCGTTTTTGTAATTGTCTATAAAATATTTTCCAATTAAAATTGCATCTGCTTTATTAGAATCTTTTTTTCTGGCAAGCTTTGGAGATATATTTGGGTAAATTTCTATTACTTTTGTTCTACTTGCATCTTTAACTGATCCAATCAAATTAAAATGTTTTTTCCATTTTGCTGGTCTTACAAAATAAATTGGAAAGCCTAGTGCCGCACATATTCCCTTAATAATTCCAAAAGACTGTCCAAAATTAAACATACTAGTTACTCCTTGACCTGGCATAGCATTTACTTGTTCTACGATTACTGAAACTTTATCACTTTCATTTAAAAAACTTTTGAATATATGAGTAACTTGTGCAGAATTAATTTGTCTTTTATTCTTTTTTCCATCAACCATTGTTGGAACATCAAATATTTCTAAAATATCTTTATTTTTGAAAATACAGATGGCTCCACTTACTCCTGGATCAATAGAAAATACTAACAATTTTTTAATTCGCTCCTTCTAGTAATTTCTCGTCAACTTCAAAATTCGTAAAAACATTCTGAACATCGTCATCATCTTCTATTTGATCTAAAAAATTTATAACTTTAGTAAATGTTTCTTTGTCTAAATTAACTTTACTAAGAGGATTCCAAATAAGACCTGCGAAACTAAAATCTTTAATTTTTTTCTCTATTTCTTCTCTAACAGAATTAAATTCTTCTTTTTTGCAATTAATTTCATGATAAAGATCTGTGGTCACACAATCTTCTGCCCCTGCATTAATAGCAAGTTCTAAAGCATCGTTTGCGCTCATTAATTCTTTCTTTATCTTGATTTGCCCTATTTGTTCAAATTGATAACTAACAGATCCAGATTCGCTTAAAGTCCCTCCAAATTTTTGAAATATAGTTCTAATATTTGACACTGAGCGATTTTTATTGTCGGTTAGTACTTCTACAATGACTCCTGTTCTTCCAGGACCAAATCCCTCATATCTTGAAAATTCATAGGTATTGTCAATATTACCTTGTGATTTTTTTATAGCTCTTTCAATATTATCTTTTGGCATATTCGCTGCTCGTGCTGCTTGAACAGCGGCTCGCAATCTTGGATTCATTTCTGGGTCTGGTGTTCCAAGTTTTGCTGAAACAGTTATTTCTCTTGAAAGTTTAGTAAAGAGCTTAGAACGTATCTTGTCTGCACGTCCCTTTCTGTGCATCATATTTTTAAAATGCGAATGACCTGCCATAATATTAAAATGATCTTTGATTAAAATGAGCGCCAATAGTGATAGGTTTTATTTCCTTTGCAAGACCAGTCTTTTCATCAGCTATAACCTTAATTCCAGACAAAGTTCCTTTACCTAATGCTGGAGCCAAACGTTCAAGATTTGGTTGCTTTAAAAATTTTTTTAATGCTGCATCTTTATTCATTCCTATAACTGAATCATAATCTCCACACATCCCAGCATCAGTTTGATAAGCAGTTCCATTATTTAGAATTCTAAAATCATAAGTTGGAACATGACTATGCGTTCCTACAACTAATGTTACTTGACCATCAAGAAAATGACCCATAGCCATTTTTTCACTAGTTATCTCAGCGTGGATATCAACGATGATAAAATCTACATCCTTCTTTAATTTTAATGATTGCAATTTAAGAGAGATACAATTGAAAACATCATCTGCTTTTTTCATATAAACATTTCCCATAATATTAATTACAGCAACTTTTTTATTATTTTTTAAAAAATAAATTTCACAACCAGATCCTGGAGTTCCCTCTATAAAATTCAATGGTCTCAGTAATCTTTTTTCTGCAGATATAAAATCTGCCGTTTCCTTTTGATCCCAAATATGATTTCCAGAAGTAATTACATCAACGCCAACAGAAAATAATTCATCACAAATCTTTTTAGTAATTCCATATCCACCAGCTGCATTTTCTCCATTCACTATAACAAAATCTATTTCTTCTTTAGTTTTTATTTTTGGTAATTCGGATAAAACTATATCCCTCCCAGATCTACCAACAATGTCGCCTAAGAACAAAAAATTCATTAAATATTTAAAAATCCCTTTTCTGTAAAAACTGCATCCAAGCAAAAATCTGTTTTTAATTTTTTTAATTTTTCTTTTTTTTGAAATGAAAAACCAATACCGATTGTACTAAATTTTTTTTTATTTTTATTTAACATGTTAAAATATTTATCATAATATCCAGAACCATAACCAAGCCTATTACCATATTTATCAAAAGCTAACAGCGGAACCAAGAAAACATCAGGTATTAAAGTTTTGGCGTGGATATAAGTTTGCGGTATTCCATATTTATTTAATTGCAAAACACTATTTAGTTTCCATTCTTTAAATTCCATCAATTTATTATTTTGATTAATAAATGGTAATGATAATGAGACTCCTTTTTTAAATAATAATGTATTAAAAATTTTTAAATCTAATTCAAAGTTCACAGAATAATATGAAGCAACGGTATTATTTTTATATTTCATAATTTCTTTAAATAGGGGAATAAAATCTTTTTCTTTTAAATTAAAATATTTTTTCCTTCTTAAGGAAAAAAAGTATTTCCTTAATTCTTTTTTCATTAAATTTAATTAATTTTTTCTAGAAAATTATTTATTGAATTTGAAACTTTTTCTAAAGACTCTGAATAGTTCTTTTCATTATCTGAAATTTTACTTTTAAGGTCTTGCAGTTCTGTTTGAAGACTTTTAATCTCATTTTCTTTATCTTCCTTATACAATATTGATAAGCTTTTAATTTCTTTAAATTTATCAAGTAAAGTCTTGTTTTGCTTTTTAAGTCTTTCTATAGACTCTTTAATAGTGAACATCTCATCGATAACCTGGATAGAGCTAATTAATAAAAGTTTACTTTCGCCAATATTTCCAAGATCATTTTTAAGTTGTTCAAACTTTGAATTTAAATGCAAAGATAGTTTTTCTAATTCCTGTTCTTGCCCATCCTCGCAAGAAAGAATGTAATCTCGATTATTAAACTTAACAGTAACGTTTACCATTTATCAAACTCTCCCAACATAGCATCGGTCTCTTGGCTTAATTCATCAATTTTTTTAACAAACATTTTTTTATTTTTTAATATTTGTTCCAATTGTTCTTTTGTTGACTGCAGTTCACTTTGAACGGAATTTACCTCTTCTTTCAAATTTTTATTTATATTTTCAGTTTCAGTTATTTTATATCTGGACTCCTCTAATTCTAATTCCATTTTAGCTAACTCATCTTTTATAGTCTCATTTTCTTTTTCTATAAGGTCAATTTTATTTAATAATTCATGATTACTTGAGTCTTGATTATTTAGTTTTTGTTCGAAAACTTTTAATTCATTAACGATATTATCTTTTTCTTGTTCTAAATTTTTTGACTTTTGATGTAATTCTTCTTTTTCTTTTTCTAACCGAGAACTCAATTTTTTTAAATAACTGCTTTCTTCCTTGGAGTTTTTAATTAAATCTGCGATTGAATCTAGTTTGTTTAAAGTTTCGAATAGCTGTGTTTCTTTATTTTTTAAATTCATTAAACTAAAAAAAATTGTTTAATTTGCATCTTAAACATAATAATAATTCCTGCAATCCAAGTCTATCTATGTTTCATGGCAAAAAATAATTACTCAGATCTAGCTAACGCAATAAGATTTTTGTCAATTGACGCAGTACAAAAAGCAAATTCTGGTCACCCAGGTATGCCTATGGGCATGGCTGATGTTGCAACGATTCTTTTTAATAAATTTTTAAAATTTAACCCTCTTAATCCTTCATGGTTCAATAGAGATAGATTTGTTTTATCAGCAGGTCATGGCTCTATGTTGTTGTACTCTGTTTTATATTTATCTGGTTATAAAACTGTTACAATTGAAGATATTAAAAATTTTAGACAATTAAATTCTATTTGTGCTGGACATCCTGAGTATGAAAAAAACTCTGGAATAGAAACAACCACAGGTCCTTTAGGCCAAGGTATTGCTAATGCTGTTGGCTTTGCTTTAGCTGAAGAAATTAATAGAAAAAAATTTGGTGAAAAGATTTGTAATCACAAGACTTATGTTATTGCTGGTGATGGTTGCTTAATGGAAGGTATTAGTCACGAAGCAATGAGTCTGGCTGGACACTTAAAGCTTAAAAATTTAATATTATTTTTTGACAATAACTCTATTTCTATCGACGGAAACACAAACCTTAGCATTTCTGATAACTATAAAAAAAGATTTGCTTCATATAATTGGGATTTAATTGAAATTAATGGTCATGATCATAATCAAATTTCTAAAGCTATAAATAAAGCGCAAAAAGCAAAAAAACCAACAGTTATATCTTGCAAAACAGTCATTGGTTATGGCTCTCCAAATAAAAGTAATACGGCTTCAGTCCACGGAAGTCCTTTGGGAGGTGCTGAAATTGAGTTAGTTAGAAAAAAACTTAAATGGCCATACCAACCATTTGAAGTGCCTGAAGATATTTTAAAAGAATGGAGAAAATTAATTACTACTGGAAAAAAACATGAAGAAAATTGGAAGAAAAATTTTGATAAATTAGAAAAAAATAAAAAAGAGGAACTTTTAAGAATTAAATCTGGAAATTTACCGAAAAATTTTAATGAGAAGATTAATCAAATTAAAGATAAATTTTTTGATAATTCAAAACCTATTGCAACAAGAAAATCTTCAGAAGCATGTCTTGAGGCAATTACAACATTTATTCCAGAACTTATAGGAGGTTCTGCAGATTTAACTGGTTCTAATAATACAAAATCATCATCACAAAAAATAATCAAAGCCAATAATTTTAACGGAACGTACATTCACTATGGAATAAGGGAACATGGTATGTGTGGTGTAATGAATGGTTTAGCTCTAGACCAAACTACTATTCCTTATGGGGGAACATTTTTAATATTCTCTGATTATTGCAAACCCTCAATTAGATTGGCAGCTTTAATGAAGCAAAGAGTTATATATGTGCTAACACATGACTCTATCGGCCTTGGAGAGGATGGACCTACCCATCAACCGATAGAACAACTATTTAGTTTAAGATCGATTCCAAACTTAAATGTATTTAGACCGGCTGACTCTATAGAAACTTTAGAGGCTTGGGAATTAGCATTAAAATCAAATACATCTCCTAGTGTTCTTGCTCTTACGAGACAAGATTTACCAATGGTTAGAAAAAAAGAATCTAAAGAAAATTTAACACAATATGGTGGATACATATTGAGTGACTCTAATAAAGATAATTGCAATCTAACAATTATTGCAACTGGATCGGAAGTAGAGATAGCTTTAAATGTTCAAAAAAAATTACTTGAGCAAAATATAGAATCGAAAGTTATTTCTATGCCTTGTTTAGAATTATTTGAAAAACAATCTCAAGAATATAAAAATAAAATTTTAGGAAAAAGCTCTTTTAGAGTAACAATTGAAGCTGGGGTGACAATAGGTTGGGAGAAATATACATCTAATGGAATCTCTTTTGGAATTAATTCATTTGGGAAAAGCGCTCCTTACAAACATATATATAAACATTTTGGTCTTACTTCTGAAAATATTGTATCTGAAATAAAAAAAAATTATAAATAATTAAGCTCTTTAATGAATAATCTAAGTACGCTTTCAAACAACGAAGATATTAAGAATAAAACTATTTTTTTAAGAGTAGATTTTAATATTCCAATCAAAGATGGAAAAATAATTGACGATACAAAGATCGTTAAAATGAAAGATATTATTAATAAGCTATTATCCAAAAGAACTAAAATTATCTTATGTTCCCATTTAGGAAGACCTCAAAAAAATGGCAAAGATGGATTATCTCTCAATCAAATTAAAAATAAGTTAGAGAATATTTTTAAAAAAGAAATTGTCTTTTTAGATAATTACTTAAATATTGAAACTAAAAATAATATAAAACAATCAGATAAAGATTTATTTCTTCTAGAAAATATTAGATTCCACAAAGAAGAAGAGAAAAATGATACTGAATTTTCAAAACAATTAGCAGATCTTGCGGATATTTATATAAATGAGGCATTTTCTTGCTCCCATCGGGCTCACGCTTCTGTGACTGGAATAACTAAATATGTAAAATCGTATGCCGGAGAAACAATCATTAACGAATTAAATTCTTTAGAAAAAATTTTTAATAAATCAAATAAACCTGTTACTTGTATTATTGGTGGCTCAAAAATATCTACAAAAATTGATTTAATTTCTAACTTAATTAAAAAAGTAGATTTTATGATTATCGGAGGAGCTATGGCCAATAATTTTATAAAATATAATAATTTCAAGATTGGAAAATCTTTATTTGAACCAAATAAAGAAGAGACTATAAAAGAAATTATAAACACAGCTAACAATAATAACTGTAAATTAATAATTCCTAAGGATGTTATTGTTTCAAATAATGAAAATACTGCAGGAAAAAATAAAAGTTTATCTGAAATTGATTCTGATGATATTATTTATGACATTGGAGCTAATACAATAAAAAATATTAGTGAAATTATTAATTTATCTAAAACTTTGCTCTGGAATGGTCCGTTAGGATTTTTTGAAAAAGACTTTTTTGCTAATGGAAGCAACAAAGTTGCACAATTAATTAAAGTAAATACTCAAAAAAAATTATTAATATCTATAGCTGGAGGTGGAGATACTGCTGCAGCAATCAAAAAAGCAAAAGCTGAAGATGGTTTCAGTTACATCTCAACTGCAGGTGGTGCTTTTTTAGAATGGCTTGAAGGAAAAATACTTCCTGGACTAAAAGTCCTTGAAAAATAATTTTTAAATAACTAAAAGATTAGTTCTATGAATAGTATCGAGTCTATTGCTCTTGCAATGGTACAAAAAGGCAAAGGAATTTTAGCTGCTGACGAAAGCAATAGCACGATGACTAAAAGATTAGATTCTGTAAAGATTCCTTCTACAGAAATAAACAGATTAAAATTTCGAGAAGCAATTTTTACATCTAAAAAAGTTCAAAATTTTATAAGTGGAGTAATATTATTTGACGAAACAATAAAACAAACTGCATCCAGTGGTAAAACTATTTCAAAATTATTAAGTGACCAAGGAATTATTCCTGGAATTAAAGTTGATAAAGGGGTTAAGCCTCTTGCTCTGTCAAATAATGAAAAAATTACTGAAGGACTAGATGGTCTTAAAGATAGATTAATCGAATATTATAAATTAGGAGCTCGATTTACTAAATGGAGAGCTGTCTATGATATATCAAATATCTACCCGTCAAAAACTGCGATAGTAGCGAATGCGCATGCGCTTGCAAGATATGCTGCTATTGTTCAAGATACAAATATGGTTCCAATTGTTGAGCCTGAAGTTTTGATGGATGGGAACCATGATATTAGAAAATGTTATGATGTCACTTCTTCAGTTTTAACTGAATGTTTTAATCAACTAATCATACACAAAGTAAATTTGAAAGGAATAGTGTTAAAACCAAACATGATATTAAACGGTTCTGAGTCTGGCAAAAAAAATATAACCGAAGAAGTTGCTGAAAAAACTCTTGATTGCCTAAAAAAAAATGTTCCAAAAGAAGTTCCTGGAATAGCTTTCCTTTCAGGGGGACAAAGCGAAATTGAAGCAACTGAAAATCTTAATTCTATTAATAAAATAAATGATACAAAGTTTGCATTTACCTTTTCATACGGTAGAGCATTGCAGCAAAGTGCACTAAAAACTTGGGCAAAGAATATTAATGACAAAGCCACTGTTCAAGCAGTATTTGATATAAGATCTGAAATGAATAGCCTTGCCTCGATTGGAAAGTGGAAATTAGATTTAGAAAAAAAAGCGGCTTAATTTATTGAGTAAATTTCTTTACTTAATTTCTCCTGAAAAAATTTTAGATCATAAAATTTTTCTTAAAAAACTGGAACTTATTTTCACAAGTAATATTATAAAATTTTTTCAACTTAGAATTAAAAATCAAAAAAGAAAAAAAATTATATTTCTTGGAAAAAAAATATTACTACTTACTAGAAAATATAAAGTTAATTTTATTGTAAATGACGATCCTTATATTGCAAAAATATTAGATGCTGATGGTTGTCATCTTGGACAACAAGATATGTCTATAAACTTTGCAAGAAAAATATTAAAAAAAAAATCAATTATTGGCATAACTTGTCACAACTCTAAGATACTTGCTGCAAAAGCTTCTGCTAATAAAGCAAGCTATTTAGCTTTTGGTGCTTTTTATCAAACCAAAACTAAAAAAACAAAATATAGAGCAAAATTGAGTTTAATTAGATGGGCTAAAAAGAATATCAACAAACCTATTGTTGCAATAGGAGGAATTAATCAAAAAAATTATGTAAAAATATTAAATGCTGGAGCAAATTATATAGCATGTTCAGCTAGTATATGGAAAAGTAACATGAAAAACCCATTAACTGCTGTAAACATGTTTAAAAAATAGATATATGTTCTCAGAATAAATATGAAAATTTTAGGATCAGACATCAGGGTTGGCAA
>NZ_JAYQPI010000003.1:0-63628 GCF_038145245.1 Candidatus Allofontibacter sp. | reverse complement strand
GTTGCATTCGTTCCACCAAAACCAAAGCTATTAGACATTATACAATTTAAATCTACATTTTTTTTAACTTCGGTCACAATAGGTAAACCTTTTATTTTTTCATCTAAATCCTTCACGTTTGCTGATGCTGCTATAAATCTATTTTTCATCATCAATAGACAGTAAATAGCTTCTTGCACTGAAGTAGCACCAAGCGAATGTCCTGTGATTGATTTTGTTGAACTAAAAGGAGGAACTTTATCTTTAAAAACTTCTTTCATTGCCTCGATTTCTTTTGTATCTCCCACAGGAGTAGAAGTTCCGTGAGTGTTAACATAATCTACCTTTGAATTTCTTAGATTCTGCATAGACATTTTCATACATCTAACAGCACCTTCGCCAGATGGTGCAACCATATCATAACCATCAGATGTGGCTCCATATCCTGTAATTTCGGCTAAAATTTTAGCTCCTCTAGCTTTGGCGTGTTCATACTCCTCTAATACGACAACACCTGCTCCTCCTGCGATTATAAAGCCGTCTCTGCTTGAATCGTAAGGCCTAGAAGCCGTTTGTGGTGTATCGTTATATTTTGATGATAATGCAGTCATTGCATCAAACATTGCAGAAAGGCTCCAATCTATTTCTTCACCGCCTCCCGCAAAAACAATATCTTGTTTTCCAAATTGGATAAGTTCCATAGCATTACCAATACAATGTGCGCTCGTTGCACAAGCAGAACTAATTGAATAATTAACTCCTTTGATTTTAAATGGTGTTGCAAGTGTTGCAGAGCATGTGCTTGCCATTGTTCTTGGTACAATAAAAGGACCCATTTTTTTAGGACCGGATGCTCTTGTTGAATCAATCGCAAACATTACGTTTTTAATTGAAGGGCCACCCGATCCGATAATAATTCCAGTTTTTTCGTTGCTAATTTCTTTTTCAGTTAGACCGGATTCTTCAATTGCTTCTTTCATTGAGAGATAAGCATAAGCTGAGCCATCGCCCATAAATCTCAAAACTTTTCTATCAATTAAATCTTCGTACTTAATATTAGGAATACCGCAGACTTGGCTTTTAAAATTGTATTTTTTATATTCTTCAGAAAAGGTTATTCCAGATTTAGTATTAAGAAGAGAATCTAAAACTTCTTTTTTATTATTACCAATGCATGATACTATCCCTGAACCTGTGATTACAACTCTTCGCATCAATTCTCCCTAACTTTTAAATAAACCAACTTTAAGATTTTTAGCGTTATATATTTCTTTGTTGTCCGCAAAGACTAAACCATCAGCTAAACCAACACAAGTTTCGCCTTTTCTTAATAATCTTTTGATATTAATGACATATTTTACAAGTTTTACTTTTTTTACAACTTCTCCTGTAAATTTTACCTCATTCACACCAAGTGCTCGACCGTAACCAGGATTTCCTAACCAACCAAGATAAAATCCCAAAAGTTGCCACATTGCATCTAATCCTAAACATCCAGGCATCACAGGATCTCCTTTAAAATGACATTCGAAAAACCACAAATTATCTTTGATGTCTAATTCTGCTAAAATTTCACCTTTATTAAACGATCCACCCTCAGCTGTGATTGAAGTAATTCTATCAAACATCAACATTGGTGGAGCAGGTAATTTTGCATTACCAGGTCCAAATAATTTCCCCTCAGCACAATCAAGCAAGTCTTGATAATTGTATTTATTTTGTTGTTTCATGAAATTTTTAGAGAATTAAAATTATTGATAATTGATTGTTAATTTACAATTTAATAGCAGATTTTACAAATTTAATTAATAATTTCTTTATTTTCTAAGCCCCAAACGTGATCGGTTTGTATCCATCCTTTATATTTTTGAATTTCAATCAAACACCAATTTGGAATACATTTTTTAATAGCGGCAGCTTCTAAATTTCCAATTTTAATAATCGGTCTTGAATAGATTGTTGCATTTTTAAAAAGAACAATTCCATCCTTTAAAGTTAATAAAGTTCTTTTTCGAGAGAGTTGACTTAAATGAATCCAGCCAATGTCACCTTGATAATCTTTAACTTTTCTCCACACCTCAAATTCGTCAATTACTTCAACTGGCATATTCTTTTTTTCATATACGAAAGCGATAGGATGGGTAGGCGAAGGTCCAATTCTAAGATTTGCAACACTGGTTCTAATACTAAGATATTTTTTAGTGATTATTTTTTGTGCTAGTAAATCTGTGCTTGTAAAAATGATAAAAGATAAAATAACAATTGTTGTTTTAAAACTCATTTAATTTTTTTAATACAGTTCTTATTTTTATTTAATTTAATTTTTTTAATTAAAAGATTTTCAGCACTAATAATTAGGATGCTTCCACACAACGAGTTTTCAAAATTTAATATTTCACGAATAGCTTCATTAGCCATAATTGTTCCTATCATTCCTGCAAGAGTAGATAAAACTCCTTCGCTTTGACAATCTATCATTTCTGTACTTGGAATTTCTGGCATAAAACATCTAAGACAAGGAGAGTTTTTCTTTTTAAAATTAAAAACAAAAACATGACCGTCGAACTTGCTTATAGCGCCGCAAATTAAGATCTTTTTATTTTTATAACAGTAATCGTTAATTAATAATTTAGATTTAAAACTGTCAGTCCCATCGATGATGAGATCATATTCTTTTGCAATTTTACCTATGTTGTTACTATCAATTTTAGTTTTAAATTTTTTAATTTTTATTTTAGAATTAATTTTTTTTAATTTTTTTTCAGCAATATCTGCTTTAAACTTATTAATATCCTTTTCATTAAATAAGATTTGTCGATGTAGATTTGAAATATTAATTTTGTCATGATCCGCAATTCCGATATTACTAATCCCAGATGAAGCAAGATAGAGAGCAACGGGGGAGCCTAATCCGCCAACACCAATAATCAGAATTTTTGTATCTATGATTTTTTTTTGACCAAAGCTGCCAATTTTTTTTAAATTGATATGAGCAATGTATCTTTTGACATCGTCATAACTAAGCTTCATGAATATTTATCTGCCCGTTGATCCAAATCCCCCGCTTCCACGAACTGACTCAGGAAGTGTATCTACTTCAAGTAATTCTGCTTTTACAACGGGACATAACACCATTTGAGCAATTCTTTGTCCGGGTTCAATTTTAAAATTTTCTAAACTTAGATTTATTAATATTACCTTAATTTCACCTCGATAATCAGCATCCACTGTTCCAGGTGTATTTAAAACACTAATCCCATTCTTCGCTGCAAGTCCTGATCTTGGTCTTATTTGTATCTCATAATTTTCAGGAATAGCTACAGACAGGCCCGTTGGTACTAATGTTCTTTCACTAGGTTTTAAAACTATTTCCTTATCTATATTAGCAATTAAATCTAAACCAGAAGAGCCCACTGTTTCATATTTAGGCAAATCCTTGTGCTTATAATTTATTTTTTTAACTAAAATTTTAACCATTATTGAATAAGAGCGTGAAGAATTTTGTTAGATAATTTTTTTGCAATTTCTGATTTTGTAGTTTTGTTAAATTTTTCAACTTCTTTATTTTTAGAAATTAAAAAAACTTCATTATAATCTGAGTTAAAGCCTATAGATTTATCAGCTACATTATTCGCGACGATCCAATCGCAGTGTTTGCTTTGGATTTTTTTTTGTGCATTTTCAATGACATCTCTTGTCTCCGCTGCAAAACCAACCACTAGTCTTGGTCGATTAATATTTTGGCTAGAGATAAAAGATAAAATATCAATATTTTTTTCAAGTTCTAAATTAAAATCTTCTAATCCTTCTTTTTTAATTTTTTCTTCATTATAGTTTTTAATTTTAAAATCAGAAACCGCAGCGGTGCAAACCGCAACATCTACTGGTAAATTATCTTTGCAAGCTTCAAACATTTGTTTTGCGGTTGTGACATTAATTACTTCAAGATTATCTTGATTTTTAATATCTAGTGAATTTGGGCCAATAACTAATTTTGTTTTAAAGCCTATATCATTTAATGATTTTGCAATTTCAAACCCTTGTTTTCCAGAAGATTCATTGGATAAAAATCTTACCGGATCAATATATTCTCGTGTTGATCCTGCTGTCACTAAGGCTTTCAAATTCTTATTATTAAATAAATTCTTTGAGAGAAAATAATTTTTAATAGTTAGAATAATTTCTTCAGGAGAAGACATTTTACCAATTCCTATTTCTCCGCAAGCCATTTCACCAATAGCTGGTCCAATAAATTTATATTTAAATTGAATAAGCTTTTGAAAATTTTCTTTATTAGCAGGATTATTCCACATCTCTACATTCATTGCTGGAGCAAGAAAAATAGGCTTGTTGGAAGCCATAATAACTGTTGTTGCAAAATCTTTAGCCTCACCGCGTGCAAAATTTGCCATCAAATTTGCAGTTGTCGGCGCAACAAGTATTAAATCGCACCATCTAGATAGTGCTATATGATCCATTTCTCCTTCATTATTAGGATCAAATAAATTTTCAAAAACTTTATTTTTAGAAAGAGCAGAAATTGATAGTGGCGTTACAAACTCTTTTCCAGAGTTAGTTAGAATGGTTTTAACTTCACAGTTATTCTTTTTAAGTTCTCTAATAACATCAAGAACCTTGTAAGCGGCTATTCCTCCGCCGATGACGATTAAAATTTTTTTGTTCTTAATTGAATTTATCATCGCGCTATTTGAATACTATTAGCAATATAATTACAATAATTAATAAACCTATAATTAGATAAGTCTTTTTTAGTTTTGAAGATTTTAGTTTAATTTCATATTCATTACTTTGGTTTTGATTTTTTATAAACTCATATGAACTTAAAAGCTCCATAGCTTTGTTTGCACGATTAATCATTTCAGGTAATTCTGGAAGTTTATCTAAAAGTTCTGTTGTTGTTTTTAATATTTTATCTATTCTATTTTTAGGACCAATCTCGTTGTTAAGCCAACCTTGCAATACTGGTTTTGAAATTTCCCAAATATTTGCATCCTCATCTAATGATCTTGCAACCCCTTCAACTACTACCATTGTTTTTTGTAGCAATAACAATTGTGGTTGAGTAACCATATTAAATTTTTCTGTTACTTCAAAAAGTCTAGCAAGCAACTTCCCAGCAGAAATATTCTTAGATAATTGTCCAAAAATAGGCTCTCCAATAGTTCTTAGAGCTTGAGTGAATTGATCTAAAGACTCAGTATTTGGAACTAAACCTGCAATAAAATGGACTTTTGCGACCTTTTCATAGTCACGGTTGATAAAACCATACAATATTTCAGCTAAATATTTTCTATTTGCAATATCTAGTCGGCCCATAATTCCAAAATCTACAGGCACAATATTTTCATTATTATCGACAAACAAATTGCCCTGGTGCATGTCGCCATGAAAAAAACCATCTCCAACTGCTTGTCTTAAAAAATTTTGTATTAGTAATCTTGATATTTTTTTTAAATCAATTTTATTTTTGATAAGCAATTCTTTATCCTTAATTGAAATGCCTTCTACTTTTTCAATGGTTAAAATTCTTTGAGACGTAAAATCCCAATATATAGATGGAACTTTAAAGCCTTCATCTTGTGCTGTATTTTTTTTAAGTTCACTTGCGGCTGCTGCTTCATATCTTAAATCCATTTCAATGTTCGTAATTTCTTTAAGAAGATCTATGATTTTTACTAATTTTAATCTGCGACTTTTCTTAACACTAAATTCAATTACCGATGCTAAAAATCTTAGAGCATTTAATTCTTTATTAAAAATTTTTTCTATATTGGGTCTTAATATTTTGACAGCAACATCAATTTCTTTTTTTTCATTGTTAATAATTTTAGCAAAATGAACTTGTGCAATAGATGCGGCGGCAATGGGTTTACTTAAATAAGTAATTTGTTGATATTTTTCTTCACCTAATTCTTTTCGTAAAGCTTCCTTTGACTGAGAGATATCAAAAGCGGGCATTTGATCTTGAAGTTTTTGTAACTCTTTTGCAAATTCTTCACCAACAATATCAGGACGGGTTGCAAGAAATTGACCCAGTTTTATAAAAGCAGGACCTAAAGTTAAAAAAGCATTTTTTAATCTTTCACCAGCACTTTTGTTTACAGAGTCTTTATTAAAAGTAGTAAAGCCAAAAATTTTTATTAAAACTTTAATAGATAGTGGTGGTTTATAAAATTCTTCAAAAATAGATAAACTATTAGATTTTGCTAAAGCTCTGCCAATTTTAATAAGAGTAAAAAAATTAGATAGCATTTTAAATTATTGTATTTTCCAACCCGAATGAATTGCAGCAATACCAGTTGTTAAGTTTCTATATTCCGTATTTATAAACTTAGCCTCTTTCATAAGGTTTAATAATTGTTCTTGGTTATAAAAATCTTTGATGCTTTGTAATAAATATTCATAGGGTTTCTTATCGCCAGCAACTACTCTTCCAATATGAGGAATAAAACTTGAATAAACAGAATAAAATTTTTCAATAATTTCATTATTAATTTTTGAAAACTCTAAACACATAAATCTTCCGCCTGGTTTAAGTAGTCGATAAGCCTCACTTAGTGTTTTTTTTATATCTGTTACGTTTCTTATACCAAAACTGATTATGTAGTAATCAAAACTAGATTCTTTTAAAGGAACTTCTTCTGCACTAGCGTGTAAAGAATCAATATTTTTATAATGCTCAAGTTTTTTTTTACCTTCATTTAGCATCTCAATATTTTGATCAACCATCATTGCCTGACCAGTAAAGTTGGTACGTTCAATAAAAAGTTTTGTCATATCTCCAGTTCCAGCAGCCATATCAATTAATTTTGAATTTAGCTTAGGTTGCATCCAATCAATCAAATTACTTTTCCATAGACGGTGAATACCAAATGACATGATGTCATTCATAAGATCATATTTTTTAAATACAGAATTGAAAACTGTATTGACGAAGTCTTTTTTTGAATCTTGTTTTGTATTAGTATCTTGCATTCTTTAAATATAGAACATTTACAATCAATAGTCATATAGTTAATGCCAGAATTACCAGAAGTAGAAGTAACTAAAAGAACCTTATTAAAATTTATTGAGAATAAAGTTATTAAGAATATAAAAATAAATAATTTTAATTTAAGATTTAAAATTCCTGCAAACTTTAAAAAGATTGTAATTAATCAAAAGATTATTAAGGTTTTAAGAAGATCTAAATATATTTTGATTTATCTAAAGAATAATTATGTAGTGATCGCTCATTTAGGAATGTCAGGAAAGTTTTTAATTAAGAATAGTTATTCTAAAGATTTTTTAAAAACTAGTTACTACTCTAATGAATTTTCAATAAAGCATAATCATTTAGAATTTTTTTTTTCTAATAATTTAAAAGTGGTTTATAATGATCCTAGAAGATTTGGTTTTTTTTTATTAGATAAAATCTCTAAATTAGATGCTAATAAATTTTTAAGTAAATTGGGGCCTGAGCCACTCAGTAAAAATTTAACGAAAGATTATTTAGTATTAAAAGCTAGAGCCACACAAAGAACGATAAAAACTTTATTAATGGACCAGTGTTTTATCGCTGGAATTGGAAATATTTATGCAAATGAAATTCTTTTTTTAGCAAGAATACAACCTAGTAAAATTTCTTCTAAATTAAACTTAATAGATATTGATAGGCTTTATTTTTCTATTAGAAGAGTTCTTAAAAAGGCTATTAAATTAGGTGGTTCAAGCATAAAAGATTTTCAGTCTTCAGTTGGTCAAAAAGGTCGCTTTCAAAATGAATTTAAAGTTTATGATAGGGAAGGTTTGAAATGTTCTAGGTCAGGATGTTCTGGTCTAATAGCAAGGGTTGTATCTCATGGGAGAGCAAGTTTTTTTTGTAGAGAATGTCAAAATTAAGTAATTGACCCTAATATCTTCAACTTATATATAATGCCCTAAAAATATGGCAAATACAGTCTCTGCTATTCGCGCAGTAAAAAAAATAAAAAAAAGAACTCAAGTTAATAAAATTAGAGTTGGGAAATATAAAGCTGCGGTAAAGATAATCGAAGAAGCAATTAAATCAAAAGATAAAGCAAAAGCTCTGAAATTATTTTCAAATTTTCAATCTCAGGTTATGAAAGCTTCCAAAAAAGGTTCTTTAAAAAGAACTACTGTTTCAAGAAAAGTTTCTCGTATTTCAAAACAAATCTCTAAATTATAAAATTTTTTTTATCAATTATTAGTTGATCTTATAATTTTTTGACAACTAAAAAGTTTGATCCTTTAAGTTGTAAATTAAAAAAAAATAAATTCTTTACTTGTGTTTACAATGCAAAAAAAATAGAACACATTGTTTTTTTAAAAATAATTTAAATGCCAAACCAAATAAATTTTAAAGATAATTTTAATAGTGATAAAGCGAGATGGGACTCATTACAACAATCTCTATTAGGACTTTATGGCAAGGATGTATACACAAGCTGGTTACAAAACATTAATTTTACTAAAATAAATTTTAATACTTTAGTTCTTAATGTAAAAACTCGATTTATTCGTGATTGGATCGTTGCTCATTATGCTGACAAAATTTTAGATTTATATAAAAAACTAGACACAAATATTACACGTATAGAGTTTCAGATTTCAGAAAGAGTTGAGATAAAAAACAACAATAAATCAAACGTAATTGATTTTGAAAAGAAAGATCTAATTCAAGATAGTGGTAGTTATGGACTTTCAAAAATTGATGAAAGATTAGTTTTTGATAACTTCATAGTTGGAAAAAGTAATGAACTTGCTTTCACAGCAGCCAATAGAATTGTTGATAATTTAAATAAATATAATCCACTTTATATTTATGGAGGAGTTGGTTTAGGAAAAACTCATCTATTAAATGCTATTGGAAATAAATTATTAAAAAAGATAGATAAAGTTATTTACGTGTCTGCTGAAAGATTTATGTATCAATTTGTTAGATCTATAAAAAACAATGATGTAGTAAAATTTAAGGATATTTTTAGAAGTGCAAAAGTTTTAATTATAGATGATATACAATTTGTAAGTGGAAAAGATGTGACTCAAGAAGAGTTTTTTCACACGTTTAATGCGTTAATAGAATCTGGCTCGCAAATAGTTATTTCTTGCGACAGACCACCAAACGAACTGGACAGAATACAAGATAGAATTAAATCGAGACTATCAGGTGGTTTAGTTGTTGATATTCAAAGTCCAGATTTCGAACAAAGAGTTAAAATTTTAAAACAAAGATGTTTAAAAGAATTTCATGCCTCAGAAAAAAATATTGTTATAGATGATGAAGTTATTAGTTTTATTGCGAATGAATTAAAGCTTAGCGTTAGAGAGATGATAGGTGCATTTAATAGAATAGCTGCTCATTTAAATATTAATAATCGAAAAATCTCTGTCGTCGAAGCTAAGAATATCTTAAGAGATTCTTTGAATAAAATTGAAACTAATGTCACTGTAGAAGATATACAAAAAACAGTCGTTTCTTATTATAATATTTCGATGCACGATTTTATGTCATCAAGAAGATCCAGATCTGTTGCAAGGCCAAGGCAAATTGCAATGTATTTATCAAAGAAAATGACTACAAAATCTTTACCTGACATTGGTAGAAGATTTTCTGGAAGAGATCATACAACTGTTATCCATGCTATTAAAAAAGTAGAGGAATTAATGATCCAAGATAAAAATTTCGAAAATGAAATTAAAGATCTTAATCAAAAATTAACTAAAACTATTTAATGGAACTTAAGTTAAATAGAGACCTATTTCTTAAAAGTCTTTCTCATATACAGGGTATAGTTGAGAAAAAAAATACTATTCCAATATTATCTAATGTTTTATTAGATGCATCAAATGGAAAAATTACTATTTCTGCTACAGATTTAGATATTATTATTATTGAAGTTATTAAAGGTGAAATCATAAAAGAAGGCTCAACAACTACAACAGCCCAAGTTATTTATGATTTGGTTAGAAAATTACCATCAGGATCAGAAATATTAATTTCGCAAAAGACCGATGGGCAACTTTCTTTGATTTCAGCAAAATCAAATTTTAATTTAAAATGTTTACCACCAAAAGATTTTCCTATTACCCAAGATGATGTTGAAGGAGAAGCTCTAGCAATTAGTTCTTCTATATTTTTAAAATTACTTAATAAGACTAAGTTTGCAATCTCAAATGATGAAACTAGACATTATTTGAATGGAATATATTTACACAAAACAAATGAAAATAATCAATTATACCTTTCGGCAGTTGCTACCGACGGTCACAGATTATCAAAAAGCAGATTAGTATTAGATAAAGATGTGACTTTCGAGTCTGTTATATTACCTAAAAAAACATTATTTGAGCTAGTTACAATACTTCAAGAAGAGAATTCAGAACTAAAAATTACTGCAAGCAAAACTAAAATCAGATTTTCTATAAATGATATAACTTTAATTTCTAAAGTTATTGACGGCAGATTCCCGGATTATTCAAAAGTAATACCAACAGATAATAGCAAC
Organism: Candidatus Allofontibacter sp.; assembly: GCF_038145245.1. Taxonomy (GTDB): domain Bacteria; phylum Pseudomonadota; class Alphaproteobacteria; order Pelagibacterales; family Pelagibacteraceae; genus Fontibacterium. Next base: position 53,120 of record NZ_JAYQPI010000003.1, on the reverse strand, counting down.
AAAATAACAGTGAATTTATCATCATTTATTTCTACTATTGATAGGATTAACTCATTGTCCTCTGATCGTAAGGGAACATTAAAACTTGTAGTGAATAAAGATATTTTAAAATTGTTAGTTAATGATCCTAGCGCAGGTGACGGTGTTGAAGAAATTATTCTAAGTTACAGCGGACCAGATTTAGAAATTGGTTTTAATTCTAAATACTTAATTGATGTGGGAGGCGTTATCGAAGACAAAAATGTAATGATTTATGCTAAAGACCCTTCATCACCAGTATTAGTTCACGATCCAGCAGATATTAATACTTTACATGTTATTATGCCAATGAGAGTGGCATGATTAAATGTTCCTGATTAAAGATATAAAATTACAGAATTTTAGATCACATTCTTTTACCGAGCTCAAAACTAATCATCCGATCATTTGCATTATTGGTCCAAATGGTAGTGGCAAAACCAACATACTAGAGGCTATGTCACTCATTGCAGATAAAAAAGGAATTAGGGGAACATTAATAGAGGACTGTATAAAAAAAGATTCTAAAGACAAAACAGTTATTTCCACAATTATTAGTTATGAAAAAAAAGATTACAAAGTCGACGTAATTTTTGAATCAAAAGAAGATAAAGTAAAAAAATATTTAAATATTGATAATAACAAATCCAGCTTAACTGAAGTCTTCAAGAATATAAATTTTACTTGGTTAACTCCTCAAATGGATAAAATTATGTATGAAGGAGATAGTATTAAAAGAAAATTTCTAGACAAAATTATTTCTAATTACAATTTAGATTATAAAAAAAATTTAGGTAACTTTAAAAAAATTTCAGAAGAGAGAATTCAATTATTAAAAGAAAATCAAGATTTACAATGGTTGAATATTTTAGAAAAGAAAATGATAAATGAATTGTGGAATATTTTTACCTATAGAAGAGTGTTTATTAAAGATATTAATAATATTATTTCAAAAAAATTAAATAATTTTTTAAAAATTAAATTAAATATAAAAAATTCTTATGATTTAGATCAAAATATAAGCAAAAAAGACTTTTATAAATTTTTTGAAAATAAATATTTTGAAAAACGTGAGATTGATCAAATAATAAAAAGAAATAGTGTAGGTCCGCAGTTTGATATTTTTGAATTTTTTAATGAGGAAACCAAATTAAATTCTGACTTTTGTTCAACAGGTGAGCAAAAAAAAATATTAATATCATTAATATTGGCATTTATTTTGTTAATGAAATCTAAAAATATAAATTCGATACTTTTATTTGATGAAATTGTGTCCCATATTGATGGCAAAAATCTTGAACTTTTTTTCAATGAAATTGCAAAAATAGGGATGCAAACTTGGTATACAGGAAACAATATACAACAGTTCCAAACTATTGAAAATAAAGCATTTTTTGTAAAATTATAACAATTACCTTGTCTTAATTAGGGGTAAAAAATGTTATAAAAGGCTTCAAAAAAAATTCATAAATGCCAGAAAATTTACAAAAAAAACCTCAAAATAATTCATACGAAGCAGACTCAATTAAAGTTTTAAAAGGCTTAGATGCGGTTAGAAAAAGACCGGGAATGTATATTGGTGACACAGATGATGGCACTGGTCTGCACCATATGGTTTTTGAAGTCATTGATAACTCTATAGATGAAGCTTTAGCAGGTCACTGTAATGAAATTTATGTTTCATTAAATAAAGATCAAAGTGTTACTGTTGAAGATAATGGAAGAGGTATACCCGTTGATATGCATAAAGAAGAAGGAATATCTGCGGCAGAAGTAATTATGACCCAGTTACATTCTGGTGGAAAATTTGATCACGATTCATATAAAATTTCAGGTGGATTACATGGAGTAGGAGTTTCCGTGGTGAATGCTTTGTCTGAAAATTTAAAATTAAATATTTTTAGAAAAAATAAAGAATATCTCGCAGAATTTAAAGATGGAGTTACTATAAAATCTTTAAAGCAAATTGGTGATGCGAAGAAAGCAAATGGTACCTCAGTAACTTTTTTGCCTTCAAAAAAAATATTTACTACCACAGTATTCGATATCAATATTTTAAAAAAAAGAATTAAAGAATTAGCCTACCTTAATAAGAGTATTCAAATTATTCTAGAAGATAAGCGAGAAGAAAAAGTAAAAAGATCTGAATATAAGTTTGATGGCGGTATTGCAGAATTTGTAATTGATTTTGATAAAAATAAAGAAAAGCTTAAGTCAGAAACGGGTGAAAATCTTTTTACAAAACCAATATATATTTCAGGAAGTAAGAATGACATTCAATTAGAAGTGGCTCTGGTTTGGAATGCCGGTTACCAAGAACAAATTGTAACTTTTACAAATAACATACCGCAAAAAGATGGCGGAACACATTTAGTTGGTTTTAGAAATGCATTAACAAGAACTATAAATAAATATGTTGTCGATAATAGCATTTTAAAGAAAGAAAAAATTTCTGTAACTGGAGACGATGTCAGAGAAGGATTGACTGCAATAATATCAGTAAAAGTTAAGGATCCTAAATTTTCATCCCAAACTAAAGAAAAATTAGTTTCATCAGAAGTCCGTCCAGTAGTAGAAGGAATAGTTAATGAAAAACTTGAAGTCTGGTTTGATCAAAATAATAAAATTACAAAAGCCCTTGTAAATAAAATCTCACAAGCCGCTCTAGCCAGAGAACTTGCTAGAAAAGCGAGAGAGAGTGTTAGAAGAAAAAGCGCATTAGATATTTCTAGTTTGCCAGGTAAATTGGCCGATTGTCAGACAAAGGATAAAGATAAAGCCGAATTATTTATAGTAGAGGGGGATTCAGCGGGTGGATCTGCTAAACAGGCAAGAAATAGGGAATTTCAGGCGGTTTTGCCTTTAAGAGGAAAGATTTTAAATACCTATGTTGATTCAAAAAATAACGGGTCAAGCAAGTTAGATCCTGCAGAGGCAAAAAAGGTTTATGCCAAGATGCTTTCTTCAAACGAAATTATAACTTTAATTAACGCTATTGGTACTGGATTTGATGATTTTAGTTTAGAGAAATTAAGATATGGAAAGATTATTATTATGACCGATGCGGATGTCGACGGATCTCATATAAGAACTTTATTATTAACTTTTTTTAATAATGAACCATTTAATGAACTTATTAAAAATGGAAAAATTTATATAGCGCAACCACCTTTATATAAAATCAAAGTAGGAAAAAAAATCTCTTACATCAAAAACGATGAAGATCTTTTTGATATCACTATTGATACAGCCAAAGATAATATTAAATTTTTCTCAGAAGAAAATGGAAAAGTAAAAGAAGAAAATTTCGATGAGATCATAGAATACTGCAGAAGATTTGATTCAAGAGTAAAAAATTTAGGAAAAGATTTTGATAAAGAGTTAGTCGAAGCTCTAACTGTCGTTGGAAGTTTTTATAAAGATAAAAAAGATTTTTTAATTCGAGATGATTCTAATGGTAAGAAAAAAAATGGCGCCATACAAGCTGCAGCAGAATATTTAAATAGATTTGGTAATAATGCAGAAAATAATTTATGGACAGGTTCGTTTAAAGAAAATTCATTTATTTTAGAAAAAAAATATTATGAAGAAACTATTGTTAAAAAATTAAGTTTAGATTTTTTAAATACCAAGCATGTAGAAGAATTAAGTCTATTAGGTGATATGCTGAAAGTTTTCAGAAAAAATTGCCACATGATTAATTCTGCTAATGAAAAAATCGATATTTATTCTCCAATAGATTTTCTAAAAAAAATAATAGAAGAAGGAAAAAAATCTATCTCTATACAGCGATTTAAGGGACTAGGAGAAATGAACCCAGAAGAATTGTGGGAAACAACTCTAAATCCAGAAAACAATACATTGTTAAAAGTAAATTATTCTGGAAATGATGTTGATAATGAAACTACTAATCCAGGTGATCGAGATAGAGAAATTTTCAAAATTTTAATGGGCGAAGATGTTGTTCCAAGAAAAGATTTTATTAATAAAAACGCAATTAATGTAAATAATCTAGATATCTAGTTTAATGAATTTAGCAAAATTACCAGAGCTAAATGATAATCAGATAAAACTTTTAACACTAATTAATATTCGTTGGGTTGCAATTTTTGGTCAGTTTGTAACAATATCAATCGTATTTTTTTACTTTAATTTTACTTTTAATATTGAGTATTGTTATTTATTAGTTTTATTTTCTTCTTTTCTTAATATCGTTCTCCAAATTAGATCAAAAAAAACAGATCTATTGTCTAATAAACAAGCTACTTTTAGCATCCTTTATGATTTGTTTCAGTTATTTGGATTACTATTTTTAACTGGCGGGCTAACAAATCCATTTTCAATATTAATTGTTGCTCCAATTACAATTGCTGCAGGATTTTTAAATTTAAGAAGCAGTATTCTGATAGGTTTTTTATCAATTGTATTAATTATTATTTTATCTCTTTTTTATTTTGAATTACCAGGACTTGAAAATAATTATCTTTTTCCAAAATTTTACATTTTAGGATTAGTATTGGCATTATGTACGACAATAATATTTTTAGCTATTTATTCACAAAGATTAGCAATAGAAAGTGCACAAAGAAATGAGGCATTTAATTTTTTGCAACAAATATTTTTAAGAGAGCAAGAATTGAAATCTTTAGGAGGTCTAGCAGCAGCAGCAGCACATGAATTGGGAACGCCTTTAAATACCATATCTTTAGTGGCTAAAGAGTTAAAGAAAGAGATAGGATCAAATAACAAGTTTAATCAAGATTTAGATTTGCTTATTTCTCAATCTAAAAGATGTAGCGATATATTAAAGCAGATATCAAAAAATCCCTATTCTGAAAAAGAAGATAAATTTTTTGATAAAGCATCATTTAAAATTATTATTCATGAGATTGTGGATTCATTTAAAGATTTAAGTAAGAAAAAAATAATTATTAATGAAGAAAACTATAAAAAAGATTATTTAATTACAAAGAAAATTGAAATTATTTATAGTCTTAAGAATATCATTGATAATGCATTAAAGTTTTCATCAAATAAAGTTGAGATTTTTCTATTATCTAATCAAGATGAGTTGAGAATAAAAGTAGAAGATGATGGAGTAGGTTTTTCAAAGCAAATATTAGGATTTTTAGGAGATCCTTATATTAATAAAAAGGATCTTGGTAATAATAAAGAGGGGTTGGGTCTTGGTATTTTTATAGCAAAAGTTTTTTTAGAAAGATTATCTGCAATTATTAATTTTTATAATTTAGAAGATAAAGGGGCCACGGTTGATATATCTTGGCAGAAAAAAGATTTAATTAATTTAAAGCTTATATAGCTGGCTCTTGTTGAGTCATGCAATGAATTGCTCCAAATCCCCAAATAAGATCACGGCAATTAATTGGAACAATTTTTCTATTTTTAAAATGCTTTTCCAAAATCTGAAAAGCTTTATCGTCATTTTTATCTTCAAAGATTGGAAGTAACACAATTTTATTTGCTATATAAAAATTTAAGTAGCTAGCAGGCACTCTTGTGTCTTCAATAATTAAAGGTGATGGCATAGGTATTTCTACAATTGTATTTTGTTTACCTAAATGATTTCTAGATTTTTTTAAGATTTTTAAATTTTCATTTAAAGCTGAGTAATTTTCGTCACTTTTTTTATATTCCATTGCTGTAAATATTTTGTCATCATCAAAAAATCTTGTGATGTCATCGATATGACCATGAGTATCATCACCAACGATACCCTTATTAAGCCATATAAAATTTTTTATACTTAAACTTTCGCTTAAGATTGTTTCTAGTCTTTCTCTACTTAATCCAGGATTTCTTTCTTGAACTTTGCTTAATAAACATTCTTTTGTTGCGATTAATGTTCCTTTTCCATTCACATCAATTGCCCCACCTTCCAATATAACATCTTTAATTTTATTTTTAATTTTTGCTTTTACGTCTATTAAATCTATATTTTTAATTTTTGCTATTTGCGGCTTAATATTATTGTCAAAATTGTAATCTTTATATTTTGCCCACGCATTGAAATGAAAATTAGTCATAATCTTTTTTTTTAAAAGATCGTTTACTAGAAAAATAGGTCCAGTATCTCTAGTCCAAACTCTATTTGTCTTAATAATATGAAAATTAATTTTATTAAGGTTCGTTCTTTCTTTAATTAAAATTTTCTTAATATTATTTTTAACTGATCTTGATTGAATTAAAATATCAACGTTTTGAACTTTAGATAATGCTGAAGCTATTTTTGCAAAAGTTGATGGAATATTTTCAAATTTATTAGGCCAGTCATTTTTATTATGTGGCCATGCTAACCATGTAGAGCTTTGCTTTTCCCACTCTGCTGGCATTCTATAACCCAAGGATGCCAGATTTTCATTCATCGGAAGGATTTTTTAATAGACCGTGATATTGATCAATTCTTCTATCTCTTAGGAAAGGCCAATGCTGTCTTACTTTCTCAACTTTGCTCAGATCAATGTTAGTGATAATAATCTCTTCCTTGTTGTTACTAGCCTCAGCAATAATATTTCCATTAGGGTCAAAAACGATTGAATTACCCCAAAATTCTATAGATTTATCTTTTTTGCCTTCAATACCTACTCTGTTAACAGAAACAACAAATACACCATTTGCTATAGCGTGTGATCTTTGAATTGTAAGCCATGCATTTAATTGTGATTTACCAAACTCTTTTTTTTCACGTAAATGCCATCCTATTGCTGTTGGATAAAATATAATTTCTGCACCTTTTAAAGCCGTTAGGCGCGCAGCTTCTGGAAACCATTGATCCCAGCATATTAAAGTTCCAATTGTACCATGTTTTGTATTGAAACTTTTAAAACCTAAATCCCCTGGTGTGAAATAAAATTTTTCATAATATTGAGGATCATCAGGGATGTGCATTTTTCTGTAATGACCAAAAATCTTTCCTTTTTCATCAATCACAACGCATGAGTTATGATAGAGACCTGAAACTTTCTTTTCAAAAAGTGGAACAATTATTATTACACTTATTTTTTTTGCTAATTCGCATAATATATCAGTAGTCTTCCCAGGTATTTTTTCTGCTATCGCAAAGTTATCGTGATTTTCTTCTTGGCAAAAATAATGAGTTAGAAATAGCTCGGGTAAACAAACAATTTGTGCCCCCTTTTTTTTTGCTAATTTAATTTTTTCAATGGCTTTAGAGAGATTCTTTTCTGGATCATCGTCCATCTTCATCTGCACCAAAGCTACTTTAGTTAGTGAAGACATCTTTTATTTAAATAATTTAGAAAAACTCCTTTTTGGTCTATTCTTCCAGTAGCCTCTATGAAATGCATCGCTTGCTATTAAAGGTATAACACTAGTTGCTTCAGCAAAAACCATTTGTTCTCTCGCTGTATCTACTTTACCCCATGAACTTGCTTCTTTTAATGTAGAAGAACTGCACGCTCCATCTCTAACGTCAGCAACAGTAATTTGTATAGCATATTTGTGCATATCAACTTCTTTTCCTAGAAGTTCAGCACAGATTACTGTGTCTTGAATATAGTTCTTAGGAACGCCACCACCGATCATTAATAAACCCGAAGTTTTTGATTTAATTTTAATTTCTGTAAGTTCTCTAAAATCTCTTACAGAGTCAATTGTTAAATGTTTTTTAGGATTTCTTTCTTGATGCATTACTAAACCAAATCCAGCGCTAGAATCTGTAAATGCAGGGCAGAATATTGGTACATCATTTTCGTAGGCAAGTTGAATCAAAGATTCTTTTTTCTTCGAATTTTTTGTTAAATATTTTCCCATTTCTTTTATAAACTCACGAGAAGTATAGGGTCTAGGTTCTAATTGATCTGCTATTTCACCAACTGTTTTATCACACGCTTGAAGTTGATCCTCATCAATATATGTATCATATATTCTATCAATATAGTGTTCTCTCAATATATTGTCGTTTTGGAATTGAGACCCTTGATAGTGCTTAAAGCCAAGAGCTTCAAAAAAATCCATATCAACAATGGATGCCCCAGTTGAAACGATAGCATCGACCATGTTATTTTTAACTAAATCAGCATAAACTTTCATACATCCTGCAGCAGAAGTTGAACCAGCCAAAGTTAAGAAAATAGTACAGTTTTTATCATTTAACATTTCGTTATAAATTTGCGCTGCATTAGCTGTTTCTCTTGATGTAAAAGACATTTTAGACATACCATCAATGATTGGTCTTGCATCAAAAGAGGTAATGTCTATGTGTTCTATTGCTTTATTTAAAAAGCTGGATTTGTTGTGACCTATAGTTGGATTTGACGATTTGCTCATTAAGCAACAAGATAATTGCTTTTGTATTCCTCATCTTGTTCATTTTGATAAACGGACATTATTGGTTTGTCTTCGATCTCGAAAATGTCATCTGAGTAAAAACCGTTAAATTTAGTTCTGAAAGTTAAGCCATAACTACCTAATTGACCAATTTCTATATAATCACCTTCTTTTAAATTATTTGGCAACATGTAAGGACCTTTCATAAAATCCATACTATCGCATGTAGGTCCGTAGAAATTAAAAGGAGTTAAGCGTCTGCTTAAATCTTTTCCAGTATCAACCACTTTTGTTGGAAAAATGAAATTTGGAAAGCCAGCGTCAAACAAAGATCCGTATGTTCCGTCATTAATATATAAACTTTGTTTTTTTCTAAGCTCAACTTTAACAATAGTAGAACCGCTTTCTGCAACGATAGCTCTTCCAGGTTCACAAATTAATTCAGGTTGTTTAGGTAAATTTAATTTGTTTACAGCTTTTTTAATTTCTTCCATATAGTTTTCTAATGGTTGAGGATATAGATCTGGGTATTTGGACGGGAATCCTCCGCCAACATTTATAATATCAGGAGTAATTCCTGATTTTAAAATTATATTTCCAATTTCTTTGATTCCTTTTGAATAAGACACAGGGTGCATACATTGTGATCCAACATGAAAACTTACACCTAGTTTTTTAACAAGTGGTCTTACTAATTTTATTAAATTAATAGCTTCAGCAGGAGATGCTCCAAATTTTTTAGAAAGATCAATTTCAGAATGCTCATTAGAAACAAATATTCTTAGATATAAAGTTAAATCTTTTGCATCTTTTGTTGCTTCAAAAATTTTAATTAACTCATCTTTTGTATCAAAAGAAAAATCTCTTACATTGTAATTAAAATATGCTTCTTCAATACTCTTTCTATTTTTTACAGTGTGCATGAAATAAAGCTTTGCATCTTTTGCAATCGACTTAACTAATTTAATTTCTTCTATAGAGGCTACATCAAAATTTGTGATTCCATTTTGATAGATGTGTTTGATAACACTTTTATGAGGATTTGTTTTTACAGCATATAGGGGTTTCCCCGGAAAATTATTTACAAAAAAATTACAAGCCAGTTTTATACTCTCTGGCCGAATACAATATACAGGGTTTACTGGTTGAAGATCTCTGACTAAATCAGAAACAGAATTAAATTTTTTCAATTCTTGTTATGTCCTTTTGTTAAAAAAATTATTATTAATTAACCAATTGAGTCGGCAATTAAAGCTATTTTTAATTTCTGTAAAGTATTTATTTTAGGTAAGAAATTTTTTTTCCACACTGTGTCCTTAGCTTGAGATTGGGTTCTGGAAGGACTATAATCGGATACCGATGAATAAAAGCTTAACCTCAAAAGCGAATCTAGATCAGTTTGAGAACAAATCTTTGCTTATAGTGGACGATGATGATCCGTTTCGAAATAGGCTTTCAAAAGCTATGGAAAATAAAGGTTTTTCTGTTGTTTCAGCTTCTAGTGTTGCTGAGGCGAACCAAAAAGTTATAGCCTCACCTCCGACTTTTGCTATCATTGATCTTAGATTAAACGATGGAAGCGGTCTTGATGTTGTGAAAGAGATCCATAAGGTAAGAACTGATAGTAGAATTATAGTTTTAACAGGCTATGGAAACATTCCCACAGCTGTAGCTGCAGTAAAGTCGGGAGCTATAGACTACCTTGCAAAGCCTGCTGATGCTGAAGATTTAGAGGCCGCTTTATTGGCAGATAAAGATAAAAAGGCAACTCCTCCAGAAAATCCAATGTCTGCTGATAGGGTAAAATGGGAACATATTCAGAGGGTGTTTGAATTATGCGATCGAAACGTTTCTGAGACGGCTAGAAGACTTAAAATGCATAGAAGAACTCTTCAAAGAATTCTTTCAAAAAGATCTCCAAAATAATTAATTATTCTTACAAGACCTAAAATAAGTGTTCTGTATTAATATTCTTTTGTTTGGTCCTATAATTAAATGATCTATTTTAAATAAATTATTATTTATTATTCTTAAGTACGTTTTGTAGATATCTTTTTTGCAAAAATACCTAGAAACGAGATTATCTTTAAAATTTTTATTAAATTTTTGATAAATTTTATTCTTTTTATCTCCTAATAAGAAATAAAATTTTATAAAGTTATTATTTTCAACTATATCAAACTTTTGATATCCAGATATTATATTTTCATTACCTTTTTTATGAATTAAACTTTTTTCTTCGTAATAAAAGTTGTTTAATTTTTTAGATCTTAAAGACATCAAGCCTTCACCTAAAAAACCATTTGATATTTTTTTTTTTAGATACCAAGAACCTAAAAGGTTTTTGAACATTAATAATTAATTATTAAGAATTTAAGATTTAATAAATTTTTTTAATTTAAGAATCTTTGGGATTAATAATGCAAGCAAAGTTATTTTAAATAACTCAGCAAATATAAAAGGAGTAACTCCTAGTTTTATGATTGAAAAATTCCATCCAAATATTATGCCAAGCCAAATAACTCCTAATAAATATGTTGGAATAATTGCAATTATTAGTTTTGTAATTCTTGTTATAATTTTATCTTCATATTTAATATTTCCAGACAGATATACAGTAATAAAATATCCCATTATGTATCCGCAAGTTGGCCCAAGTATATAAGCTAGTCCAATTCCTTTTTCAGGTGTGCCAGCAAATACTGGTAGGCCAAATAGTCCCTCTAAAAAATAAGTTAATAGTATTAAAAGACCTGTTCTTTTTCCAAAAAAAACTCCAATTGCCATAATTACAAATGTTTGCATTGTCATTGGCACTGGATAAAATGGAACTTTAGTCTTTGCAGATAAAGTAATTATAAAAGTTGCAAAAATGATTATGGGTAGTAACCACATAATTTCTTTTAATAAAAAAAGTTTTTTATTTTGAATTTTGTTATTAAACATTTTTTTTTGTTAATTTTAAAAAAACATCCTCTAAGTCCGCATCTTCTGTTAAAATATCTAAAATTTCAATATTTTTTTCTTTAACTTCCGATATGATTTCTTCAATTTTATTCTCATTTTTATTATAGATAACACTAATAAGATCAGGTTTTGGATAATTAATTGTAAGACCGGACTTAAGTTTTTCGCCAATATTTTTAGGTATTTTTAATTTAAAAATAATTTTTTTGGTTAAAATATTATTTAATAAATTTTCAGTTTTATCTAATGCTATTAATTGACCGTGATTTATAATTGCAATTCGATCACATAATTGTTGAGCTTCCTGAAGATAGTGAGTTGTTAAAATAATTGTCACTCCTTGTTTATTAAGCTGTTGAATATTTTCTAAAAGTTGTTGTCTAAGATCTACATCAACCCCGGCTGTTGGTTCGTCCAGAATTAAAATGGGAGGTTGATGAACGAGTGCTTTTGCAACTAATAATCGTCTTTTCATTCCTCCAGACAAACTTCGCGCATAAGAATTTGCTTTATCTTTAAGCATAGTAATTTCTAAAATTTTATCAGTGATCCTTTCATTTTTTCTTATTCCATACATGCCAGCTTGGATCTCTAGCAACTTTCTTGGAGAAAAAAACGGATCAAGATTTGTTTCTTGAGGAACTATTCCTATAGAGCTTCTTATTTCTCTAGAATTTTTATCTAAATCGAAGTTCCATACCTTTACTGAGCCAGATGATTTTATAACTGTACCTGCAAGAATATTTATAAATGTAGATTTGCCAGCACCGTTTGGACCTAACAAACCAAATATTTCTCCTTTATTAACATTTAAACTAATGTTTTTTAAAGCGTGGATTGTATTTTTTTTTGTTCTAAATTCTTTTGAAAGGTTATTAATTTCTAGTGCTAAAAAGTTTTCCATTAATATTATGTAATATAATTTTTGTATTTATAAGATAATATTTATTTAATGACCAATTCTAAAAAAACAGAACTTATTTATCTAATTGATGGCTCTGGTTATATTTTTAGAGCCTTTTATGCTCTTCCGCCACTCACAAGAAAAAGCGATGGAATGCCAGTAGGAGCTGTCAGTGGATTTTGTAATATGCTTTATAAATTCTTAGAAGATGCAAAATCAAAAGACTCTTATGAAAAACCAACCCATATAGCTGTAATATTTGATAGTGCTAGAAAAAATTTTAGAAATAATATTTACTCCGAATACAAAGCTAACAGAACCGAAACTCCAGAAGATTTAATTCCACAATTTAGTTTTATACGTGAAGCTGTAAAAGCTTTTAATTTACCTAGTATAGAAATGGAAAATTATGAAGCTGATGATTTGATTGCTACATATAAAAAACAAGCTTTAAAAAAAAACATAAGAGTAAAGATTATTTCGTCCGACAAAGATTTAATGCAATTAATTGATGATCAAACATCTCTTTTTGACTCAATGAAAAATAAGAATATAGGCATTGAAGAGGTTAAAGAAAAATTTGGTGTGACACCAGATAAAGTTATTGAAGTACAAGCATTAGCGGGAGATAGTTCAGATAATATACCTGGAGTTCCAAGTATAGGAGTTAAAACTGCCGCAGAATTAATTAATGAATTTGGTTCAGTAGAAAATTTATTAAAGAATATAGATAAAATTAAACAGCCAAAACGAAGACAAACAATTTTTGACAATAAAGAGAATGCGCTTATTAGTAAAAAATTAGTAACCCTAAAAGATGATGTTCCTATAGTTGAGAAAATTGAAGATTTTATAGTTAAAGATTTAGATAAAGAAAAAATTATTTCATTTTTAAAAAAAATGGAATTTACGAGACTTTTAGAAAGAATTGAAAAGGCCTATGGAGGACAAACTGATAAAAAGGAAATTATTTTAGAGAAAACAATAAACAGCACTTCTTCAAGCGCAAAAGTTTCTAGAGAAAATTATAAAACAGTATTTAAATTATCCGAACTAGAAAAAATTTTAGAAGAAGCTGATAAAAAAGGGATAGTTGTTGTTGATGTTGAGACAAATTCTTTAAATATTAAACAGGCCGATCTAGTGGGTATTTCTTTATGCGTAAAAGAAGGTGATGCATATTATTTGCCTTTAAATCATTCTAATAAAGAGGATAAACAAATTAAATCTCAGCTTGATACTGATGTTGTTATTAAAAAGATTAAGCCTTTCCTTGAGGACAAAAGTATAAAAATAATTGGACATAATATTAAGTATGATTTTCGAATATTAAAAAAATACGGAATTCATCTAAATTCAATAGAAGATACTATGTTAATGTCTTATGTTTTGGATGCTGGAATAAATCGTCATGGAATGGATTTACTTTCTGAAATTCATCTAAATCATAAAACCATTTCATTCAAAGATGTTGCTGGCATTGGAAAATCACAAGTTACTTTTGATAAAGTTCATATTGATAAGGCAACAGAATATGCAGCTGAAGATGCTGATATTACCTTAAGATTGTATAATTTTTTTAATAATAGAATCTTTAAAGAAGAAGTGTTGAAAGTCTATGAAGAACTCGAAAAGCCAATGGTTGAAGTTTTATCACAGATGGAGGAAAACGGAATTAAAATTGACGAAAAAATTTTAAAAAATTTATCATTTAAATTTGAAAAAGATTTAAAAGTTTTAGAAAAAAAAATTTATGAACTTGCAGGTGAAGAGTTTAATATTGCTTCTACAAAACAACTTGGTGATATTCTTTATAAAAAACTAAAAATTATTGGCACTAAGAAAACAAAAAAAGGCAATTATGCTACAAATGTTAATATTTTAGAGGATTTAGCTTTCCAAGGGCATGATTTGCCAAAACTCATTTTAGATTGGAGACAAAAATCTAAATTAAAAAATACCTATACTGACAGTTTGCAAGAATTTATTGATCCAAAAACTAAAAGAATTCATACATCTTTTTTACTAGCCGCCACCAATACAGGTAGACTTGCATCTAGCGATCCTAATATTCAAAACATCCCAATTAAATCTGTGGAAGGGAAAGAAATACGTTCTGCATTTATAGCAGAGAAAAGTAATTTTTTAATTTCAGCAGATTATAGTCAAATTGAAATGAGAATACTTGCACACATCGCTGATGTTAAAGAGCTTAAGAAGGGTTTTTTAAACTCTGAAGATATTCACAACATTACCGCAGCTCAAATCTTTGAAGTAAATCAAAATGAAATTAATGAGGAGATGAGAAGAAAAGCAAAGGCAATAAATTTTGGAATTATTTATGGAATCTCATCATATGGTCTAGCTAAACAAATCTCAGTTTCTAATACTGAAGCTGAATCTTTTTTAAAATCTTATTTTAAGAAATTTCCAGAAATTAAAGATTATATGAACGAAACATTAAAAAGTTGCAGAAAATATGGTTATGTAAAAACAATATTTGGTAGAAAGTGTAACTTTCCAAATATTAATGACAAAAACCATACTTTAAGAACTTTTCAAGAAAGAGCATCTATTAATGCTCCAATACAAGGAACGGCAGCAGATCTTTTAAGATTTGCAATGATAAAGATAGATCAAAAAATTCAAGATCAAAATTTAAAATGTAAAATGCTTTTGCAGATTCATGATGAGTTAGTATTCGAATCTTCGGCTGATAATATTAAAAAATCAAAAACTGATATTGTCGAAATAATGTCAAAAGCTTCGGAACCGGACTACAAATTTTCCATTCCATTAAGCGTAGATATAAAAGAAGGGTTAAATTGGACTACAGCGCATTAAAACTTTTGATTATACGAATATTATTATAAAATAATTTATATGAATAAAACAATCGCTCTTGTCGATGATGATAGAAATATTTTAACAAGCGTATCAATGGCCCTTGAGAATGAGGGATTTAAAGTTCAAACTTATCTTGACGGAGAAAGTGCATATATTGGTATGACTCGTAACCCTCCAGATCTTGCAGTTATAGATTTAAAAATGCCCAAAATGAATGGGGAAGAATTATTAGAAAAATTAAGAAAAAAATCATCTATACCTGTAATTTTATTAACCTCTAAGGATGATGAGGTAGATGAATTATTAGGACTAAAACTTGGCGCAGATGATTATGTTAAAAAATCTGGAGGCTTTTCTATTAAGGTATTAATAGAAAGAATTCGAGTTCAATTTAGAAAACTTGAACCAAAAACGGATTCTAAACCAAAAAATATTTTAACAGTTGGAAGATTAACTTTAGACTCTGAACAATTAGAATGTGAGTGGGGAGGAAAGACTTTACCAGATAAATTAACTACAACTGAATTTAAGATTATATATGAATTAGCAAAAAGACCCGGAGTTGTTAAGGAAAGAGCATACTTAATGAATATTGCTTATAAGCAAGATAATGACATTGAAGATAGGACTATAGATAGTCATGTTAAACGAATAAGAAAAAAATTTAAAAAGATTGATCCAAAATTTTCAGCTATTGAGACAAGATACGGAAGTGGTTACCGCTGGAATGTTAGTTAAATAGAATGAAGTTTTCTATTAATTTTAAATCTTTATTAGCAAGATTTTTATTAATTAATTTATTTTTCTTTTCAATTTTAGTTTTAGCAACTTATTCGTATCTTGAATCGATCGAACCTGAACTTGTAGGCAACAAAAAAAAAGAGCATTCTAAACTTATTAAAAATATCTCCTTAAACATGGAGCTACAGCGTATTTCTTACAAAAAAGATACTCTTAAAAGTTTTTTAGCAAATTATAAATATTTATTACCTAATATCGATCAAATTAGGATTTATGATCTAAAAAAAGAAATTTTAGCTGATATTCGCTCTTTAGATATTAATACTAGGCCACTTTATAAAATACCTGATGTCGAAGAAAAAAAATTACAAACAGATAATATACCTGACACACCTGATCTTACTACTCGACAAGAAGAAAAATTAATTAATAAAATTATAAATGAAAATTTAAATATATTGGGATCCAATAAGGTCTTAACTTTTTCAAGAAAAATTAAAAAAAATTTTTTTGTGGTTAGCATGTCTTCATTAAATATAAATAACGAAAATAAAGGTTTTATTGTCATAAAAGAAGTAGCAAATGACATTGAAAATGCTGTTATCGAAAGAAAAAACTTTGTTATTAGAACTGCATTAAGTGTTGCGGTGATTATATTAATTTTTTCAATATTTTTAAATGCAAATATTATTAAACCAATAAGAATTTTAGGGCGTTATGCGTCTTCAGCAAGTTCTGATCATCCTGATAATAAAATCATTAACAGAATTAATTCAAGGCCAGATGAAATTGGTAATTTATCAAGATCTCTTTCAGGTATGACAGATAATTTATACAAACGAATTGAGTTTGCAGAAAGATTTGCATCTGATCTTACTCATGAAATTAGGAATCCTTTAGCATCATTGAAGGCTGCGTCGGAATTATTACCTAATGCAAAAGACTCAGAAAAAAAAATTAGATTACTCGGAATTTTAAATGATGATGTTGTAAGAATTGAAAGATTAATAACAGATTATTCTAATATGCTTAAAGGCGAAGCGTCAGAAGCAAAATTAAAATTAACTAAATTTGATTTGATTAAACTAATTAGAAAAGTTGCAAATGAATATCAGCAAGTTATTAATAATTTAAAAAAGAATATATCGATAGAAATTGATGATTTGATAAATAAAAAAACTTTTATTATTGGTTTTGAAAGTAGAATTGAGCAAGTTATTTCTAATATATTAGAGAATTCTGTTTCTTTTAGTCCTAAAAAAAGCATTCTAAAAATAAAGATTGAAAGAGTTAATAACTATGCAAAAATAATTATTATTGATGAAGGTCCAGGATTTAATGAAAGTAATATTGGAAAAGTATTTGAGAGATTTTACAGTAACAGACCAAAGGAAATGTTTGGTTTACACTCTGGGTTAGGATTAAACATAGTTAAGAACATAGTTGAGTCTCACAAAGGTTATATTAAAGCTTATAATTTAAAAGATGAAAAAAAAAGAGGGGCAGTGGTCGAGATTGATCTGCCAATAGTAGATTAAAGATTATAAATAAATTTGATATACCTAAGTTTTACTGTTAATTAACTTTTCAAATGACACAAGATTTTAAAGTAAAAGATTTGAAACTAGCAGAATTTGGTAATAAGGAAATTTCCTTAGCAGAAACTGAAATGCCCGGTTTAATGGCAATCCGAAGCGAGTATCAATCTGCCAAGCCCTTAAAAGATGCAAAAATAATTGGATGTCTTCATATGACAATTCAAACTGCAGTTTTGATAGAAACATTAGTAGCTCTTGGAGCGGAGGTGAGATGGTCCTCTTGCAATATATTTTCAACACAAGATCATGCCGCAGCTGCAATTGCTGCAAAAGGGATACCAGTATTTGCATGGAAAGGTGAAACTGAAGAGGAGTATTGGTGGTGCATCGAGCAAACTATCAATGGAAAGAAAGATTGGAAGCCAAATCTTTTATTAGATGATGGCGGAGACTTAACAATGTTAATGCATAGCAAATATAAAGATTTATTAAAAAATATTAGGGGGGTTTCTGAAGAAACAACTACTGGAGTTAAAGCGTTAAAAAAATTAGAAAAAGAAGCTAAATTATTAATCCCAGCAATTAATGTAAATGACTCAGTAACCAAATCTAAATTTGACAATCTTTATGGTTGCAGAGAGAGTTTAGTCGACTCAATCAGAAGAGCAACAGACGTTATGATGTCAGGAAAGATTGCTATAGTCGCAGGATTTGGAGATGTTGGCAAAGGAAGTGCAGCATCTCTTAGACAAAGTGGCGCAAGAGTTTTAGTTACCGAGGCAGATCCTATTTGTGCATTACAAGCAGCAATGGAAGGTTATCAAGTTGTACTAATGGATGAAGCTATCTCAACAGCCGATATTGTTGTAACAGCTACCGGCAATAAAGATATTGTTACAATCGAACATATGAGAAAGATGAAAGATAGATCAATTCTTTGTAATATTGGACATTTTGATAATGAGATTCAAGTAAGTGCATTAAAAAATTATAGATGGAATGAGGTAAAGCCACAAGTTCATGAAATTGAATTCCCAGATAAAAAAAGAATTATTTTATTAGCCGAAGGAAGACTAGTAAACCTTGGTTGTGCGACAGGACATCCTAGTTTTGTTATGAGTGCCTCATTTACAAATCAGGTTATTGCGCAGATTGAATTATGGAATAATCATGGAAAATATCAAAATAAAGTCTATGTTTTACCTAAACATTTAGATGAAAAAGTTGCTACGTTACATCTCGCTAAAGTGGGTGCTAAGCTTACTAAATTAACAAAAGAGCAAGCTGATTATATTAGCGTATCTGAAAAAGGACCTTTTAAACCAGATACATATCGTTATTAATTTCAATTGAATGGAATTAAAATTCTTAGATTCCACAAAAAAAGTTGCTGAAGCTGTTGCAACTAATTTAAAACCAAATGATTTTATATTACTCAGTGGTAATTTAGGAGCCGGCAAGACGACATTTACTAGATTTTTAATACATTATTTGCAGCAAAAACATCAACATCCTTTAGAAGAAATAGTAAGTCCTACTTTTAATATAGTTCAATATTATGAATTAGGAAAAGATTTGAAGGTTGCTCACTATGATTTTTATAGATTAAAAAAAGAAAAAGAAATTTTAAATATAGGTTTATTTGATACAGCAAAAGATTTTATTAATATTATTGAGTGGCCTGAAATTATTATCAATTCTTTGAATGATTTTTTACAAATTAAATTTATTTATGATCCTAATAAAGATTTTAGATCTTTAAAATTTGATGGAAAAGGAAAGTGGTCAGGATTTAGTATTAATGAATAGATTAAAAATAATAAAAATTTTTCTTAAAAAGAATTCTATAGAGAAATATAAAATAAATAAAATAAAAGGAGATGCCTCTTTTAGAAAATATTTTAGAATTTATTTAAAGAACAAATCCTATATCCTTGCTTCCGCAGAACAGGAAAAAAAGTCTAACATTTTAAATTATGTTTTAATTAACAAGTTTTTAAATAAAGAGGGAATTAGTGCACCAAAAGTAATAGATTATGATTATAAAAATGGTTTAGCTTTATTACAGGATTTTGGCGATAAAACTTATCTTCAATTAATTAAGAAATCTAAAAATAAATTTTATATTTATCAATCGTTAATTAAATATTTAATTAAATTACAAAGAATAAATTTCAAAAATAATATATTTCGATTTAAAAAATATAACTTTAGTATTCTAAAAAAAGAAATAGATTTATTTTTTATTTGGTACTTACCTCATATAATCAAAATAAAGAGTAATTCCCAGATTAAAAAATTAAGACAATTATTACTGTCAATTTTAAAAAATAATTTTATTAAGAATAATTATTTTGTTCATAGAGATTTTCATGTTTCAAATATGATGGAATATAAGGATGGTTCAAAAAATAAAATTGGGATTATTGATACTCAGGATGCTTTGATTGGTTCAAAAGCTTACGACATACTTTCCTTAATAGATGATGTTAGGATTAAAACTAGTTCTAATTTGAAGAAGAAATTATTAAATTATTATTTATTGTTAGCGAGAAAAGAAAAGAATTTTAATATTAAACAATTTAAGAAAGAATTCTCCATCCTTTCAGTGCAAAGAGCTATGAAAATTATAGGAATATTTTCAAGACTTTTTAAAAGAGATAAGAAAGTTAGATATTTAAAATTAATTCCCTATACTTGGACAATACTTAATAAAAGGTTAGAAGATCCAATATTTAAAGAAGTAAGAGTTATCATGAATCAGCAAATTAAATTAAGATCTAAAAATGTTAATTGATAAAAAGTTTTTTGAAGATTCGGAAGCTTGGCCCTTTGCAGAGTCTAGAGAGATTTTAAAAAAAAGAATAAAAATAATCGAAAAAAAAGGTTACGTTTTATTTCAAACTGGCTACGGTCCAAGTGGATTACCTCATATTGGAACTTTTGGAGAAGTTTGCAGAACCACTATGGTTATGAATGCTTTTCAAAGACTGTCTAATATCCCTGTTAAATTGTTTACATTCTCGGATGATATGGATGGACTTAGAAAGGTTCCAGACAACATACCAAATAAATCAATTTTAGAAGATAACTTAAATAAACCACTAACAGCAATTCCTGATCCTTTTAAAAAATTTAAGAGCTTTGGAGAACATAATAATAGTATGTTGAAAAAATTTTTAGATGAATTTAATTTTAAGTATGAATTTAAAAGTTCAACCGAATTATATACTAAAGGTATATTTGATGATGCACTAACTGCAGTATTAAAAAACTATGACAAAATTATGGAAGTTGTTTTACCAACACTTGGTCCTGAAAGAAGGAAAACATACAGTCCATTTTTACCGATATGTCCAGAAACAGGAAAAGTATTAGAAGTTGCTGTAGTTGATAAAAATTTAGATTCCAGAACTATTATTTATCAGAATGGAAATAAAAAAGTTGAAACAAAAATTACAGGAGGAGCATGTAAATTACAGTGGAAAGTAGACTGGGCTATGCGTTGGTTTGCTCTTGGAGTTGAT
This sequence comes from Candidatus Allofontibacter sp., assembly GCF_038145245.1. Classification (GTDB taxonomy): domain Bacteria; phylum Pseudomonadota; class Alphaproteobacteria; order Pelagibacterales; family Pelagibacteraceae; genus Fontibacterium. The sequence continues at coordinate 32,271 of NZ_JAYQPI010000003.1, read as the reverse complement.
TTTGAAATGTATGGAAAAGATCTAATACCAAGCGCTGAATTATCTAGTAAAATTTGTAAAATTTTAGGAGGTACACCACCAACCGGATTTGCTTATGAATTATTTTTAGACGAAAATGGGGAAAAAATCTCTAAGTCAAAAGGTAATGGAATTACGATTGAACAATGGCTTAAGTATGCATCTCCAGAAAGTTTGTCATTATATATGTATCAAAATCCTACCAGAGCTAAAAAATTATATTTTCAAGTTATTCCAAAAGCAGTGGATGAGTATCTTTCTTTTTTAGAAAAATTTGAAAAACAAGAAGAAAAAGAAAAACTTGGGAATCCAGTTTGGCACGTACATAATGGAAATCCACCGAAAGAAGATATAATTATTTCTTTTAATATTTTACTTAATTTAGTCAGCGTCAGTAATACAGACAAAGAAGACGTTATCTGGAAATTTATTAAGAATTTTAGTCCAGATTTAGATAAACAAAAACATCCAATCCTTGCAAAACTTATATTAAATGCGATTAATTATTTTAATGATATTGTAAAAATTAGTAAAAAATTTAGAAAGCCTAACCCAGCAGAAAAAAAAGCTTTGCAAGACCTCGCTGAGCAGATTTCTAAAATGAGTCCAACTCTACAACCAGAAGAAATGCAAACTATAGTTTATTCTGTTGGCAAAACTCATTACTCAAAAGAAAGATTAAGGGATTGGTTTAAAATGATTTATGAAGTGCTTTTTGGTGATGAACAAGGTCCTAGAATGGGCTCATTTATAAGTTTTTATGGTATTAAAGAAACAGTAAATTTAATTAATAAATCTATTAATGATTAAATGCAAAAATGAATTATCAGATTATTAATTTTTTTATTAATAAGTTTGATCCAGAATTTACTCATTCGATTGCTATTCAGTTTTTAAAAAATCTCTACATTCCAATATTTAAATCAAAAGATGATGAAATATTAAAAATTAATGTTTTAGGAAAAGAATTCTCAAACCCAATAGGTCTAGCAGCAGGATTCGACAAAAATGCTGAAGTATATAATAAGATATTAGAACTTGGATTTGGTTTTGCAGAAGTTGGAACAATTACTCCTAAACCACAAGATGGAAATCCAAAACCAAGAGTTTTTAGATTATTAGAAGATGAAGCGATTATAAATCGTTTGGGTTTTCCAAGCCAGGGTTTAATTAAAGTTAAAAGTAGAATTGAAAGTAAAAGTTCAGAAGGAATATTAGGAATTAATATAGGACCAAATAAAGATAGTACGTCACGGATTGATGATTACATAGAGTGTTTTAAAAATTTGCATAATTTATGTAGTTATATATGTATAAATATTTCCTCACCTAATACTGAAAATTTAAGAAATTTTCATGAACAAGAAAATTTAAAAAAATTATTAAGTGAGATTTTAAATATAAAAAAAGTTTTAAACAGTAAAACACCCATTGTTCTAAAAATATCACCAGATATTAATGATTCTGAAATTAATACAATTTGTAAAAATATTTTAGAATTTAATCTTGATGGATTAGTTTTGACTAATACATCGGTAAGATTAAGAGAAAATTTAATTAACAAACAAAGAGACGAACTAGGAGGATTGTCTGGGTCACCTATTAAGCAAATTTCTAACTTAATTATTAAAAAATTTTTTAGAATAATCAAAAAAAAAGTACCGATAATTGGTGTGGGTGGAATTGATTCAGGAATTTCTGCTTATGAAAAAATAAGAGCAGGAGCCTCTTTATTGCAGCTTTACACAGGATTGGTCTACAAGGGACCCTTTGTAGTATTGGATATTAAAAATGAATTAGCTAAACTTTTGAGAAGAGATGGGTTTTCGTCCTTACAAGAAGCGATAGGCGTTGACAGCGAATAAATTAATTACCAAAGTTAAAATTACAAAAAAAGTTAGTCGCTTTCTAAGATTTAAATACCAAGCGTTACTAGTTTCGAAAAATATTCTGCTATCTATTAAGTTAATTGCAAAATAAACTACTATGTAAATTGCAATTTTTATATCTTGGTTTGAAAAAAAATCTAAAATAAAACTAAAAACTGGGACTAAAACGCTTAATGTTAGTAATAAATTTTTATTATTAGAAATATTGCTATTTAATATTTTGCTCCATTGACTGCCACAGAGAAAAGATAAAATTATAATGGCGTAAAATAAATATATATCAATTACATAGTTATTAAAGTTAGAAATAAAAAAAATAATTGTAAGTACATAAAAAGGAATAAGCCCAAGGTATCCCAATATACTTGCTAATTTTTTTTTCTCAATTTGCATATTTAATATTGTAATTTTTTAAAGATAAATGAACTGAAGTATCCAATTAATATAGCAAGCGCCACAGCTGTTAATGCATATAATATTGGGCTTGTATGTACAAATTGATAAATAAAATCTTGAAAAAAATTTAGCTGATCATGATTTTCTAATTTTTTAAAAATTATAAATTTTAATTCTTCTATAAATAAAGAATAACCAAATTTTAATCCAAAAATAATAATGATAATTGACATTAAGATTCTAAGTTCTTCATTTTTTAAATTCATTCCAAGTCTAGTTCCAAACTGCACTCCAATAACAGAACCAAACATAAGAATAAAAACTAAAACGAGGTCAATGTTATGGTTAGTGATGGCATGAAAAAAAGTTATAAATGTCATAACAAAAATCATTACAAATAAAGATGTTCCCGGAACAAGTTTAGAAGGCATACCAAAAACGTAAATCATTACAGGGATTAAAATAAATGCACCCCCAATACCCATCATAGATGAAATAATCCCAATTAAGAAACCAAAAAATATAGGTGGAATAATACTAATATAAAGTCTTGATGAATTCATTCTAACTTTAAAAGGTAGTCCATGAATCCATGTGTGTTTTCGAAATTTTCGTTTTATAAATTTTTTATTTCTTATCCTCTGGAATTCAGCAAGACTTTCTATAAACATTAAAATTCCAAAACTAGTAAGTAATACAAAATATAAGATTGAAGTTATTGTATTAATTTTTCCGATTTGAATTAATAATTTAATAAAATAAATACCAATGACTGAACCAAAAAAACCCCCAATTAAGATATAAAAACCCATTTTAATATCGACTTGTTTTTTATACCAATGTGCAAATGTACCTGAAACAGAAGACGCTAAAATATTATTAGATCCATTAGCTATGGCATGCATTGGGGGAATACCGAAAAAAATTAAAATAGGAGTCATTAAGAATCCTCCCCCAATGCCTAGTAGACCACTTAAAAAACCTATAAAGCCGCTAATTAATAATAAATAGAAAATGTTAACATGAACCTCTACAATTGGCAGATAAACTTGGAACATGAGAATTTTAAGTTAACTAATAATTATTGGACTAATCTTGTAAAAACAAGAAAATCAATTAATGCAAATAATCTAGGATTTATAAGAAATATCTTGACGTAAATTCATCATCTAACTATATCCCTTGCAGGAGTAAATATGTCTAAACTTTGTGAACTGACAGGCAAAAGACCTCAAACAGGTCATAATGTTAGTCATGCTAATAATAAAACTAAAAGAAGATTTTTTCCAAATCTTAAAAAAGTTTCTTTTAAGAGTGAGAAATTAAATCGTGATATCCGTATTAAGATTTGCACTCGTGCTATAAAAGCCGTAGATTTTAGAGGGGGTATTGATGAATTTTTATTAAGAGCTAAAAATAAAAATTTATCACCTAGAGTTAAAAAAATAAGAAAACTATTATTAACAATTGTCCCACACGTAAAAAAAGTTAAAAAAGAAATAAAAGTAAAAAAAGAAGTTAAAAAAGTTTAGTTGAGCTTGATTTTTTCAAAAAAAATATTTTGGTATACAGCTGCCATGGCAGCAGTTATTTGCTCATCTAATTATTTAGTGCAATTTCCTTTTAATCATTTTGAATTAAAAGAAATTATAACTTGGGGAGCTTTTACATATCCAGTATCTTTTTTTATTACAGAACTTGCAAATCGTTTTTTTGGAAAAACATTTGCTCGTAAAATCGTATTTACAGGATTCCTTACAGGACTAATATTATCTTTTATTTTAAGCCTTCAAGAATTTATTCTTTCGAGAATTGTCATTGGATCAGGCATAGCTTTTCTTGCTGCGCAATTATTGGATATTAAAGTTTTTGATTCTTTAAGAAATAAGTCCTGGTTTATTCCTCCTTTAGTCTCATCACTTTTATGTTCACTCTTAGATACTATATTATTTTTTAGTATTGCTTTTTATGGAACAGATATTAACTGGGTAACTTTGGCTTTTGGTGATTTTGCAGTTAAATTATTAGTAGATTTTGTGATGCTACTTCCTTTTAGGTTCGCAATAGCAAAGTATAAGATTATTTAATTTAACTTATTCTTTTTTGGTTCTTCAATAAACAAATCTGCAAGCTGATCAATTAAAGCATCCCCAAGTTCTTGAACGTCTGCAATTTTTAAAGCCTTGCTATAATAGTTGGTAACGTCATGACCAATTCCTATAGCATTAATCTCAACATCTTTTTTATTTTCAATCCATTTTACAGTATTTTTTAGATGTTTCTCTAAATAGTTTCCTGGGTTTACAGAAAGAGTTGAATCATCAACAGGAGCCCCATCAGAGATTACCATCAAAATTTTTCTTTCTTCACTTCTTTTTATTAATCTTTGGTAAGCCCATAAAATTGCTTCTCCATCAATATTTTCTTTTAAGATTCCTTCTTTTAGCATTAGTCCAAGATTATTTTTTCCTCTTCTCCATGGTGTGTCTGCAGATTTATAAATGATATGAGATAAATCATTTAGTCTTCCAGGATTATTTATTTTATTTTTTAACCATAACTCTCTACTTTTTCCACCTTTCCAATTTAAGGTTGTGAAACCTAAAACTTCAACTTTCACAGAACATCTTTCAAGAGTTCTAGATAAAATATCAGCACAAATAGCCGCAATAGATATAGGCCTACCTCGCATTGATCCAGAATTGTCAATTAATAAAGTTACTACTGTGTCTTTAAAGTTTGTATTTTTTTCTTTTTTATAAGAAAGTGAGTTATAGGGGTCGATAATTACTCTAGTTAGTTTAGCTGTATCAAGCATTCCTTCTTCAAGATCAAACTCCCAAGATCTATTTTGGAATGCAAGTAGTTTTCTTTGTAATTTATTTGCAAGTCTTGAAATAAAATTATGAAATGATTTTAACTGATTATCTAGATTCTCTCTAAATCTAATCATTTCACTAGGATCAACCATTTCTTCAGCATTAATAATTTTGTCGAATTTGTTTGTGAAAATTTTATATTTAATTTCATTGTTATTTTTTTTAATGTCAGAAGATTTTATTTCGTCATTTGAATTATTCTCATCTTCAATTAATGACTCTAATTCACTTTGATTTGCGTCAATCTCAATATCAGGAATTATACTTTCAATATTAAAGTCTTGTTTGTTAGAAGTTTTATCTTGGTTAATTTCGTTATCATTCTGATCTTTTAGTTTATTGTCATTTTTTTGTTCATTATCATTATCACTATTATTAGGACTTAACTTTTCTTCTAATTTTAGATTTTGAATAATAGAGTTTAAAATATTGGAAAACTTTTCTTGATTTGAAATATTTTTTTTTAATAAATCTAAATTATTTTTGATTTGCTCATCAACAATCTTATTCCAGTTTTTTAAACTTTTTTTATCCTCAAGGTTTAGATCTAAATTAAGGAGATGATTTGCTAAAATAATATCAAAAGCTTTTTCAATACTATTGAACATATCATCATTTTGTTCTTTAAATCTTTTTTGATAGTAATTTTTAAAATTTAAATTTATTCCTGCAAAATTCTCTGAACCTAGTTTTTCATAACGAATTTTTTCAGCGCTTTTATAAATATTTTTGGCAATTATTCCTCTAGGTTCAAATTTTTTTAAAAGTTCTGAATCGCTATATTTTATTTTTAAAGCCTCAGAATCTGCAATAGCTCTAATATTTTGATATTCGTCTATAGAATCAAAATTAATTTTAGGAAGATTAATAACGTTACTTTCTTTAGCTGGTGAGTCTGAGAATAAAATATTAAGATCTTGTTTTTTAGCTAATGCCTTGATGGTTGACGATATGGCTATTTTGAAATTTTCAGCCTGTTTTTCATTTTCCATTTTTAAGATTTATTTTTATACTTGCTGATGTCTCTGTAAGCTCTTTAGCAAAACATCTTTGAAAATATTCCGCAATAATTGCTTTTTCTAATTCATCGCAACGATTTAAAAATGATATTTTGAATGAATAACCAATATCATTAAAAATTTTATAATTATCTGCCCAAGTCATCACTGTTCTTGGACTCATTACTGTTGAAATATCTCCATTAGCAAGTCCAGATCTCGTTAGTTCGGCTACTTGAATCATTTTTTGTGCAATTTTTTTTCCCTCCGCATTATTTAAGTGAGGACATTTTGATATTATGATCTCGAGTTCATTTTCTTGTTTCAAGTAATTTAGAGTAGTTACAATATTCCATCTATCCATTTGACCTTGGTTAATTTGTTGGGTTCCATGATAAAGTCCAGAGGTATCACCAAGTCCAATAGTATTTGCTGTTGCAAATAATCTAAAAAATTTATTTTGTTTAATAACTTTGTTTTTATCTAGCAAAGTTAATTTTCCTTCACTTTCAAGCAATCTTTGAATCACAAACATTACATCAGGTCTTCCAGCATCATATTCATCAAATACCAAAGCTACGGGATTTTGTAACGCCCATGGTAGTATCCCCTCTCTAAATTCAGTGACCTGTTTGTTATCTTTTATTACAATTGCATCTTTTCCCAAAAGATCAATTCTACTGATGTGACTATCTAAATTTACTCTTATACAAGGCCAATTTAATCTTGCTGCAACTTGTTCAACGTGAGTTGATTTTCCTGTTCCATGAAAACCTTGAATTAAGACTCTTTTATTAAAAACAAAACCCGCAAGAATTGCTAATGTTGTGTCACGATCAAATTTATAAGCGTTGTCTAATTCAGGAACAAATTGATTTTTTTTTGAAAAACCCTCAACCGTCATATCGGTATCAATATTAAAAACTTGTTTTACAGAAATCTTTATATCGGGAGTACTATCGAAAGTATTATTTTCCATGATTTACGTTCTTTTGATTATTTCTTAATAGAGTATAAGCTATTGTTATTTCTTTTAATTTATTCTCAAATTTTTTATCACCAGAATTAGTATCTGGGTGATATTTTTTTACAAGTTTTTTAAATTGCTCTCTAATTTCGCTCCATTTTACATTACTTTTTAAATCTAGTTTTTTTAGAGCCTCTATTTCCTTAGAGCTATAAATTGTCTTTTTTTCAAATTGTTTAAAATAATCTGCAGGAAAAAAATCTTGTTCTTCTAAAATATTTCTCCATACTTTATTAAAAAAATTATCTTTTGAACCAAGTTTAGATGTTGGTTTATGCCATGTAATATCTGAATGAATGAATTCTTCAATTTTATCTTGCGACATTTCAGAAAAAAAATCCCACTCATGATTATAAATTTTTATATGTTCAGAGCAGAACCATTTATATTCACCTGAAGTTTTAGAAGGTGCTTTGAATTCACCTGGATGTTTGCATCTTTTCCAATCACATGAATTATCGTTAGTTTTGTTGTGAATTTTTAAATGATCACCACAAAACCATTTATACTGTTTATTAATATCTTTTTTTATAAGACCCTGGCCAGAAGCTACTTCTTTGCATTTGTTCCATTCACAGATCTTTCTCATTTGCGTAATTTTTTTAAATTGATTAAAATTATTTTATGCACGATTTAAAATATATTATCTTAGATAAAATTAAACAAAATATCGCATGTGAGAATTTAGAAGTGAATAATAAATCTCATTTGCACCGACATCATTCTCAATCACCAAAAAATAACAATAGTCATTTTGAAGTTATAATTTCTTCAGTAGAACTTAAAAAATTAAAGAAAATAGATGCACATAAAAAGATTTATGAAATTTTAGATGAAGAGATGAAAAACGTTATTCATTCTCTTGAAATAAAGATTAATTGAATTGTTCAATTAATATAGGTTTAATATTCTTATTTAAGTCGGAAGGTATAATTTTTGCCGCTCCAATTTTACTTAGTAATATTAGATTAATTTTAGAGCCTGATATTTTTTTATCATGTTTCATATAATTAAAAATTTTACTTACATCATTTTTATTAAAAATATTTTTAATTTTATAATTAAGATTTAATTTTTGATATAAATCCTTGATGCGCTGATGATCCTTTATATTTAGCATTTTCATTTTTACAGATAATGATGATGCAATTATCATTCCATATAATACTGCTTCGCCATGAATGAGAGCATTTGAATATTTTTTTACAGCTTCAAAAGCATGAGCAAATGTATGACCAAAGTTAAGTATTGCTCTTAGATTTTTTTCTTTCTCATCTTTTTGGACAATAATTGCTTTGCTTTTGCAACTTTCTTTAATTGCGTGCATAGCTAAATTTATATTGGTTAAATTAATTATTGAGTGCGAATTTTTTTCTAACCATGTAAAGAATTTTGAATTCATGATTAAGGCATATTTTAAAATTTCGGCATAACCTGCAACCAAGTGCCTATGAGGTAAGCTTTTTAAAGTTATAGGGTCAATCAAAACAAGTTTAGGCTGATAAAATGTGCCAATCATATTTTTGCCCTCACTAGAGTTAATCCCAGTCTTTCCACCAATTGATGAATCTACTTGAGCTAATAAGGTTGTAGGTATTTGAACTAGATTGACACCTCTTTTATATATACTGCCAGCAAATCCTGATAAATCACCAATAACTCCGCCTCCAAGAGCGATTACACAGTCATCGCGATTGAAATTATGTTTAAATAACCTTTTTATAATTGCGTTTGCAGAATTCATGTTTTTTGATTTTTCCCCGGCACTTAATGTGAATAGGTATTTATTTTTAGATCTTAATGAGGAAAATATTGAACGAATGTAAGATTTTGGAATGTTCTTATCAGTTATCAATAAAAACTTTTTTGCCTTTGGAATAATTTTTTTTATTTCAGCACCTGTATTCTTTAGTAAATTTTTACAAATAATAATGGGATAACTATTATTATTTAAATTAACTTTAATTGTTATTTTTTTCATAAAAATCAATAATCTTTTCAATAATTTTATTTTTGCTATTTAAGTTACAATTTATTTCGTAGTTGGCCAGTTTATATATTGGATCTCTATTTTTTTTTAAATTTTTAATACTTTTTTCAATATTATTTTGATCTATCATTGGTCTTTTTTTAGCATTACGCTTAATACGATTAATAATCAAATCTTCATCCATATTAAGCCAAATAGATAGATATTCTTTTAAGATTATTTTTCTAATAGTATCATTAATAAATGCTCCACCACCTATAGAAATTATTTTTTCTTTATCATTTTTGATTTTTAAAAAGACTTTTTCTTCTAATTCTCTAAAATATTTTTCTCCATTCTTTTTAAAGATCTCAGCAATGGTGAGACTAGCCTCATCTTCTATTAATGAATCGGTATCAATAAATTCAATTTTTAATTTTTTTGCAACTTCTTTACCAATAGTACTTTTTCCAGTACCCATCATTCCAACTAATACTAAGCTTTTATGCGTTGCCATTATTGAATGAATAATTTATTAACATAATTTTGCTTGAAATATTATATAATTAATCAGTTATGCCATTTAGAACCTCAATACAAATAATCTTAGGTGCTATTGTTGTAGTGATAGCTATCCTTTCCATTCTTTATTATTTTGGTTCAAAAGATATAGTTTTGGAAAAAACAAAAATTATCGAAAAGATACCCGTAGAAAAATTAAATATAGTTAAATAATAAACTTATCTAGATTCTGATCTAACAATTTCGTTATAGGCTGGCACGGTAAGAAAATCTTCAAATTGATTAGCAATAGACATATCTTCAAACATTTTAGCAGCACGCTCGTAATTACCTTTATCAAATTTCTGTTCTCCAACTTCTTTTTTTATTTGAACCATTTCTTCTTTAACAATTTTTTTTACGTAAGCTGGATCAATAGTTTGACCATCAACAGTTTTGCACTGATGTTTATTCCATTGCCAAACTTGTGCTCTTGAAATTTCGGCAGTAGCTGCATCTTCCATTAAATTATAAAGTGGTACACAACCATTTCCACCAAGCCATGCAGCTAAATATTGAATTCCAACAGAAATATTTTTTCTAATACCTTCTTCAGTAATGTCTCCTTTTTCAGCTAGTAATAAATCTTTAGCCTGAATGTCCGCATTACTAGGAATTTTATTAACTTGATTTGCTTGTGGCATTTTTTCATCAAATACATCTTTTGCAATTTTTACTAAACCAGGATGAGCAACCCAGGTGCCATCATGGCCGTCATTGGCTTCTCTTAATTTATCTTGTTTTACAGCATCCATTGCTTTTTGATTTAAAGCCTCATTGTCTTTAATCGGAATTTGAGCAGCCATACCACCCATGGCGTGAGCACCTCTACGATGACATGTTTTAATTAATAATAAACTGTACGATCTTAAAAAATGGGAAGTCATCTTAACAATAGACCGATCTGGCAATAAAAAATCTTTAAAATTTTTGAATTTTTTAATGTAGCTAAAAATATAATCCCATCTTCCGCAATTAAGACCTACGATATGATCTTTTAATTCAAACAAAATTTCATCCATCTCAAAAGAGGCAAGAATTGTCTCAATTAAAACTGTTGCTTTAATTGTTCCGTGTTTAATGCCTAATTTTTTTTGCGCTTCTGTAAATACATCGTTCCAAAGTCTAGCTTCAAGGTGACTTTCCATTTTTGGTAGATAGAAATAAGGACCTGTTCCATTTTGTAGAAGTTGTTTTGCATTATGATAAAAATAAATAGCAAAATCGAATATACCCCCAGAACATTTTTCATTATCAACTAAAAAATGAGCTTCATCTAAGTGCCATCCTCTTGGTCTAACAATAAGTACTGCATGTTTATTATTTAATTTATATTCTTTGCCAGAAGCCTTATCTGTAAAATTAATTTTTTTATTAACTGCATTTTTCAAATTAATTTGACCCTCAATAACATTATTCCAGGCCGGAGTTGCAGAATCTTCAAGGTCTGCCATAAAACAGCTGGCTCCAGAATTAAGAGCATTGACGATCATTTTTTGATTAGTAGGTCCTGTAATTTCAACTCTTCTATCTTGTAAGTCTTTTGGAACACCTAGAATTTTCCAATCTTTTTCTCTAATAGATTTTGTTTCATCTAAAAAATTTGGTCGCCAACCCCCATCAATTTTTTTTTGGACTTCTTGTCTACGTTTTAATAGTTCAAGTCTTCTAGAATTAAATTTTCGATGTAAATCTGTTACAAATTCTAAACAATCTAAAGTTAAAATTTCTTCAAATTCTTTAGAAATTTTCCCTGTAATAGTAGTATTTTTTGGAAAAGATTTCATATAGGCCACAATTTATATATAAACTTTATCCGAACTCAATATGTATAATAATAAAATTATTAGATGAATTACTTAGATTTTGAAGACGATATAAAAGTATTAGACCAAAGAATTCAAGAATTAAAAGCTCCTTATCTTGCAAAAGGGATTTCAATCATTGAAAATCCCACAGTGATAGAGGCTGAAAGAAAATTAAATGAAACATTAGAAAGAATTTATTCAAATCTTAATCGCTGGCAAAAAACAAAAGTTGCAAGACATGAGTTTAGACCACGTTCTATTGATTATATTAAAAAAATTTTCCCAGATTTTATAAATTTATCCGGAGATCGATTATACGGAGAAGATCAATCTGTGCTTGCGGGATTTGCAACTCTTGATGGGATTTCAGTTTTGGTTATTGGTCAAGAAAAAGGAAATGATACTCAATCTAGAATTCAAAGAAATTTTGGGATGATGAGACCTGAAGGTTATAGAAAAAGCATGCGTTTAATGAATCTTGCTGATAGATTAAATATTCCAATTATATCATTTGTAGATACTCCAGGCGCTTATCCAGGGAAAGGAGCTGAAGAGCGAGGTCAGGCAGAAGCAATCGCAAAATGTATTGAGTGTTGTCTTAATTTAAAAGTTCCAATGATTTCCGTGGTTATTGGCGAAGGGGGCTCAGGTGGAGCTATTGCTCTTGCAACTGCCAATAAAGTTTTAATGTTAGAATATTCTGTTTATTCAGTAATATCTCCAGAAGGATGTGCTTCTATTCTTTGGCGTGATCCAAAAAAAGCAAAAGAAGCAGCAGAAGCTATGAAAATTTCTTCTCAAGATTTATTTGAAAACAAAATTATTGATGAAATTATTAAAGAACCAAAAGGTGGCGCACATCGTAATCATGATGAAATGGTTGAAAATGTTACAATCAGTATTAAAAAAAATTTAAATGAATTAATTAAAATTTCTGCAGAGGAGCTTATTTATCAAAGAAAAAATAGATTTTTAAGTATAGGAAGAGATGTGATGATTACTAAGGAAGAATTTTATAAAGACGTACAAATTAATACTGTCACTTTTAATCCTTTTAATTGGAAATTATTACTTCAAAATAATCGCAGATTATTACTAACAGTTTTTGTGATAATTATTCTATTTATTTTAGCTTTAATTTTTACTTAAAGCGCCGCAGCAGTTTTTATACTTTTTTCCCGATCCACAAGTACAAGGGGCATTTCTTGAAATTTTTTCTTGAACTACAGGTTGTTGGGGTTGTGAAGTCTGTTCTTCTTTTGTTACTTGAATATTAATTAAGAACATAATTAAATTTTCTTTAATTTTTGATAGTAGATCTTTAAATAAATTAAAACTTTCTCTCTTGTATTCGTCTAATGGATTTTTTTGACCATAACCTCTAAGACCAATGACCTGTCTTAATTGTTCAAGATATTGTAAATGACTTCTCCATTCATAATCGAGATTTTGTAAGAAGATTCTTTTTTCTACATCTTTATTAATTTCATCTCCAACGATAGAGATTCTTGCATTTCTTTTTTGATCAAAATAATTTTTAAGGAATTCTTTTTGTTCAGAACTACTTTTTAAAATCCAACTATTAAAATCATTATCTTCAATTTTAGTTCCACATAAACGCTCTGTTTTTGTTTTAATTAATTTTTTAGTGTTTGAGTCAGCATTATCTCGATAATTATGTATTTCATTAATTAGATTTTCTACAATTTCATCAAAAATATCATTTACTACATTGTAAATATTTGGGTTTTTAATTACCCCTAATCTTTGTTCGAAAATTACTTTTCTTTGATCATTCATGACATCATCAAATTGCAACAAAGTTTTTCGAATATCAAAATTTCTTCCCTCAACTTTTTGCTGAGCTTTCTCTAAAGCCTTATTAATCCAAGGATGGTCAATAGATTCTCCATCTTTTAGTCCAAGTTTTTGCAGCATAAAATCAATTTTTTCAGATCCAAAAATTCTCATTAAATCGTCTTGTAAACTTAAATAAAAAATAGAAGCTCCTATATCACCCTGTCTTCCTGTTCGACCTCTTAATTGATTGTCAATTCTTCTGCTTTCATGACGTTCAGTTCCAACAACAAATAAACCGCCGTTAGCTAATACTTTTGCTTTTTCTTCTTCATGCTCTTGTTTAGTTTTTTCAACTAAAACTTTATCATTTGTTCCACCTTCTTTTATTTTTAGATCTAAATTGCCACCAAGTTGAATATCAGTTCCTCTACCTGCCATGTTAGTTGCAATAGTTACAGCACCAACTCTTCCAGCTTGAGCTATAATATTTGCTTCTTGTTCATGAAATTTTGCGTTTAGAACATTATGTTTTATTGATTCTTGTTTTAAGATTTTTGAAATTCTTTCAGATTTTTCAATACTAGTAGTTCCAATTAAAACAGGCTGTTTTTTTTCATTAGCAGAAATAATTTCTTTTATAATTGCATCAAATTTTTCTTTTTCAGTTCTAAAGATTTTATCATTAAAATCTTTTCTAATCATTGGTCTATTTGTTGGCACCTCAACTACATCTAATTTGTAAATTTCATAAAATTCCTCAGCTTCTGTCAAAGCAGTTCCAGTCATGCCAGAAAGTTTTTCATATAATCTAAAATAATTTTGGAATGTTATTGAAGCCAAGGTTTGATTTTCATTTTGAATCTGCACACCTTCTTTTGCCTCAATTGCTTGATGTAAGCCGTCAGAGTATCTTCTGCCTTCCATAATTCGACCAGTAAATTCATCAATAATGTAAATTTGATTATCTTTAACAATATAATCTTTATCTTTAGTAAAGAGCATATTTGCTTTTAAAGATTGATTGATATGGTGAACAATTGATAAATTTTGCGGATCGTAAAAACTAGAACCTTTTAATAGATTTATTTTTTTTAATTTATCTTCGATAAAATCTATTCCCTTTTCTGTTAGTAAAGCACTTCGATCTTTTTCATCAATATCATAGTGTTCCTTGTTTAATTGATTAACTAATTTATTACATAAAAAATATTGAGAAGAATTGTCTTCAGTTGGTCCAGAAATAATTAAAGGAGTTCGTGCTTCATCAATTAAGATACTATCCACTTCATCAACTATACAGAAGTAATGTTTTCGTTGTACCATCTCGTCAACGGAATATTTCATGTTGTCTCTTAAATAATCAAAACCAAATTCATTGTTAGTTCCGTAAGTGATGTCGCATTCATACTGTGCTTTTCTATTAACATCATCAATTCCGTTTATGATGCAGCCAACGCTAACTCCTAAAAAGTTATAAATTTTTGACATCCACTCGGAGTCACGTTTTGCAAGATAGTCGTTGACGGTTACAACGTGCACACCTTTTTCTGTTAAGCTATTTAAATAGGCTGGTAAAGTTGCAACTAATGTTTTTCCTTCCCCAGTTTTCATTTCTGAAATATTTCCTTGGTGGAGAATGATCCCACCCAGTAACTGCACATCGAAATGCCTTTGTCCTGTAGTTCTGATGCTTGCCTCACGAACACAAGCAAATGCTTCAGGTAAAATTTTATTTAAATTTTCTCCATTTTTAATTCTTTTTTTAAATTCTTGTGTTTTATTCTTTAATTCTTGATCTGAGAGCTTTTGGATTTCTGTTTCTAATGAATTAATTTTTTGAACTATTGGCTTTAATTCAGCAAGCTTACGTTCATTAGATGTTTTAAATAATTTTTTTAAAATGTTTAAACCGGGTATCATTTTGAGATATTATTACAGATAAATTAAATAGTATAAATTTAGCAACTACCTTATAACTGAAAAAATACTAAATAAAATACACATGACTACGCTATTTCAGAATTTTTTTAAGAAAAAACAACTTAATAGAGTTACCAAAGATTTTCCCGAGATGCCTAGTATTGATGGATTGGAAATTTCGACTGCAAGCGCGGGTTTGTATAATACAGATAGAGATGATGTAAGTTTATTTTATTTTCCAGATGGAGCGATATTTTCAGGAGTTTATACAAAGTCCTCAACAAGATCTGTTTGTATAGATTGGAATGTTAAAGCAAATAAAAGGGATGTTAGAGCCTTATTAGTTAATACTAGAAATGCAAATGCATATACAGGCAAACAAGGACTAAATAGCATTATTGAATTATCAAAATTCTTTTCAGATAAAAAAAAAATTTCAAATAAGCAAATTTTATTTGCATCCACAGGTGTAATTGGTCAACCTTTTCCACTTGCAAAAGTTAAAGGTGTATTGCCCAACTTAATTGAAAAATTAAAAAGACCAATGAAGTTAACTTGGATTAAGCAGGCCTTATCTATTATGACTACAGATACATTTGGAAAAATGAGCTGTGCCGTTGTGCAAACTAATAAAGATTTTATAAATATAGCAGGTATTGCTAAGGGATCAGGAATGATAGCACCAAATATGGCAACAATGTTTGGTTTTATTTTTACAGATGCAAATATTTCTCAAGAAGTTCTCAATAAAATGTTGAAAAGAAATACCGAAAATACATTTAATGCAATTACAGTAGATGGAGATACTTCAACAAATGACATGGTTTTAGTTTTTTCAACTAAAAAAGCTAAAAATAGAATTATTAATGATATCAATTCTAAAGCTGCAAAAGATTTTGAAAAAGCATTATATGAAGTAATGTTAGATCTATCAAAACAAGTTGTTTTAGATGGAGAGGGAGCTAAGAAATTTCTTACTATAAATGTAACAGGAGCATCAAATGTAAAATTTGCGAAAGAAATTGCCATGTCTATTGCAAATTCGCCACTTGTAAAAACAGCGCTTGCAGGCAGCGATCCAAATTGGGGTAGAATTTTAATGGCAATTGGCAAAACTAACGAAAGAGTAAAAAAAGAAAAAATTGAAATTAAAATTGGAGATTCTTTAATTACAAAATACGGAATGCAGGTACCAAGTTATGATGAGCAAAAAGTTAAAAATTATATGCTTGGGGACGATATTGTTTTTGATGTGAATTTAAATTTAGGTAAGGGAAAATTTACTGCTTATACTTGTGATTTTAATGCAGAATATATTTCAATTAATGCAGATTATAGATCTTAACTAGCCTGAACCTATAAGAATCCCAGCAGCTAATACTAACGCTCCACCAACAACAACTTGTAGGGCTGCTCTAAAAAATGGTGCTTCCATATATTTATTTTGAATCCAAACAATCGCCCACAATTCAAAAAATACAACAACCATTGCAATAATAGTGGCTGTCCAAAAATGAGGAATTAAATATGGCAAAGCATGACCTAACCCACCAATCGCAGTCATTATTCCTGAGGCAAGACCACGTTTTAATGGAGAGCCTCTTCCTGAAATTGCTCCATCATCGGACACAGCTTCGGTTAATCCCATGGATATTCCAGCACCAATAGAAGCTGCTAAACCTACAACAAAAGTTGTCCAAGTATTTTGTGTTGCAAATGCAGTTGCAAAAATAGGAGCTAGGGTTGAAACAGAGCCATCCATTAATCCAGCTAAACCGGGTTGCACCCATGTTAATATGAATTGTCTTTTAGAAGTTCTTGCCTCCACTTCTTTTGCATCTCCACTTGCATGTGATTCTATTAATTTATCTGCAACAGTTGTATGACCAGCTTCAGCAGCAGCGAGATCTCCTAGTAATTTTCTAGTTCCTGCATCGGTAGTTCTTTGGGCTGCTTTCATATAAAAATTATAAGCATCTTTTTCCATCATCTCAGATTCTAGTCTGATCCTATCAATGCTTAGATTTTTTATGAGCCATACTGGTTTTCGTGCGTAAAAACCTGAAACATGTTCTCTTCTTATAAGAGGAATATTTTCACCAAATCTTGACTGAAATTTATCAATTAGAATCTTTCTATGATTATCTTCAACTCTAGCCATATCTGTAAATATTTTTGCAGAATCAGGATAATCTTTTTTTAAATATTCAGCATAACTTCTGTAGATAGAAGCGTCATCTTCTTCAGAAGAGATAGCTAATGCTAATATTTCTTTTTCTGAAAGATCTGAAAATCTTTTTCTATAACTGAAACCAGGTATCATTAATATTAATTACTAATTTTAAATTTATAAATTAGATTACTTTTAGTTCACGTAAACCAGCATAAAAATCTTTTGCACCTTCATAACCAAAATAAATTGAAAGTAACAATAGAAGAACACTTGAAATTCTAAAGAAAGTTCCCATAGGAATGATTTTAGTAATTTTATTTAAACCAAAGTAAACAAAAACTAGGGCTAATGTTCCTGAAATCGCACCAGCAATTACTGGTACTGCGCTGTAAATAGTAGAAGTGAATAAAGCAGCATAAAATAAAACTACTTCAAAACCTTCTCGAATAATTGCAAAAAAAACTGTCAGTGATAAAAAAAAGGCGTTACCTGTAGAAATTGCTTTATCAACTTTTCCTTCCACATGTTGCTTTGCGTTGTGACTAAAGTAAGCAACGTAAGCTAGCATTCCAGATGCAATGAGCATTACTGAGCCTTCAAATAATTCTTGATGAGCATGAGTGATTGCAGAGATTTTTTTAACTGCTAAGGCAGCTAATATAGATACTACTACTCCAGCAACCAATCCCCACATAACAGCAGGACGTTGATGTCTCGCATTCATTTTGTCTAAATATGTAAATACTAAAATAGCAATTAATAAAGCTTCGAAACCTTCTCTAAAGAGAATAAAAAAAGAACTTAAATAAGGAGTTAGTGCTTCAGTCATTTTGATTGGGTGGTGTATGATTAATTATTTTTATATTTAATGTCAAACATTAATAAAATAAATACAACCTTTAATTCTGAGTATTTTAGTAGGAATAGTCTTTATTTTTCAAAGAGAAAAATAAGCTCAAACTCAATTTGTCGCATTATTTTTTTTCCAAATAAAATAATTATTTAAAAAAAATAAACTAACAAATAGAAAATAATTCCATTCAATTATAATTCTAGTATTCCAAGTTGTTAATTGTAAGAAACGATTGGTAAATAAAAATAAAACAAAGCCAAAAATAACAACCGTCAAACTATGATAAAAAGTGATTTTAATTGCTTTTGAAGAAACTATAGTCTGATAATCTTCTTTTATTTTCATATAAGACAATGCAATAATAAACTGAGTAAATACTAAGCTAATAATATAAATAAAAATTCCGCCTCTTCTCATAAACTTCCAAACTTCTGATCCTTCAATTCCAAGAAAAAGAATATAAATTAATAAGCAACTAGCTGAAATAAAACCAAAAAATAGAATTAAATTTAAATAAATTTTTGAAATTAAAAATTTTTTAAAAATTTTTATATTTTCAAAACAATAAACAAATATAAGAATAACTGTAATTAACATCATTGGTTTAAATATTAGGACGCCAGGATGACTTCTGCCAATTCTACTAATTGTGAAACAACCATTGATAAAAGGGTTGCACGGCTCATAAACATTAAGAGCTATCGCAATATTTAGACACGCAAAAACTGTTATTAATGGAATTATAAATAATCCAAGACTTAATCTTTGAATTAGCATTAAAAAATAATAATATTTAAATGTCTGTAAAGGTTCCGGTTCTAGGATCTTTTTTTAATATTCTCACCTGGTTTTCTTTTTTTTTGCGTGAATAAAGAAATAGCACTGTTACAATCAAAAAAATTATTAAAGTAATTAAATATTTAGTCATTATTTTATAAATTAAATAATAATTATGACTATTCGAGGTCAACTGCTAGACTAATAAAATGCAAATAAGATCAATAATTTTTATATGTCTTTTAAGCATAATAAGTTTTTTTCCAGCTTTTGGAGATGAAAAAAAGATTATTAAAGATTTAAAAGAAGGCGGAAAATTAATTCTTATTCGTCATTCAGAAGCTCCAGGAACAGGTGATCCAGCAAATTTTAAATTAAATGATTGTAAAACACAAAGAAATCTATCAGCGGAAGGAATTGAACAAGCCAAACGACTAGGAGAGTTTTTTAAAAAGAATAATATTCCTTTTGAAAAAGTTTATTCATCTGAATATTGTAGATGTAAAGATACAGCGAGATATGCATTTAAAAATTTTGAAACTTTTTCTGGGTTAAATTCTACTTTTGCAGACCCAAGCAAAACGCCAGCATATATAAAAAGAACTAAAGAATTTATTGAAAAATTAGATAAAAATAAAAATTACATATTTGTTGCTCACCACACTACAATTGATGGTTTGGTTAATAAATTTGCAAATTCTGGTGAGATGATCATAGTTGATAGAAAATATAAAATTATTGGCAGCTTTAAAGTTAACTAGCATACCTCATTTTCCAACATTGCATTAGTTAGTTATGCATTTTGCATATACATTTTTTGTATGAATTGGGAAAAGCTAAAAATATTTAAAAAAGTAGCTAATGCAGGGAGTTTTTTAACAGCATCCAAGCAAGATAATAAATCTCAATCAACTTTTTCAAGAGCGGTAATGGATCTTGAGAAAGAAATAAATCAAAAACTTTTTAACAGAACAAGCAAAGGAGTTATACCAACTTTGCATGGCAACGTACTTTTAAATTTAGTTGATGATTTTTCTAATAAATTAAATCATTTTAAAAACGATATCAAAAAAAAATAATTTTTTTGGTTATGCATTTCGATCATATCTGAATCATTTAATGATCATTTCATTTTAAAAAAAAAATTTGTTACTTCATAAATAATTAAAACAAATCAAAACAGGGAGTGTTATGAAACTAATTACTGCGATCATAAAACCCGAACAGGCTGATAATGTTAAGAAAGCTCTTAACAAAATCGGCGTTGATGGGTTGACGATGACAGATGTTAAAGGATATGGGAGGCAGAAAGGTCATACAGAATTTTATCGAGGTTCTGAATACGAAGTTGCTTTTCTTCCAAAAACTAAACTAGAAATAGCGGTCTCAAGTAAAAAATATAAAAAAGCTTTGGAGACCATTCTTAAAACTGCGAAAACTGGAAAAATTGGGGACGGAAAAATTTTCGTGACTAATTTGAGCCAAGTTATTCGCGTTCGAACAGGTGAAAAAGGAGATAAAGCAATATGATTAAACTAGTATCAAAAGTTTCATTTTTTTTAGTAATTTTATTTCAATCAAGTCTAGCTTTTGCTGAAGCTAAGCCAGTTCTAAATTCTGGTGATGCTTCCTGGATGCTAACAAGTACAGCGCTTGTACTGTTAATGACTATTCCAGGACTTGCATTATTTTATGGAGGATTAGTTGGTAAAAAGAATGTTGTGTCGACGATAAGTCAATCATTTATGATCACATGTGTTGTAACACTTATGTGGTTTATATGTGGATACTCATTAACATTTGGTGAAGGAAACTTATTTATTGGTGATCTTTCAAAAACTTTCCTTAAAGGAATAGAAGTTGCTGGTTTGACCATGACAATTCCAGAGTCGGTATTCGTTGTCTACCAATTAACTTTTGCAATAATTACAGTAGCACTTATTTGTGGATCAGTAGTTGAGAGAATAAATTTTGGTGCTTTATTTGTGTTTGTAATATTGTGGATTGTTTTAGTTTATGCACCGATTGGTCATATGGTTTGGGGTGGCGGTTATCTTTCTAAAATGGGTGTTTTAGATTTTGCCGGAGGAACTGTAGTTCACATTAATTCAGGAATTGCAGGATTAGTTGCTGCAATTATTATTGGCAAAAGAAAATCTAAAGTTAGACCTCACAATGTTGCATTAACTATGATCGGAGCGTCTATGCTCTGGGTGGGTTGGTTTGGTTTCAACGCTGGTTCGGCTGTTGCTGCAAATGGTAGCGCAGGAATGGCGATGTTAGTAACTCAAATTGCTGCAGCAAGCGCAGGTATCGCTTGGATGTTAGCAGAATGGTTTACAGGAGAGAAAAAACCAAGTCTTCTTGGTCTATGTTCAGGTGCGGTTGCAGGTTTAGTTGCAATTACTCCAGCTGCTGGGTTTGTTAATCCAGTTGGAGCATTTTTCATCGGTTTAATTTCTGGTGTTTTATGTTTCCTTGCTTGCACAAAATTAAAGAGTGCACTTGGCTATGATGATGCCTTAGATGTTTTTGGTATACATGCTTTTGGTGGCGCTGTAGGTGCAGTGCTAACCGGTGTGTTTGCTACAAAAGCAATTGGCGGAGTTGAAGGTGGTTTTGATCAAGTTAAATTACAATTGTTAGGTGTTGGTGTAACAGTACTTTACACAACTGTCGCAACTTACATCATATTAAAAGTAATTAATTTTATTACTCCATTGAGAGCTTCTGAAGTTCAAGAAAGAGATGGTTTAGATCTTTCTCAGCATGGAGAACAAATAAGTTAAATTATATCCCCCTATAGTTTTTACTTAAATAATTTGGGCCTAGATTTAATCTGGGCCCTTTTTATTTAAATTTCTATAACTCCACCTATTTCAAGGGTTCGATCTTTTGGAATTTTATAATACTCTGTAGCACCAAGCATTGTTCGGTGCATAATAATAAACAATCTTGAAAATATATTTGAGTCTTTAGTAATTATCTTAACTTTTCCAATAAAGAATGAGGTATCCAACATGCTAAATTTAAATTCAGTTGCTCTAATATGCGCTAGAACTCTCGGGATATTTGGTTCTTCTTGAAAACCATATCTTACAATAATGTTATAAAAATTATTTGAATAACGTTTAATTATTACCCTTTCATCGTCTCCTAATTTTGGAAAATTAGTAAAACTTAAATGCATAAACACAACACGTTTATGTAGGATTCTATTGTGTTTTAAATTATGAAGTAACGCCATAGGAACAACCTCAGTATTTGGTACAAAGAATACTGAAGTCCCATTAACTCTTTTAGGAGGATCTTTTTTAATTTGTGAAAAAAATTTTTTAATCTTTATTGATCCGTCCCATCGCGCTTTAAGCATTCGTTCTCTACCGTTTATCCAACTTAGCATCATTATAATTATTCCTAATGCTATAAAAATTGGAACCCATCCGCCTTCAAAAAATTTAAATAAATTAGAAGAGAAGAAAACAATATCTAAAATTAATAAAAGAACAAAAATTGGAATAAAAATTAATTTATTCCAACCTCTTACAAAAATTAGTAAGAATGTTGCAAGAATAGTATCAATTAACATAGCGCCAGTTACAGAAATTCCATAAGCAACCGCTAATTTTTCTGAACTTTTAAAAGCTATTATAAGTAAAGCTACTCCAATAAATAAAAGTATATTAATCTTAGACAGATAAACCTCTCCAAATTCATTAGTAGAAGTATGTTTAATTCTAAGTCTTGGAATATAACCTAATTGAACTGCTTGGCTTGTTACTGAAAAGACTCCTGATATGACTGCTTGTGAAGCGATGATCGTTGCTGTAGATGCTAAAATAATTAATGGAATTAATGCCCAGTCGGGTCCCAATCTAAAAAAAGGATTGTCAATTGTTTTAGGATCAGAGATTAATAATGCTCCTTGTCCAAAATAGTTTAATAAAAGAGCAGGAAAGACAACTATTAACCATGAAGTTTGAATTGGTTTTCTTCCAAAGTGACCCATGTCTGTATAGAGAGCTTCCGCACCAGTAACTGCAAGTACTACAAAACCCAAAATTGTAATCGCAATTCCTTGATGTTTAGATAAAAAATCTAAACCGTGTATGGGATTTAAAGCCTTTAAGATTTGCGGTTTATTTATTATTTCAAACAATCCTAACAATGCTATTGTGACAAACCAAACTAGCATTATCGGTCCAAAAACTGCACCAACTTTTCCAGTTCCAAATCTTTCAACTGCAAATAAAATAGAGATAAGTCCTAAAGAAATATAAATAACGTAAGGACCTAATTCAGGCGATAAAACCTTTAATCCCTCCACTGCACTTAAAACAGAAATTGCGGGAGTGATGATACTATCGCCAAAAAATAACGCCGCACCAACTGTGCCTAAGATAGTTACAATCCATTTTGCGTAAGGTTTTTTGCCAATTTTTCTAATTAATAATGCAGTTAATGCAAATACTCCTCCCTCACCATGGTTATCTGCACGCATTATTATAAAAACATATTTGATACTAACCACAATGATTAATGACCAAGTAATTAAAGATAAGACTCCAAAAACAGAGTTAGCTGTTCCAGTGCCACTTTGTTTTGCTACTTCTACTGATAGTTTAAGAGCGTAAAGTGGAGATGTTCCAATATCTCCAAACACAACACCAAGAGCTGCAATAATTAAAAGAGGTAGACTTCTACCGTTTTTAAGATTCATGAGGGTTTTATTTATATATAAATTTTATAAATCTCTAATGAATTGTTTCTTAATTATAAATTCAATAAACAATATATGAAAAAATGTAGTAAAAATGTCTTTTTCTCAATCAAGTAAATTTATATTATAAATATTTCAACTTAAGCACGAACAATTTATAAATTTGCGGTCTAACTAAAATTAATGAAAATCAAACTTAGAATTTTTATATTGGGATGTAAGGATGTTATTCCTTTATTAATCCCGGTCGTTCCTTTTGGAATAATTTTTGGAGTTATAGGTATTGAGTCTGGACTAGGAGCGACTATTACTTTTTTAATGTCGATGATAATTTTTGCAGGATCATCACAACTTGCTTTTGCACAACTTTTTACTAGCGGAGCAACAATTCCTGTTATTGTAAGTTCTGTTGCAATTATAAATTCAAGACATTTTTTATATAGTGCCGTAATCGCGCAATATTTGACAAAATTGAAATTATTTTGGAAAATTATTTTATCTTATTTTCTAACAGATCAAGCTTTTATTGTTTCTCAAAAATATTTTAAAAATCAATTAAATAATAAATTCAGACATTATCATTTATTAGGTTCAGGATTTACACTTTGGTTTATTTGGCAATTGTCAACAATTGCTGGAATTGTTGTTGGCGAGGTTATTCCAAAAGAATTAAATTTAGCTTTTGCGATCCCATTAACTTTTATTTCATTAATTATTGTAGATATGAAAAAAATAGATCATTTAATTGTTGCGATCACATCAGGTGTTTTTGCGGTAATTTTTTTTAATTTACCTCTTAGAACTTACATTATTGTAGCTGCAGCTGCTGGAATTTTAGTTGCTTATGGATTAACTCATACAAAATTTTTTAAAAAATAAAATGATTTGGTTAGCATTAATATCTGCAGGTTTTGTTACTTTCTTTACTCGTTTTTCAATGATTGCATTACTAAAAAAAGATTATTTTTCACCACGCATAAAATTAGTTCTAAGCTATGTTCCAAGCGCAGTATTTCCAGCAATTATTTTTCCAGCTATATTTTTAAATTCCACAGGTCAGTTAACATTTGTAGATAATCCAAAAATTTTAGCTGCTTTAATTGCGGTGTTAATTGGTTATTTAACAGAGAATGTAATTGCTACTATTTTTTCAGGTCTTGCTGTTTTGTGGTTATTAATTTTTTTGACTTAATAATTTTGATCATATTGCTTAGTATTTCAAGATAGCTTAAAGATTTAATCTAATGCTTCGTGCTATATTTGTTATTTTCTTTTATCAGCTTTTAGGAGAAGCTTTAAAAAAATTTTTTGAAATGCGTATACCAGGTCCAGTGATAGGACTTATTCTTCTTCTTGTTACATTAATATTTCTAAAAAAATTTAAAACCGCAGCTGTAGCTAATTTAAAAAAGGATGTCGTAAATACTTCAAATTATATTTTAGGATATCTGTCACTTTTATTTGTACCTATCGGCGTTGGAGTTGTGATGCATCTTTCTTACTTAGAGAGTAACTTATTTAAAGTTTTAGTGATTGTTTTTATCTCAACTATTCTAACCATCGGGATTACCGCATTTTTAATGGAGAAAATTAATAAGCGGATTAACAAAAAATGATTCAAAAAGACAAACTTTATAGCATTTGGGTTTATTTACAGGCTGAACCTTTATTTTGGTTAACGTTGACCATAGGTTCATATTTAATAGGTGATTATCTTTATAAAAAATCAAAATTATTTCCACTCGTTAATCCAGTTGCAATTTCAATTTTAATTATTTCACTGGTATTAATTAATTTAAATATTTCTTATGAAAGATATTTCGATGGTGCAAAATTTATTCATTTTATGTTGGGGCCGGCAACCGTTGCTCTTGCAATTCCAATCTATAAACAATTTAAAGTTATACAAAAAGAAGCGCTGAGCATTTCAGTTTCGTTAATTATTGGAAGTTTATTTGCTATTATTTCCACGTTTATTTTGTGCGAAATTTTTAAAATAGATGATCAAGTTATATTTAGTATGCTTCCAAGAAGTGCAACCGCTCCAATCGCTATGGGTATTGCAGATTTGATTGGTGGAATTCCTTCACTGACTGCAATTATAACAATTTTAACTGGAATTATGGGCGCATCATTTGGAACTTTTGCATTAGATTTTTTAAAATTAAAAGATATGTCTGCACGTGGATTTGGTTTAGGCCTGGCATCACATGGACTTGGTACAGCAAGAGCAATGAGCAGAAATGAAACGGCAGGAGTCTTTGCAGCTTTAGCGCTTGGACTTAATGGTATTGCAACCTCAATTTTAGTTCCACTTTTATTTAAATTATTTAATATTTTTTGAGATGGCTTTAAAAAATACTTTATCTAATTACGGTGTAGTTAGTAAAAACTTTCACTGGATTATGGCTTTTATTATCTTATTTAATTTTATCCTAGGTTCTTTCATGGGAGATTTAGATAAAGGACCTTTTCGTTCTTTTTTATTTAATTTTCATAAATCCACAGGAATCTTAGTAATAGTTTTAATTATTCTAAGATTTTTTTGGAGACTTGTTAATTTAGTTCCAACTCCTTTATCGCAAAATAATTTGTTAAATAAAATATCAAAGTTTGTTCATTATTTTTTTTATTTTATTTTATTAGTGGTGACTTTTAGTGGTTGGACTTATTCATCAGCTAGAGGAGGGCCTTTTAATGTCTTTGGACTGTTTTCAGTGCCAGCGCTTGTTGAAAAGAATGAAGAAATTGGAAAGATTGCTAAAGATATTCACACTATATCTGTCTATATATTTATTGCTTTTGTGGCGTTACATATTTTAGCAACTTTATATCACCATTACTTTTTAAAAGATAAAACATTAAAAAGAATGTGGTATTAGACTATTTGATTATTTCCTTAAGCCACTCAATTACAAGATCGCTTGCCACTTCAGGCGTCATAGCATGATCTGCCACTACAGTTTGATATTTACTCATTGGATGAAAAGGAGTTTTTTCAAATGAGTA
This sequence comes from Candidatus Allofontibacter sp., assembly GCF_038145245.1. Classification (GTDB taxonomy): domain Bacteria; phylum Pseudomonadota; class Alphaproteobacteria; order Pelagibacterales; family Pelagibacteraceae; genus Fontibacterium. The sequence goes on along the minus strand of NZ_JAYQPI010000003.1, from coordinate 5,474 downwards.
GTTTTTACCAACTTTTATAAGGTCCTTTTCTCCCTCAATATATAAAAATGGAATTGCTTTTTTGAATTCTTTTGCAGTCTTTGCCATGTGTCCTAATCCATCAGGATTAAAATAGGAAAATAAAACATCCGCTCTTATATGATCAAAATCTTTTTTTCGTCCAGAATTATAATCTGTAAATTTCATTAAAGTTTCAGGTTTGCCTTCATCAAAGTTTTTTTTTGCCTGATTTATAATCCATGAATGACCTTGTATTTTATAGTACATGTCGTTAGGAGAATGACCAGGAGCTAAAGCAATTAAGGCGTTTGCATCACCGATATAAGCTTGATATGCCATAGATGCATTCGCTCCAAAGCTATGACCTGCAAAAATTATTTTTTTAATACCATTTTTTCTATAGTTTTCTGATTTTTTTTGAAGTTCACTTAATAAACTTTCATAAGTTTGATCGTAATTTCTATTTCTACTCCAAGGCATTTCAGGTCTTTCAACTACGCATAATTTTTCAATTTTTTCTGATAGTATTTTTAAATAAGGGGAAGAAGGAAGACCCCATTTACCGTGCATTAAAATAACAGCACAATTTTGACCGGCTTTCCCATTTATAGTTAGAGTAAGTAGAAAAAAAATGCTCAAAATGAATTTCATATCTATTGCTTTTTTAAAATATAATATTAAGTTTAATTTATATGGCAACATATGAGTGTCCAAAATGTAAAATGTCCGCAAATGTTACTTGTGGAAAATGTGATGCACCTCTTAAAGATGCTTCATTAAAACTAGACAATGGACAAAAAGTTCAGATTTGTGAATGCCCAAACGGTCATGGAAAAATTAAAAGTCCATTGTGTTGTGGGCAGGATATGAGTTGCTCAGTTCCTCAATAAATCTTTTTAAATTTAATTATAAGTTTTCTATTTATTATTTAAGAACTTTTGTTTAATAGATACCAATTGTTATGAGACAAGTTTACATAAACGGAGAATTTAAAAAAGAAGATGAAGCGAAAGTTTCAGTCTTTGATCGAGGTCTTTTATTTTCAGACTCTTTATACGAAGTAACATCCGTACTAAATGGAAAACTAATAGATTTTAATAATCACATGAAACGATTAGATCGTTCTATGACTGAGTTAAAATTTAAAAAGATGTTAAATCATAAAGACATATTGGCATTTCATAGAAAATTAATTGAATTAAATAATCTACAAGAAGGAATGATTTATCTTCAAGTAACTAGAGGAGTAGTCGATAGAAGTTTTGATATGCCAAAAGATGAAATTAAACCAACGGTTCTTGCGTTCACGCAAGAGAAAAAGATTATTGAGTCTGAAGGAGCTAAAAATGGAATTAAAGTTATGACTCTTGATGATTTGAGGTGGAAACGCTGCGATATTAAAACAACGCAATTACTTTATGCAAGTATGGCAAAAACAGAAGCCACAAAAAAAGGTTTTGACGATGCTTGGATGATTAGACAAGGTTATATTACCGAAGGCAGTTCTAATAACGCTTGGATTATCAAAGGTAAAATCATTATGACCAGACATGCCGATAATTTAATTTTAAGTGGGATCACAAGAGATGCAATTTTTAAATGTGCAAAAGATTTAGGTTATGAGGTAGTAACTAAAAATATTTCATTGCAAGATGCGCAATCAGCCCATGAAGCTTTTATTACATCAGCAACAGCTTTTGTTATGCCAGTTGTAAGAATTAATTCTAATCAAATCGGTGATGGTAAACCTGGAAAATTTACGACAGCACTTCGAGCAGAATATATTAAGCAAGCAATAGAAAATGCCATTTAAATTGTAGTGACACCTTGTTAAATATTAGACATTTATTAAAACATTTTACATTAATTTTAATATAATTTATTTAAGAACACTTATGAAAATTGATATTAAAATTAATTCTAAAAATCTTGATAAGGGACAATTAATTATTTTAGTATCAACTTTTTTTGCTTTTATTTCTTTATTCTTACCGTGGGTAAATGCTGCATTCATCACTGCAGGTTCATTTCAAATGAATACTTTTTTATTTATGCTTCTTTATATTTTGCCTGTTTATCAGGTATTTAATAGAAAAAAATTTTTTGTAGATCCAACTCATAATTTTATTGTGGAGGTAGGATCTGGGGTTTTAGCGAGTTTTTTTACGATTATATTTATTTTGACTCGATCTACTAACTTACTTGGTCATAATGTTAATTTATCAGGATCTGGAAGTTATTTATTCTTATTTTCCTCTTTAGCTCTCACTTATGGTTCTTATTTAGACTATCAAAAGAATAAATAATAATTTTTTACTATTTGCTAATTTTACTAGCCCAAAATTTATCTAAGAAATAATACCAGACACCATTTATCAATGGTTCTACAATTGCATCAACTGCAGCAAGTTCTAAAGTTGATCCAGTAATCATGACATTACAAGTAGCAGCGATGATAATGTGACCTATAGTGTAAACGATTGCTCTTGCTATGCTTGAGCTTACCAATTGGTTTTTTATTGCGTTGAAAAATCCTTTATCAATTTCTGACATGACAAGGAATATAAACCTATAAAGCCGGAATTCAAGCTGAGTTAAAAATAATTGTTTTAAGTTCTTTAGAAATTAAATAAAAATGATAATCATTAAATTAGATGAATATTTCAATTTTATTTACAATAATTTTTATAATTTTTTATTTAGTCCTTACTATTATTACAATTAGGGCAAGAAAGTCAGCTGGAGTTCCCTACGGTGATGGCTTTAATAAAGACTTAACTAAAGCCATTAGAGCCCATGGAAATTTTTATGAATTTACAGTTTTTTTTATAATTTCTTCTTTTTTATTAGAAATATTAGATGCCAATCAAATTTATGTTCTTCTTATAAATATTATATTTTTAATGGGCAGAATTTCACATGCTTACAGCATGTTAAAAGAAAAATTATTATTTAGAACGATTGGGATGATGGCAACTTTATTCTCTTACGCAATTAACTGCATTTATTTACTATATCTTTACTGGCAGTATTTTGCTCATTTGGAATAAGAAGTTTTGTCTTCCGTGCTAGTTTTCGGTTTTTGAAATAAATCATTCATTCTTTTAATTCTTCTACTTGTTGTGTATTCAAACCAAGCTGGGTTTATGGCGTGCACAAACGCTGTAACAAATGACCATAAACATTTAAGACCAATTTTCATGGCAAAAAACATATGTTCAAAGTAACCTTTATTAGCAAGTTCTAAATGTCTTTTGATTTTATTGAGCATATTTAATTAATACCTATATTATATACTTAAATTATTTATCTGTATCAAATCACACAATTTCAAGGGTCATTAAGAATTTTTATTTCATTATAAAACATTGAAACTCTTAAAATCATGACCATATGTTGGTTATGGATTTGAACAAGTTTACAGAACGATCAAAAGAAATATTAAATTCAGCGCAGGTTTTAGCGATGATGCAAAATCATCAGTTATTACAACCTGTTCATTTATTAAGCGGTATTATTGAGGATGATGATACTGCATCATTATTATTAGAACCTGCAGGATTAGATTTAAAAACTACCAAGGTAGCTATTGAAAAAGAATTAAGAAAAATACCTTCCGTCACTGGAAATTCAGGTGGGATTAGCGCATCAAAAGAATTCGTGGTCACCCTTGAAGAAGCTAAAAAGATCTCAAAGCAAAAAGGGGATGAATATGTTCCAGTTGAAAATATACTAGAGGCAATACTGCAAACTGAAAAAAGTTTATTAAAATTATTACAAAATAATGGATTTAACTTAAGTAAATTTAAATCTGTACTGGAGACTACCCGAAAAGGTCAAAAAGTGACCAATGCCAATGACGATGCAAATTATGAAGCATTAAAAAAATATACAATTGATATTACTGAAAAAGCAAAAAATGGAAAATTAGATCCGGTGATTGGCCGTGATGAAGAGATTAGACGCGCTATTCAAGTTCTTTCAAGAAGAACTAAAAACAATCCAGTCTTAATTGGAGAGCCTGGCGTTGGTAAAACAGCTATTGTTGAAGGACTAGCACTTAGAATTATTAATGATGATGTTCCTGAAAGTTTAAGAGGTAAAAAATTATTAGCATTAGATTTAGGTTTGTTAATTGCGGGTGCAAAATTTAGAGGAGAGTTTGAAGAAAGATTAAAAGCTGTTCTTAAAGAAATAACAGCGCAGCAGGGTGAAGTCATCGTATTTATTGATGAAATGCACACATTAGTTGGTGCAGGCGCAGGCGATGGATCTATGGATGCATCCAATATGTTAAAGCCAGCCCTTGCAAGAGGAGAGTTGCATTGTATTGGCGCTACAACACTTGCTGAATACAGAAAGTATGTAGAAAAAGATGCAGCATTAACTAGAAGGTTTCAACCAGTATTTGTAACGCAGCCAACTGTTGAAGATACAATCTCAATCTTAAGAGGTCTTAAAGAAAAATATGAAATGCATCACGGGGTGCACATTTCAGATAATGCGCTTGTATCAGCAGCGGTGCTTTCGAACCGTTACATTACTGATAGATTCTTACCCGACAAAGCAATTGATTTAATGGATGAAGCATCAAGTAAGCTTCGAATGGAAATAGATTCAAAACCAGAGAATATTGATGAGATTGATAGAAAAGCTATTCAGTTAAAAATTGAAAGAGAAGCTTTAAAAAAAGAAGACGATTCACTTTCAAAAATTCGATTAAAAGAACTAGATGAAAAAATTGCTGAATTAGATAAAAAATCAGCCTCTCTTACAGAGGTTTGGGCAAAAGAAAAAAATCAGATTCAATCGGTTCAAAAGATCAAAGAAGAAATTGAACGTAATAGAGTTTTATTAAATAATTATCAAAAAAAAGGTGATTTAACAAAAGCCAGTGAAATTATGTATGGCAAACTTCCTGAATTAGAAAAGAAATTAAAAGAACAAGATAAAGGAGTTTTGGGTCAGTATAAAACTTTAAATAAAGAAGTGGGCGAGAATGAAATTGCAGCTGTGGTTTCTAAATGGACAGGAATTCAAATTGATAAATTATTAGAAGGAGAAAGACAAAAAATTTTATCAATGGAAAAAGTCATCTCAACAAAAGTGATTGGTCAAAAAGAGGCAATTACTTCTGTAAGTAATGCGGTAAGAAGATCAAAAGCTGGTATTCAAGATCCAAACAGACCTCTTGGTTCATTCCTTTTCTTAGGACCAACAGGGGTTGGTAAAACAGAACTAAGCAAAGCCCTTGCATCATTCTTATTTGATGATCAAAACGCAATGATTAGAATTGATATGTCAGAGTATATGGAAAAGCACTCTGTCAGCAGATTAATTGGTGCCCCTCCAGGATATGTGGGTTATGATCAAGGTGGCGCGTTAACGGAAGCTGTTAGACGTAGACCTTACCAAGTGATTTTATTTGATGAAGTTGAAAAAGCTCATCCAGATGTATTTAATATTTTTCTTCA
>NZ_JAYQPI010000002.1:0-79947 GCF_038145245.1 Candidatus Allofontibacter sp. | reverse complement strand
GAAAAAGATATGTTTCTAAAATCTGTTGATTCAGTTAAAAAATTAACTCAAGATCTTTTCAAACTCGATCCTGAAGTTGCAAAAATAAAAACTGTTAAGCCAAAGTATTAGTCCTTCATGAATATACATGAGCATCAAGCAAAGAATTTGTTAAAAAAATTTGGCGCTCCCGTTTCAAAGGGAGTTGTTATTTTTAACTTAAATGAAATTGATGAAAAAATAAAACAGCTAAATAGTAAAATGTACGTAGTAAAGGCTCAAATCCATGCTGGTGGCAGAGGAAAAGCCGGAGGAGTAAAGTTAGTTAAAAATATCGATGAATTAAAGCAAAAATGTAAAGATTTACTTGGAAAAGTTCTAGTTACACATCAAACGGGGCCTCAAGGACGGGAAGTAAAAAGAATTTACATAGAAGAAGCATCGGATATTAAAAGAGAATTTTATTTATCATGTCTAGTCGATAGAGCTTCTTCTAAGATTGCATTTATTTCTAGTGCCGAAGGAGGAATGGATATTGAAGAAGTTGCAGATAAAACTCCTGAAAAAATTATTACAACTCGTGTTTCATTATCAGCAAAATTAAGAGACGAAGATTTAGAGTCTATTGTGAAACCCTTTAACTTGAATGGTGATCAAAAAAACCAGGCAAAAAAAATTGCTCAGGCTTTATATGACACTTTAGTTAATACAGATGGTAGTTTAATTGAAATCAATCCTTTAATTCTTACAACAGAAGATCAAATTAAATGTCTAGATGCAAAAATAAGTTTTGATGACAACGCTATTTTTAGACATCCAGAAATTAAAGAACTTAGAGATTTGAATGAAGAGGATCCAATGGAAATAGAAGCTAGCAAACATGAATTAGCTTACATAAAATTAGATGGAAAAATTGGTTGCATGGTTAACGGTGCAGGTCTTGCAATGGCAACAATGGATATCATAAAACTTTATGGTTCAGAGCCAGCAAATTTCTTAGATGTGGGAGGTGGCGCTACAAAAGAAAAAGTATCTGCTGCTTTTAAAATTATATTATCAGATAAAAATGTTGAAGGGATTTTAATAAATATTTTTGGTGGAATTATGCGTTGCGATATTATTGCCCAAGGTGTGGTTGAGGCTGCAAAAGAGGTTGATCTTAAAATTCCTCTTGTAGTAAGACTGGCAGGAACAAAAGTTAATGAAGGTAAAGAAATCTTAAATAAATCTGGATTAACGATTATATCTGCTGACAATTTATCTGACGCAGCAAAGAAAATTGTAGAGGCAACATCTTAATATGTCTGTTTTAGTAAATAAAAAAACAAAAGTGATTTGTCAGGGTTTTACAGGCAAACATGGAACTTTCCATTCTGAACAAGCTCTCGCATACGGAACAAATTTAGTTGGAGGAATTACTCCTAAAAAAGGAGGGCAAACTCATTTAGGTCTACCAATTTTTAATACAGTTGCGGAAGCAGTAGATAAAGTAAAGCCTGATGCAACGATGATTTATGTTCCAGCTCCTTATGCAGCAGCAGCTATAATTGAAGCATTAGATAGCGAAATAGCTTTGATCGTTTGTATTACCGAAGGCATTCCAGTTTTAGATATGGTTAAAGTTAAAGAAAAATTAATTAGATCCAAAAGCAGATTAATTGGACCTAATTGTCCAGGAATTATTACCCCTGAAGAATGTAAAATTGGGATTATGCCAGGGCACATTCATAAAAAAGGATCTGTTGGAATTGTATCTAGATCAGGAACACTAACATATGAAGCAGTTGCCCAAACTACTGCTCTTGGATTGGGTCAATCAACATGTATCGGAATTGGCGGAGATCCAATTAATGGAACTAATTTTATAGATTGTTTAGATTTATTTTTAAAAGATGATGAAACTAAATCAATTATTATGATTGGAGAAATTGGTGGAAGCGCAGAAGAAGAGGCCGCTGAATTTATTAAATCCTCAAAAACGAAAAAGCCAGTAGTTGGATTTATTGCCGGTGTTACAGCCCCTCCAGGAAGAAGAATGGGTCATGCTGGAGCTATTATTTCTGGTGGAAAAGGTCTTGCTAAAGATAAAATTGAAACAATGAAGTCTTGCGGCATAACAGTTGCAAATTCTCCAGCAGATATTGGTAAAACTTTATTTGACAAACTTAAGACTTAGTATTTTACTAAGAATAAAAAAATTGCATGTCGACACAAGAAAATAATATTATTTTTCAAAAAACATCTTTTTTATCGGGTACCAATTCTTCTTATATTGAAAAGCTTTATGCTAAATATGTAGAAAACCCTGCATCTATCCCAGATAGTTGGAGACAATTTTTTGATGGCTTAGGTGATCAAAAAAATAATATTATAAAAAATCAAGGTCCTAGTTGGGCTCCTTCAAATATTAAATATATTTCCAATGGAGATTTAGATGTTTATGAAAAATATCTTCCTAAAGATTTAAATGGGGATTTAATAAAAGAAAAAATAATAGAAAAAAATAAAACCTTACCAAATAATGAAAAAGTTGATGTAGAACGATCAACAATCGATTCTATTAGAGCAATTATGATGATCAGAGCATATAGGATTAGAGGTCATTTAATTGCTGATTTAGATCCACTTCAATTACAAGAAAAAAATTATCACCCCGAGCTTAATCCAGAGACTTATGGTTTTAAAAAAGAAGATAGGAATAGAAAAATATTTTTAGATAAAGTTCTTGGGTTTGAATATGCAACCGTTAATGAAATATTAGAAGTTTTATTAATAACTTATTGTTCAAAAATCGGCATAGAATATATGCATATGTCTGATCCAGAAGAGAAGCAATGGATTCAAGAAAGAATTGAAGGAAAAAGTAAAGAAGCAAAATTTACTATTCAAGGAAAAAAAGCAATTTTTAAGAAATTAGTGGAGGCAGAAGGATTTGAAACTTATTGTCATACTAAGTTTGTTGGAACAAAAAGATTTGGTTTAGATGGTTGTGAATCTTTAATTCCTGCACTTGAACAAATAATTAAAGTTGGAGGAAGTTTAGGAGTAAAAGAGATCAAGATTGGAATGCCTCATAGAGGTAGATTGAATATCCTTGCAAACGTTATTCAAAAGCCTTTTAAAAAAATATTTAAAGAATTTTCTGGAGATCCAGGTCTTGATGCAGCAGGTGTTTCAGGAGATGTTAAATATCATTTAGGAGCATCTGCAGATAGAGAATTTGATGGCAATAATGTTCATGTAAGTTTAACAGCCAACCCTTCTCACCTTGAAGCTGTAAATCCTGTTGTATTAGGACAAACGAGAGCGAAGCAATTTTTTCATAACGATCCAGAAAGAGTAAAAGTAGTACCTATTCTTTTACATGGTGATGCAGCATTTGCAGGACAAGGAATAGTCGCAGAATGTTTTGCAATGTCTGGTTTAAAAGGACACAATACTGGAGGAACAATTCATCTTATAGTTAATAATCAAATTGGATTTACTACCAGCCCTTCTTTTGCAAGATCTTCACCTTACCCATCCGAAGTAGCTAAAATGGTTCAGGCTCCAATATTTCACGTTAACGGAGATGACCCTGAATCTGTTGTTTATTGTGCAAGAATTGCAACAGAATACAGGCAAAAATTTAAAAGGGACGTTGTTATAGATATTATTTGTTATCGAAGATTTGGTCACAATGAGGGAGATGAGCCTTCTTTTACACAGCCCTTAATGTATAAAAAAATTAAAACTCATGCATCAAGCCTAACTATCTATGGAAATCAACTTATCCAAGAAGGAGTTCTAAGAAATGAAGAGTTTCAAGAAGAAAAAGATAATTTTAAAAAATTTTTAGATACAGAATTTGAAACATCAAAAACCTATATTTCAAATCAAATAGATTGGTTCACAGGAAGTTGGTCTAAATTTACAACTGAATTTGGATCGGATCGAAGAGGCGTGACAGGTGTTGATATAGATTTAATTCATGAAGCAGGAAAAAAAATCTGTAAACTTCCAGAAAATTTAAATTTTCATTCAACAATAAAAAGACTTTTTGAAGCAAAGAAAAAAATGTTTGAAACCGGAAAAGGCTTTGACTGGGCTACAGCTGAGAGTTTAGCGTTTGCTACATTATTATTAGAAGGTTACCCTGTAAGATTTGTAGGGCAAGATTCATCAAGAGGAACATTTAGTCAAAGACATGCTAGTGTACTCGATCAAGAAACTGGAGAAAAATATTATCCTTTAAAAAATCTTACTCCAAAACAAGCTCAATTTGAAATTATTGATAGTTTTTTATCAGAATTTGGAGTTTTAGGATTTGAATATGGATATTCATTATCTTCACCAGAAACTTTAGTTTTATGGGAGGCTCAGTTTGGGGATTTTGCTAATGGAGCTCAAATTATAATTGATCAGTTTATTACTTCTGGAGAAAAGAAGTGGACACGAGCGAGTGGTTTAGTGATGCTTCTTCCACATGGATATGAGGGACAAGGTCCAGAACATTCCTCTGCCAGAATTGAAAGATATCTTCAATCTTGTGCTCAAGAAAATCTACAAGTTGTTAATTGTACTACACCTGCAAACTACTTTCATTTGTTGAGAAGGCAAATTCATAGAACATTTAGAAAACCACTTATAGTGTTTTCTCCGAAATCTTTATTAAGGCATAAAAAATGCGTTTCTGAAATTGAGGATTTTTTACCAGAAAATTCTTTTCATAGAATATTGCCAGATCACGCAGACTTCCCAGAGTATAATTTAATTAAATTAGTGAAAGATGAAGAAATCAAACGTGTAGTTCTTTGTTCTGGAAAGGTTTATTTTGACATTTCTGAGAAAAGAGAAACGTTAAGAAATCCTAAAGTTCAATTATTAAGAGTTGAACAACTATACCCATTCCCAGTAAAAAAATTAGCGAGTTTCTTAAAACGATTTAAAAATGCTGATGAATTTATTTGGTGCCAAGAAGAACCAGAAAATATGGGGGCGTGGAGTTTCGTAGAGAAATATATTAATTGGACGTTAGAATTAATTGGCGCCAAGTCTAAAAAAGTGCAGTATGTTGGCAGAAAACCTTCAGCTTCAACGGCTACCGGATACTTAAAAAAACATGTACAACAGCAAGACGAAATAATATCAAAAGTACTTTTATAAAATAATGGCAAAAGATTTAGTAGTACCTACACTTGGAGAGTCAGTAACAGAAGCTACAGTTTCAAAATGGCTTAAACAAGTTGGGGATTCGGTAAAAGCAGATGAGCCAGTTGTTGAATTGGAAACAGATAAAGTTAGTGTTTCGGTGCCTTCTCCTGAGTCAGGTATTTTATCTGAAATTAAAATTCAAGCAGGCACAACAGTTAAAGTTGGAGCAGTTTTAGGATCTGTTGGAGCAGGAACAGCAAATGTAGAAAAAAAAGAACCAGTTAAAGCTCCTGATCCAGTAAAACCAAAAATCGTAGAGACCCCAACAACTAAAAAAGAAATATTATCACCTGCAGTAAAAAGAATTGTAGAAGAAAAAAAAATTGATATCAGAACAATTAGCGGATCAGGAAGAGATGGAAGAATTTTAAAAGGGGATTTATTAGAATCCATGGGTTTACCTTCTGCTCCTTCATCAGCAAGAGCTACAAAAGGTGATGAAGAAAGAGTCAAAATGACTCGATTAAGAGCAACAATCGCTAAAAGATTAAAAGAAGCTCAAAATAATGCAGCTATGCTTACGACATTTAATGAAATTGATATGTCGAGAATTATTGAAATGAGAGCTGAATATAAAGATGGCTTCCAAAAAAGATATGGAGTCAAATTGGGCTTTATGTCTTTCTTTGTAAGATCTTGTGTTGAAGCTTTAAAAGCTTTTCCAATTATTAATGCAGAAATTCAACAAGATGAAATTGTTTATAAAAATTACTATAATATTGGTGTTGCTGTTGGAACGGAAAAAGGATTGGTCGTACCAGTAGTTAGAGATGCAGATGAATTATCTTTTGCAGATATTGAAAAGCAAATAATTGCTTTAGGTGAAAAAGCAAAAACTGGACAATTGTCTATTGAGGAACTACAGGGTGGAACTTTTACGATTACCAATGGCGGGATTTATGGATCAATGTTATCTACGCCGATCCTAAATCCTCCACAATCAGGAGTGTTGGGCATGCATAATATTGTTCAGCGAGCGGTAGTTGTTGAAGGGAAAATTGAGGTTAGACCGATAATGTATCTGGCCTTATCTTATGATCATAGAATTATTGATGGTAAAGATGCTGTATCCTTTTTAGTTAGAGTTAAAGAATATTTAGAAGATCCAAGAAGGCTTTTTTTAAATTTATAATTCATGGAAGAATTTGATTTTTTAGTTATAGGAGGTGGCCCAGGAGGATATGTTGCAGCAATTAGAGCCGCCCAACTAGGCTTAAAAACTGCGTGCGTTGAGTCTAGAGGAACCTTAGGCGGCACTTGTCTTAATGTTGGATGTATACCTTCTAAAGCTTTATTACATTCATCAGATCTTTATAGAAAAGCAAAATCAGAATTTAAAAATATAGGGATTAACATCAATGAGCCATCCTTAGATCTTGCAAAAATGATGAGTCATAAAGCAAAAGGTGTAGAAGGACTTACCAAAGGAATAGAGTTCTTATTTAAAAAAAATAAAGTTACTTACATTAAAGGCTTTGCATCTTTTAAAGATAAAAATACAATTTTAGTTACTGACCAGAGCAATAATCAAAAAGATTATAAATTTAAAAATGTCATTATAGCAACTGGTTCTGTTCCAATTTCTCTTCCAAATATAGAAATTGATGAAAAAATAATAGTATCCTCAACGGGTGCGTTAAATTTAACTTCTGTTCCTAAAAAACTTGTAGTTATTGGAGCAGGTTACATTGGACTCGAAATGGGCTCTGTTTGGCTAAGATTAGGATCGGAGGTTCAGGTAGTGGAATTTCTAGATTACATTACTCCAGGAATGGATAGAGAAGTATCGGATGCTTTTTTAAAAATATTACAAAAACAAGGAATGCAATTTAATTTATCAACAAAAGTAGTTAATGTTAAAAAAAATAAAAATGGTGCAATAGTTACAGTTGAGAAGAATGGTGCCAAGAGCGACATTGATTGTGATATCGTTTTAATGTCAGTTGGAAGAAAGCCTAATACTACCGGATTAAATCTTGATAAGATTGGAGTTAAGCTAGATTCAAAAGGAAGAGTTGAGACAGATCATAAATTTAAAACTAATCTAGATAACGTATATGCAATTGGAGATGTCATTGTTGGTCCAATGCTAGCTCATAAAGCTGAAGAGGAAGGTATCGCAGTTGCAGAGTTATTAAGCGGAAGATTTGGCCATGTAAATTATGATGTTATTCCTGGAGTGGTATATACTTCTCCAGAAGTTGCATCTGTTGGCAAAACAGAGGAACAACTAAAAGAGCAAAAAATATCTTACAAAATTGGTAAATTTCCTTTTGCAGCTAATGCGAGAGCGAAAGTTAATGATGAAGGTGATGGATTTGTAAAGATTTTATCTGATGAAAAAACAGATAGAGTTTTAGGTGTGCATATGATCGGTCCAGATGTTGGTAATATGATTGCAGAAATGGCCTTAGCCATGGAATTTGGCGCTAGCGCAGAAGATATAGCAAGAACATGTCACGCACATCCTACTTTGGCGGAAGCAATTAAAGAGGCTGCGTTAGCAGTTGATAAGAGAGCAATTCACTTTTAAAATTAAATTTTCATTCCTGATTTTTTCCAATCAGCTGTAAAAATATCAATACCTTTGTCTGTAAGGTGATGTTTGTGAAGTTCTTTAAAGATTTTAACAGGAACCGTTGCAACATCAGAACCAATAGCTGCTACTGCGTTAAAATGTTCAACAGATCTAATAGATGCTGATAATATTTTTGTTTTTATATTTTTATAATTGTTAAAAATTTTTTTAATATCTTCTATAAGTTGGATACCATTTTCGCCAATATCATCTAATCTACCAATAAAAGGCGAAATATAAGTTGCGCCAGCTTTTGCAGCTAGTAGTGCCTGAGATGTAGAAAAACATAAAGTAACATTTACTTTAATTTTTTTCGCAGAAAGTATGCTGCAAGCTTGTAAACCATTCCAAGTTAATGGAACTTTAATTACAATATTTTTTGCAATTTTTCTTAAAACTTCTGCTTCTTTTAACATAGTAGGAACATCAGGAGATGTTACCTCAGCACTTACTGGCCCTTTTACCTCGCTACAGATTTCTTTTAATAAAATTTTAAAATCAGTATTTGCACTTGCAAGAAGAGAGGGGTTTGTTGTTATGCCATCTACTAAATTAGCTTTGTTTAATCCTCTAATTTCTTTAATATCTGATGAGTCTAGAAAAATTTCCATGGATTTAGATTATAAAATTTATAGTAAGAAATAAACAGTTAATAAAATTTTTTTAATGACCTTTGATGTATTACTGCCATTAAAATTTGATCATCCTTTTACATATAACGTTCCAAAAGATATTAATGTAAAGGTTGGGGACTTTGTTTTGGTTCCTTTTCAGAATAAAGATATTATTGGGGTTGTTTGGGAAAAAACTAGTTCCATTAAGAAATCTATTAAGATTAGAGATATCAAAAAGAAATTTAGCTTTGTTTCTTTATCCAAAGATACTTTAACTTTTTTAGAAAAATTTTCTCGATATAACTTAGTTGATTTAGGAATTGTTTTAAAATTATTTATTTTTAAAAAAGCTTTTAAAGAAATATCAAAAAAGAAAAAATCAGAAGATTTTTCTGAAAAGCACTCATTAAAAAAAAATATTAATTTTGATGAGAGTCAAAAAAAAGCTATTAAAATTTTAGATGAAAAAATATTTTTTGATAGATTTTCAACTGTATTATTGCATGGAATTACAGGTTCAGGAAAAACATTAATATATTTTAAAAAAATTCAAGATTTTTTAGAAAAAGGATATCAGGTTTTAGTTTTGCTTCCAGAAATAGCATTAACAAATCAAATTAAAGAAAGATTTAAAGAGTATTTTGGAAACTACCCTGCTTTATGGCATTCCGATATTTCAGAAAAAAATAAAAGATTAATTTGGAATGGAATCGCAAGCCATAAAATTAATTTAGTTTTAGGAGCAAGATCATCTCTGTTTTTACCTTTTAAGAAGCTGGGCTTGATTATTATAGATGAGGAACATGATCAGTCTTACAAACAAGAAGATCAAGTAATTTATAATGCTAGAGATATGGCTGTATTAATGGCCTCTATAAAAAAAATATCAGTTATTTTGGTTTCGGCAACACCATCTCTTGAAACTTACTATAATACTATCAATAAAAAATTTTCTTATATTAATTTAGATAAAAGATATGGCGACGCACAATTGCCAGAGGTAAAATTTGTCGATTTAAAAAAAAATCCTTCTGTTAAATCTAAATTTATCTCACCTTCTATTGTTCCAGAACTTAAAAAGATTTTAGAAAAAGGAAACCAGATATTATTTTTTTTAAATAGAAGAGGATACTCAACATTTGTCATATGTTCAAAATGTGGATATCGTTTTAATTGTCCCAATTGTTCTGTTTCATTAATTTATCATAAGGAAAATAATAAATTAATTTGTCACTATTGTAATTATGAGGCTTCACTTGATAGAAATTGTAAAGATGGAAATAACTGTAAATTTTCTTTCTATGGTTTAGGCGTTGAGAAAATATTTGAAGAAGTTAAAGAAATTTTTCCTGATAAAAGAATTGAGTTATTTTCAAGTGATTTTATTCATAATGATGATAATACAAAAAAGATTTTTCGGAATATTCAAGATGGAAAAATTAATATAATCGTAGGAACGCAGTTAATCTCTAAGGGTTTTCATTTTCCAAAATTAAATTGCATTGTTGTTGTTAATTCAGATGTAAACTTTTTAGGAAATGATATTCGCAGTTCAGAAAAGACATATCAATTAATGAATCAGCTCAGTGGTAGAGCAGGAAGAGAGGTTAAAAATTCAACGGTATATTTACAAACTTTTGAACCAGAAAACCAAACATTAAAATCAATATGTGATCAGAATATTTTAGCTTTTTATGAAAATGAAATTAGTTCTAGAGAGAGATATAATCTGCCCCCATTCACTAAACTTATTGCTTTTATTGTTTCAGGAAAAAATAGATTTGATGTAGACGAGTGCGCAAGAGTTTTAAAAAATAAAATTCCAAAAATGAAAGATACTTTACTGTTAGGTCCTGTGAGCGCCTCTATTTCGCTTATAAAGGGAAAATATAGGTCCAGGTTATTATTAAAATATCCTCAAGATGCATTTCCACAAAAAATTTTAAAAAATTGGTTAAAAACTATTAAAATTAAAAAAAATATTTCACTAACTTTAGATGTTGATCCAATAAATTTTAAATAATCTAAAAAAGTACAAAATATCACACTTGATTAGTCTAATTTTGCATGTTACGAGACCTTTTTTCTTTTAAGTTAACAGTAAAAATCTATGAAAACTTTTAGCGAAACCCAAAGATATGCTAAAGCAGTATATAGAATAGCTCACGAAGCTAAAAATTTAGATGCGCTAGAAAAAGATTTTTTAAAATTAAAAGAGATATTAAACCAAAGTTCAGATCTAAAAAATTTTATAAAAAATCCTACACATAAATACTCAGTTATTAATAATGTTATTGATGCTTTAACTAAGAGTTTTTCTTTTTCAGATTTATTTTCAAGATTTTTAAAAGTTTTAAATAAAAATAGAAGATTTTTCTTTTTAGAAAAAATAGTTAATAATTTTTTTGATTTATTATCAAATGAAAGAGGAGAGATTTTAGCGACAATTAAATTATCCCACTCAATTTCTGACAATGAAAAAGCTGATATAGTAAAAAAATTAGATGATATTTTAAAAAAGAAAATTAATATTTCTTTTTCAGTAGATCCTTCTTTAATGGTCGGTTCAATTCTTCAAATTGGAAGTACAATGATTGATACTTCAGCTAAAACAAGATTAAATAGTTTACTAAATAAATAAAAATGAAAATTAATCCTTCTGAAATTACTAATATTCTTAAAGACCAAATAAAAAACTTTGGAACTGAAGTTGAGGTTTCAGAAGTTGGTCAAGTTTTGACAGTAGGAGATGGTATAGCCAGAGTTTATGGATTAGATAATGTGCAAGCTGGCGAAATGGTTCAGTTCTCTGAAGGCACAAAAGGCATGGCATTAAACCTTGAAACTGAAAATGTTGGAGTCGTTATTTTTGGTGATGACTCAAAAATTAAAGAAGGCGACATAGTAAAAAGAACAGGGTCAATTGTTGACATAGCAGTAGGAAAATCTTTGTTAGGTAGAGTGGTTGATGGATTAGGCAATCCAATAGATGGAAAAGGTCCAATTGATAAGAATGCAGAAAGAAAAAGAGTTGAGATTAAAGCCCCAGGAATTATTCCAAGAAAATCAGTGAATGAGCCAATGCAAACAGGACTAAAAGCTATTGATAGCTTAATTCCTGTCGGAAGAGGACAAAGAGAATTAATTATTGGTGACAGACAAACTGGCAAAACAGCAATTGCTATTGATACAATTATTAACCAAAAAGAGATTAATAAATCCAATGATGAGAGTAAAAAACTTTATTGTATTTATGTTGCTATTGGACAAAAAAGATCGAGTGTTGCTCAAATCGTAAAAACGTTAGAAGAAGCTGGAGCAATGGAATATACAATTGTTGTTGCTGCGACAGCATCTGATCCAGCGCCACTACAATTTTTAGCTCCATATACAGGATGTACAATGGGAGAATATTTCAGAGATAATGGAATGCATGCTCTTATTGTTTATGATGATTTATCTAAGCAAGCTGTCGCTTATAGACAAATGTCATTGCTTTTACGTAGACCTCCAGGACGAGAAGCCTTTCCAGGGGACGTATTTTACCTTCACAGTAGATTGCTTGAAAGAGCAGCAAAATTGAATGATAAATATGGTGGAGGATCTCTCACTGCCTTACCAATTATTGAAACACAAGCCAGCGACGTTTCTGCGTACATTCCAACTAACGTTATTTCTATTACAGATGGACAAATATTCTTAGAAACTGAACTCTTTTATAAAGGAGTGAGACCCGCTGTTAACGTCGGTATATCAGTTTCTAGGGTTGGATCTTCAGCTCAAATTAAAGCAATGAAACAAGTTTCAGGTTCAATCAAACTTGAACTTGCTCAGTACCGAGAAATGGCTGCTTTTGCACAGTTTGGATCAGATTTAGACCTTGCTACGCAAAAATTATTAAATCGTGGATCAAAATTAACTGAACTATTAAAACAAGATCAATATTCTCCTTTAAAAGTAGAGGAACAAGTTGTTTCAATCTTCTCAGGAGTTAAAGGTTTTTTAGATGATATTGAACTTAACCAAATCAAATCATTTGAGAAAAAACTTTTATCAAAAATTAAATCTGAAGCGCCTGATATTTTAAATAGTATTAAATCTTCAGGAAAAATTGA
Organism: Candidatus Allofontibacter sp.; assembly: GCF_038145245.1. Lineage (GTDB taxonomy): Bacteria > Pseudomonadota > Alphaproteobacteria > Pelagibacterales > Pelagibacteraceae > Fontibacterium. The sequence goes on along the minus strand of NZ_JAYQPI010000002.1, from coordinate 67,468 downwards.
TGAGGCTAATGAAGAAAAGTTAAAAACATTTATTGGTGAATTTAAGAAAGGTTTTAAAAGTTAATGGCTAGTTTAAAATTTTTAAGAAATAGAATTAGTAGCGTTAAATCTACTCAAAAAATAACAAAAGCTATGAAAATGGTTGCCGCTGCTAAACTTAGAAAAGCTCAGCAAAATGCTGAGAATGCAAGACCATATTCTGAGAAATTAAATTCTATAATATCAAATTTAAAAAATTCAGTAACAGACATGGATTCTGCTCCAAAATTATTAGTAGGAAATCAAAAAAGTGAAACTCACCTTTGTGTTGTTTTGAGTTCTGATAGAGGATTATGTGGAGGTTTTAATACAAATATATGTAGAAAAGCAAAATTATTTTTTGAAAAAGTTCTAGCAGAAGGAAAGAATTTAAAAATTATAGTTGTTGGTAGTAAAGCTAATGATCAGTTAAAGAGAAAGTATAATCAATTTATTATTGATAGAATATCCTTAAAAGATGAAAAAGTTGTATCTTTTGCAAAAGCGCAAGAAATTACAGATAAAATTTTAAATTTATTTACTAGAAATGAATTTGATATTTGTACTTTATTTTATAACCAATTTAAGAGCGTTATTTCTCAGATTCCTCAAGCACAGCAATTAATTCCAGTTTCAATTGAACAAAAGTCAAATCAACAGTCTTTATCTGGCGGTAGTGAGTATGAATATGAACCAGATGAAAATGATATTTTAGAAAATCTTTTACCAAAAAATATTGCAACCCAAATTTATACTGCTTTCTTAGAGAATTTAGCTAGTGAACAAGGGTCAAGAATGACGGCAATGGACAATGCAACTAGAAATGCTGGAGATTTGATTGCAAAACTTACAATTAATTACAATAGAACTAGACAAGCAGTTATCACCAAAGAATTAATAGAAATTATTTCTGGAGCTGAATCTTTATAGGAGAATTATGGAAAATAAATTTGGAAAAATAGTTCAGGTTATTGGAGCGGTTGTAGACGTAAAATTTGATAAGGATCTACCTGAGATTCTAACAGCACTTGAGTGTGATAATAATGGATTAAGAGTAGTTTTAGAAGTTGCTCAGCATCTTGGCGAAAATACAGTCAGAACTATCGCAATGGATACTACAGAAGGATTAAAAAGAGGGGATAAAGTTACGAATACGGGAAAACCCATTACAGTTCCAGTTGGCCCAGAAACATTAGGTAGAATTATTAATGTTATTGGCGAGCCAATCGATCAAAAAGGACCAGTAAAGACAAAAGAAAATTGGCCAATTCATAGATCTGCACCTGCTTACGTTGAACAATCAACTGAGACAGAAGTTTTAGTTACAGGAATTAAAGTTGTCGATTTGCTTGCACCATATTCACGAGGTGGAAAAATTGGTTTATTTGGTGGAGCTGGAGTTGGAAAAACAGTTTTGATTATGGAATTAATTAATAACGTTGCAAAAGCACATGGTGGTTATTCAGTTTTTGCTGGAGTTGGTGAAAGAACAAGAGAAGGAAATGATTTGTATCACGAAATGATAGAGTCAGGCGTTATTAAAACTGATGGTCCAGGATCTAAAGCCGCTTTAGTTTATGGACAAATGAATGAACCGCCAGGAGCAAGAGCTCGAGTTGCTTTATCAGGATTAACACTTGCTGAATATTTTAGAGATAAAGAAGGTCAAGACGTTCTTTTCTTCGTGGATAATATTTTTAGATTTACTCAAGCAGGATCAGAGGTGTCAGCATTACTTGGTCGAATTCCTTCAGCCGTTGGATATCAACCAACATTAGCAACAGATATGGGAAATTTACAAGAAAGAATTACAACGACAAGCAAAGGATCTATCACTTCTGTGCAAGCGATTTACGTTCCAGCAGATGACTTAACAGACCCTGCACCAGCAACTTCTTTTTCTCATTTAGATGCAACAACCGTTTTATCAAGACAGATCGCTGAGCTTGGAATTTATCCTGCGGTAGATCCGTTAGATTCAACTTCAAGAATTCTTGATCCAAGAATTGTTGGTGAAGAACATTATAGAGTTGCTAGGGAAGTTCAAAAAATCTTACAAAACTACAAATCTTTACAAGATATTATTGCAATTTTAGGAATGGATGAATTATCTGAAGAAGATAAATTAGTGGTATCAAGAGCCAGAAAAATACAAAGATTTTTATCACAACCTTTCTTTGTTGCTGAAGTATTTACAGGTTCGCCTGGAAAACTAGTTGATCTACAATCAACAATTAAAGGTTTTGATGCAATTTGCAAAGGTCAGTATGATCATCTGCCAGAATCTGCTTTTTATATGGTTGGAACAATTGAAGAGGCAGTTGCAAAAGCTGAAAAAATGGCAAAAGAAGCTGCAGCTTAATTTAAATGGCAGATAATATTCATTTAGAAATCGTAACTCCAAATCAAGTAGCTTATTCTAAACCAGTTGATAGTGTTGTTGTCTCTGGCATAGAAGGAGAGATGGAAATATTTAAAGATCATATTTCTTTAATTACTTTCTTAAAAGCTGGAAAAATCATTGCAAAAGCTGGAACTAATGCAGATACATTTTTTTCTACAGGTGGCACAGTAGAATTTTCTAATAATAAATTAAGCATTCTATTAGATAATTTTTTTAATAGTTCTGAGTTTCAAAGCGAAGAATTGGCAAAATTAAAACAAAACGCTGAAAAGAAATTAAGTAATAAAGAAATTTCTGATGAAGAGATTTATCTAAATAATCAAATTATTGATCAAATTAATAATTTAAAATCTTAAAGAAAATTTTTAAATTCTTCTAAAATTTCTTGATAAAGTCTTTTTTTAAAAGGAACAATTAACCCAGGTAATTCTGAAGGTTTGGCCCAGCGCCAATCATAAAATTCTGCCTTTCTTTGTTTGATATTTATTTCACTTGTTGTTCCTAAAAATCTTGCAAGAAACCATGTTTGTTTTTGCCCTTTGTATTTTCCATCCCAAATTTTTCCAAGCAGTTCATTTGGTAGATCATAAATAAATTCTTTTTCTGATTTTTTTATGATTTCAATTGATGTAATTCCCGTTTCTTCTTTAAGTTCTCTTTTAGCAGCGCTTTCAACGTCTTCTTCATTATCAACACCACCCTGGGGCATTTGCCATGCTTTAGTATTATCAATTCTTTTCCCGATAAAAACTTCAGTTTCTTTATTAAGAAGCATTATTCCAACGCCTTTTCTGTAAGGAAGATTGCTTAAGTTCTTCATGACACTTTTAGAAGCTTAAGGGCATATATTAGTTGATTGTCATTTACAGGGTCGTTTATTTTAAAATTATCTTTTTGTTGCTCTACTTTGATATCAGGTTGTACTCCAATATCTTCAATTGTTTCTCCACTTGGTAGATAATATTTAGCAGTTGTTAATCTTAATCCACCGCCATTTGATAAAGGCATAATAGATTGAACTGATCCTTTACCAAAAGATTTTTCGCCAAGAACAATTGCTCGTTTATGATCTTTTAGAGCTCCGGCTACTATTTCAGATGCAGATGCAGATCCCTTATTAATAAGAACAATAAGTGGTTTTCCACTAATTTCATCACCCTTTTTAGAATTATAAACTTTTATATCTTTAAGATCTCTTCCCTTTGTAGACACAATTTCTCCACTGTCTAAAAATGCGTCTGATATTTTAATTGCTTGTGATAAAAGTCCACCAGGATTGTTTCTTAAGTCCAAAATGTAGCCAGTTATGTTTGGTTTACTTTTGTTTATTTCTTTAATTTTATTTATTAATTCATCACCACTTTTTTCATTAAAAGATCTCAATCTTAAATAACCTACGTTTTCTTTTACTTCAGAAACTACAGATCTAGTTTTTATTGTTTCTCTAATTATTTTTACAATAATTGGATCATCAACGTCGATTCTTCTAATAGTTAGAGTAATTGGAGTTCCGCTCTTACCTCTCATTGTGTTTACAGCTTCATCTAAAGTTAATCCTTTAACCTGTTTGTTATCTAATTTAATAATATAATCTCCCGACCTTATTCCAGCTCTGTCAGCCGGCGTATCATCAATTGGAGATATTACTTTTACAAGACCAGCTTCCATAGTAACTTCAATACCAAGACCACCAAACTCACCCTTAGTTTCTGTATTCATGTTCTTGAATGTTTTAGGACTCATATAAGAAGAGTAAGGATCTAAAGATTGAAGCATTCCATTAATTGCTCCATCAATTACATCACCTTCATTTATTTGTTTAAAATATTCTTTATTTATTGTTTCAAGAATATCACTGAACAGATCTAATTTTTCGTAAAGAGCGTCTTTTTTTTGTGAAAAAGCACTTAGCGATAATAAATTTAAGAATAAAAATGTAAGTATTAAATAAATTTTTTTCATTATTAAACTCTATGATATGGATGATTTATCATAATTGTGGCACATCTGTAAATTTGTTCAGTTAGTATTACTCTAGTTAAAGAGTGAGTAAAAGTAAGTTTACTTAAGCATATTTCTTCAAAACTTTCTTTATTTAGATTTTCTTTGAAACCTTCAGGCTCTCCTATAATAAATAATGTTTCTTTAACAGATGAATTGATTAATTTTTTTAGTTTTTTACAAAAGTTTTCAGTATTAAAATCTTTTCCATTTTCGCTAAGAAATATAATTTTTTTTTCTTTTTTATTTTTAATTATATTTTCAAGTTCTTTTCTAGAAATATGTTCAATTGCAAAACTTGTGATTCCGCTATTTTTTAGACTTTTAAGTCGATTTTCATATCTTTTACACAGCTCATTTTCTTCATCTTTGTTTAATCTTCCTAAACAAAGGACCTTAATTTTCATTAAACAAAAATTTTCTGATTTGGAATAATATCTTCCCACATTTTTTCTAATTCATAATTTTTTCTTTGTTCGTGGTGAAAAATGTGGATTATAACATCTATTGCATCAATAAGTTTCCAGTTGTCACTATCTCTACCTTCTATCTTGCAACCTTTAACTCCCATTTTCTTTAATTCTTCAATAGTATTTTCAGAAACAGATTGAATATGTCTAGAAGACGTACCGCTAGCAACAATCATATAGTCCGCTATAGTACTTTTATTTGCGAGATTAATTGTTACGATATCTTTTGCTTTATTATCATCAAGAATTTTAATTATTTCTTTTAGAAGCGCTTCTTTTTTTTTAATTTGCATTAATTATTTCTTTTATTTTTGATGATGAAATATTCATACCTTTTGTGCTTAAAAAATACCATCTATGTTGTTTATCCTTTAAATCTAAAGATTTGTACTTTTCGAGCTTCTTAGCAGCAATGGAATTTAATGATTTTATTGAGAATTCTGGTCTATTTATCACAATGATGGACAGCTTGTTTAAAATTTCATTATATTTTTTCCATTGATTAAATTTAATAAAACTATCAGCGCCCATAATAAAATAATATTTATGATCTATAGATTTATTAATTATGTAACTTACGTTATCAAATAAAAAATTCGATCCTGTTTCCTCTTCGATATATTGAATTTTAATTATATTTTTATTTTTTTTAATAAATGAATTGCACAATTTTATTCTGTCAGAAATATCTTTTGCTGTGCTATTTTTTTTTAAAGGATTCTTTTTTGTGATAAGCCATATAACTTTATTTAATTGGAATCGTTTAATAGCTTCCAAAGATATATTTAAATGCCCAACATGAGGGGGGTCAAAAGTTCCACCAAGGATACCTATTTTCATTATAAATTAATAAAAATATTAGGGTCTAATTTGTCCATTGCCTTTTACTAGATATTTATAGGTTACTAATTGTTCAAGTCCGACTGGTCCACGAGGGTGTAATTTATTTGTGGATATTCCAACTTCAGCTCCAAAACCAAATTCATTACCATCTGCAAATTGAGTAGAAGCATTGTGTAAAACGATTGCACTATTAACTTTAGATAAGAATAATGATGCATTCTTTTTATTATTAGTAACAATACTATCAGTGTGTCGGGTACCATATTTATTAATATGGGCAATAGCCTCATTTACCCCATTAACAATTTTTACTGAGATTGAGGAATCTAAATATTCTGTTTTCCAATCTTGTTCTGTTGCTAAGGAGATATTAGAATTTGAATAATTCTTTTTGGTAATTTTATCACCAATAATTTTGCACCCACTAATACTCAATAACTGTAATATTGGTTTTAAGTGAGTTTTTATGCATGCTTTATCAATCAATAAAGTTTCCGCAGCTCCGCATATGCTAGTATTCCTCATTTTAGCATTGAGCGTAATTCTTTTTGCCATGTTTAAATCTGCATATTTATCAATGTAGACATGACACAACCCTTCTAAATGACCAATGGTTGGAACATTAGACATCATTTGAACTTTTTTGACTAAGTTTTTTCCTCCTCGTGGAATAATCACATCTATGAATCTCTCCATTTTTGAAAGCATGTAATCAACTAGCTTTCTATTTGTATTATTAATTAATTGAATGCAATCTTCATTAATATTATTCTTTTTTAAAGATCTTCTAAAACATTCAGAAATAACTTTATTTGTATGAATAGCTTCGCTACCACCTCTCAAAATAACTGCATTACCGGATTTAAAACAAAGTGTTGCAACATCTGATGTAACGTTAGGCCTAGATTCATATATAACTCCAATGACACCGATTGGAACTGTATATTTATTAATTATCATTCCATTAGGTCTTTTCCATTTTGATATTATTTTTTGTGTTGGATCCCCAAGTTTAATAACTTCTTGAACAGATTTTATTATATAATTAATTTTTTTGTCGTTAAGTATTAGTCGATCAATTAAATTTTTACTTAAATTTTTTTTACTTGCCTTTAAAACATCGATCTTATTTGCGTTTAAGATTTTTTTTTTATTTAATTTTAGATTTTTATAAAAATCAGTAAGAACTTTATTTTTTCTTTTTTCACTTAATAGCGATAATTCTTTTGAAGCATTTATCGCGTTTGAACCAATATTATCTAAATAATTGTTACTCATAAATTTATTCTGCTTGATAAACTAAATTATCAATATGAATCATTTCGCCTCGACTAACATATCCTAATATTTCCTTAATTTTATCAGTTTTAAAACCAATAATTTTTTTAGCATCTAGGCTTGAGTAGGCGCTAATCCCTGTCGCTATACGCTTATTTTTTGAATTTATAATATAAACAGCATCACCGCGATTAAAATTTCCCTCAACCGCAGTTACTCCAATTGGCAAAAGACTTTTTCCACTTTTTAATGCTTTTTCAGCACCTTCATCAATCATTATAGAACCTTTAGTTGCAATAGAATTTAGAATCCATTGTTTCTTTGCATTCAACGATGATGATTGAGATTCAAATAAAGTATAATTCTTATCTTTAATAATATTCTTTATAGGATTATTAATTTTACCGCTTGTCAAAATCATATCACAACCAGATTGCATACAAATTTTTGCAGCTTTAATTTTAGTTATCATTCCACCAGTTCCATAAGAGCTGATGCTCTCAGAAGCAAGTTCTTCTATAGATTTATCAATAGTTTTTACTTTCTTAATGATTTTAGCATTCTCATTTTTCTTTGGATCAGAAGAATAAAGACCATCTATGTCTGAAAGCATAATTAAGCAATCAGCATTACATATTTGAGCAACTCTTGCTGCTAATCTATCATTATCACCATATCTTATTTCTGAGGTCGCAACTGTATCGTTTTCATTCACAATTGGTATTACAGACATTTTAAGTAAATTATTTATTGTTTCTTTAGCATTTAAAGATCTTCTTCTTTCTTCCGTGTCTTCCAAAGTTAGTAGTATTTGAGAAATATTGATTTTTTTCTTTTCAAATGCTTTTTTAAATAGATTAATTAATTCGATTTGACCAATAGCGGCTATTGCTTGGAACTGGCTTAATTTTGTATTTTTTTTGTTTATTTTTAATAAATCACAGCCAAGTGCAATTGCACCTGAAGAGACAATAATAATTTGCTTATTTTTTTTGATTAAAAAATTAATATCTTCTATTAATTTATTGAACCAATTCTTTTTAATTTTATTTTTTCCATCAACAATTAGACTAGAGCCTATTTTAATTACAATTGTTTTATATTTTAAAATGTCCATTTAAATAGCTCGTAATAAATTTTTTATATTAATATTTTTTTCAACAGATATATCATAAACTTTTTTCTTAATTTTTTTAGTAAAATTCATAATCTTTTCTTTTTTTTCTTTTTCATCTATTAAATCAATCTTATTAAACACTATAAGTTCCCTTTTTTTTATTAATTCTGGATTAAATTCTTTTAATTCATTTCTAATAATCTTGTATTTATCGACTAAATCTTTCTCATTAATATCAATCATATGAATAATGCTTTTGCATCTTTCTATATGTTTTAAAAATTTATCACCTAAACCAGAACCAGTATGTGCACCTTCAATTAAACCAGGTATATCAGCAATAATTATTTCCTTATTATCAACAGAAACAACTCCAAGATTTGGATTCAATGTTGTAAAAGGATAATTTGCAATTTTTGGTCTTGCTCTAGTTGATATTGAAAGCAAACTAGATTTTCCAGCATTTGGGAAACCAACGATTCCAACATCAGCAATTAATTTTAACTCTAGCCAAATTGTAAACTCTTCTCCTTTTTTTCCATAAGTGAATTTTCTTGGAGATCTATTAGTTGAACTTTTAAATTTTGAATTACCAAGTCCGCCTTGACCTCCTTTAGCTATGACATATTCTTGATTTTCTTTTATTAAATCAAATAATAAAGTTTTTTTATCTTCCTCATATACTTGGGTTCCAACAGGAACTCTTAAAATTAAATCTTTTCCTGAAAGTCCTCTTTTATTATTTCCAGAACCATTAAAACCATTTTGAGCTTTGTGATGTTGTGCAAAGCGATAATCAACTAAAGTGTTTAAACCATTCACAGCTTTTACAATTATTGATCCTCCGTCACCACCATCACCTCCGTAAGGTCCACCAAATTCAATAAATTTTTCTCTTCTGAAGGCAACGCAACCATTGCCTCCGTCTCCTGCTTTAATCATGATTTTAACTTGATCTAAAAATTTCATACTAGTACGCTATTGATTATAAATAAAAACCTCAGTTTAAAAATAAACTGAGTTTATTGAGGGATTACTGAAATGTAAGTTCTTCCGAGTTTTTTTGTCTCGAATTTTACAACACCGTTTATTTTAGAAAAAATTGTATGATCTTTACCCATACCAACATTATTACCAGGGAACATTTTTGTTCCTCTTTGTCTCATAATAATATTTCCAGCTATCACAGATTGACCGCCAAATTTTTTTACGCCTAGTCGCCTTCCAGCACTATCGCGTCCGTTTTTTGTCGATCCACCAGCTTTTTTTGTTGCCATTTTTTATCTATTTTTTATCTGTTATTTTAGTTTCAACTTTTTTTTCAGAAGTTTTTTTTTCTACAGTAGAATTTTTAACTTCAGCTAAAAGTTTACCACTTTTACCATAAATTTTTAAAATTTTCACTATTGAAACATTTTGTCTATGTCCACGTTTTCTTCTCGAATTTTGTCTTCTTCTTTTTTTAAAAATAATAACTTTGTCATTTCTTGCTTGTTTTAAAAGTTCAGCTTCAACATATGCACCATCGATCATAGGTGATCCTATTTCAGTTGAGGTATTGTCTGTTGTTAGAAGAACTTCTTTAAATTCAAAAACTTTACCAGCTTGATTATCAAGCTTTTCAATTCTAATAGTATCGTTTGCTGACACTTTATATTGTTTACCACCAGTTTTAATTACTGCAAAAGTCATATGTAATATTTTTAGGTCAGGGCAATATATATAGGTGCCTTAGCTTGTCAAGATTGTGATTATGTTAAGGAATGTTGGTTTTTAGAAATTATCTTTTAAATCTCTAATCTTTTTAAAAAAATCTACTTCATTTAGACCCTCAAGTCCTATTGATTTTTTAAATTCTAGATCATCAAATTTCAAAAAAATATTAAATTTTATTTCTTCACTTATACTAGAAGGGACACTTGGTAATTTATTCTTAATTTGATTGCTGACTTGAGTATACTTTTTTTTAAGTTCTGGGTTGTTTTTATCAATTTCTATACAAAATTTTAAGTTGTTAATTGTGTACTCGTGGCCGCAATATAATTTTGTTTTAGATGGTAAGGATCTAATTTTTTTTAGAGAATTAATCATCTCTAAATAAGAACCCTCAAACAGCCTACCACATCCAAATGAAAATAAGGTATCACCTGTAAAGACAAATTCTTCATTTTTAAAATAATAAAATATGTGACCAGAGGTATGACCAGGAACATGCTCTACTAAAACATTGGATTCTTCAAAATTCCAAATTTGTTTATCTTTTAAAAAAATATCAATTCCTGGAATCCTATTTTTATCTTTTTCAAAGCCTAATATTTTTGAATTGAATTTTTTTTTTAATTCTAGATTTCCCCCTATGTGATCAGCATGATGATGGGTATTTAGAATATATTTAAGATTTAGTTTATTTATATTTAAAAAATTTATAATAGGTTCTGACTCAGAAGGATCGATAACGCATGCATTTTTAGTTTTTTTATTTTCTACAATGTAAGCATAATTATCTTTTAAACATGGAATAATATGAGTAACCATCATAAAAGAAAGATTAGTTTTTTTTGCTAATTAAAAAAATACCAAATTCTGAATAAAGATTTTTTATTTCTAAATTTAAATCTGAAATTGCTGAAGATTTATCTTGAGTTACAGCAACCGATTTTATTATGTCAATCTTATCAGAATGACACAAATCAAAAAAATCTTTAATTGTGCACATATGTAAATTAGGGGTGTCATGCCATGTGTTGGGTAAAGTTTTTGTAACAGGCATACGTCCTTTAAGAAGTAAACTAAATCTAACTTTCCAGTAGCCAAAGTTAGGAATAGATACAATCGCATTTTTTCCAATTCTTAAAAGTTCATGCAAAACTTTTCTGGGTTTGTAAAAAGCTTGTAGAGTTTGTGTTAGAATTACGTAATCAAAAGATTGATCAGGATAGTTAATTAGATCTTTTTCTGCATCCCCTTCGACAACAGAAAGACCTTTGCTTAGGCTTTCTTTGACTTTTTCGTGATCAATCTCAATACCTCGAGCATCAATTTTTTTTTCTTTTTTTAAGTGAAGAAGAATACTTCCATCTCCACAACCTACATCAAGAACTTTTGTGAATGGTTTTATAAAATCTATTACTATTTTTGACTCTAATTTCATTTAATTTAAAAAAACACTTTGTAGTGATTTTTTACCTTTTTAGCTGTTTGTATGCGCTCGCAATTCGGTAAATCAGCGCAAATGGTTTTTATCTTAGGGATAATTTATTGTCAATTTATTCGGTTTTATCATTGATCTTATTAATGTTTTCAAAAATTTTATAAGATTTATTTTTATAAATAGTATCAACCATAATAGCATTGTGTTAATTAAAAAATAAAATCAGCAATTATTTATAAAATATGCCGTTAAGATTTAAAAATTTTGATAATTTAAAATATGTAGGCGGGTTGTCACAAATAAAAAATATTAAAAAGCCAATAAAACTTTCGGCTAATGAATCTGCTTTAGGACCTTCGAAAAAAGCTATTTCAGCATTTGTTAAAAAAAGTACACAATTGTCCAGATATCCAGATGGAAATTCGAATATTTTAATTCAATCAATATCTAAGAATTTAAAACTTAATCCTAATAATATTATTATTGGAAACGGTTCAGATGAAATAATTAGCTTAGCTTGCCAATTATTTTTAAAACCAAATGATGAGGTTTTAGTCACAGAGTACAGTTTTTTAATGTACAGAATCTATGCAAAAATTTACGGTGGTAAAGTTATTGTAGCGCCTGAAGAAGATTTTAAAGCAAATATAGATTCTATATTAGAAAAAGTAACATCTAGAACTAAAATTATCTTTTTAGCCAATCCAAATAATCCAACAGGAACATATCTAGATAAAAATGAGATGCTATCTCTTAGGAAAAAATTGCGTAGCAATATTTTATTAGTAGTTGATGATGCGTATTGTGAATTTGTTATTAATAAAGATTATGTTTCTGGTTTAGATTTGTTTAAAAATTATAGTAATGTGCTGGTTACTAGATCATTTTCTAAAATATATGGTCTAGCAAGTTTAAGACTTGGTTGGGGTTATGGTCCCAAAAATATTATTTCCGCAATGAAACTTATTAAACCTCCTTTTAATGTTAATTCTGCAGCGCAAGTGGCTGGGGTTGAGGCTTTAAATGATAAAAATTGGTTAAAAAAAAATATAGAACATAATCGAAAATGGGCAGATATATTTTTTGAAAATTTTATTAATTTAGGGATTTTAACTAATGTTCCCGTTGCTAATTTCTTTTTGATGCGTTTTGATAATAAAGAAATAACAGCGGATAAGGTTTATGATAAATTTATTAAATCTAAGATCATATTAAGAAAAATGAAGGGATATGGTTTGCCTAATTCACTAAGAGTGACTATTGGAAATAATAAAGAAAATAATCTATTTTTAAGAACTCTGAATAAAATTTTTAATGTTTAATAAGATTACTATAATAGGGCTTGGTCTAATAGGTTCTTCAATTGCTAGAGCGATTAAAAAAAATAATTTATGCAAAATCTTAGTTGCTCATGATAAATCTAAAATAGTATTAAAAAAAACTTACAAACTTAAAATAACTAAACATATAGAAAGTAATCTTGAAAAAAGTGTCAAAGGTTCTGATCTTGTAATTATTTGCACCCCTCTAGGCACTTATAAGAAGATTGTTTCTGCTATTAAAGATCACTTAATAAAAAATTGTATTTTAACAGATGTTGGTTCAGCAAAAATTTTTGTAACAAATACTGTTAATAAGTTAATAAGTAAGAATACGATTTGGATTCCAGCTCACCCGGTTGCTGGCACAGAACAAAGTGGTCCAGAAGCTGGCTTTGCTGATTTATTTAAAAATAGATGGTGCATTATTACGCCGGTAAATAAAAAGAATCCTAGCTCTTTAAAAAAATTGAGTAATTTTTGGAAAAAAATTGGCTGTAAAGTTCAACATATGTCAGCTGAGCATCACGATAAAGTTATGGCAATCACAAGTCATATTCCACATTTAATAGCTTATAATATTGTAGGAACCGCAGCCAATCTTGAAAAGGATACAAAATCAGAAGTGATTAAATATAGCGCAAGTGGATTTAGAGACTTTACTAGAATTGCATCTTCAGACCCTACTATGTGGAGAGATATTGCTCTTAATAATCGAAAACAAATTCTTCATATGTTAGATAAATTTAATTTAGACTTAAGTAATTTAAAGCGTGCAATTATAAAAAAAGATGGAAATAAATTATTTAATTTATTTTCTAAGACTAGAAAGATTAGACAAGCGATTGTTAAAGCTGGACAGGATATTAATATTCCTAATTTTGGTAGAAAGAATTAATCGTAAATTTCTTTTTCAAGTTTATTCATAAAATCATTCATGCTTAAGCCTGGCTCAATTGGTTTTTTAAATTCAATTGAAATTTCTCCTGGGAATCTAAGAAAATTATCTCTAGGCCATACATCACCCGTATTTAATTTAACAGGTATGCAAGCAACTTTTGCTTTTTCATAAATTCTAGATACACCCTTTTTTAAGGGTACTCTTTCATTATTTTTGATTCTGGTTCCTTGTGGAAAAATAATTAGAGGAGAAGATTCTTTATTAATAGTTTCAGCAGTCTTTTCTAAAAAAACAAGATGATCTTTGGTAGTTTTTTCTCTATGAACTCCAATAAATCCTAATTTTTTTATACACCATCCATAAAATGGTATTTTAAATAATTCAGTCTTAACAATAAAAATAGGAGCATTAAGTACAGCATTAAAGACAAAAGTTTCACATATTGATTGATGTGCGGAAGCTATAAAAAATTTTCTATCTTTAGGTATATTTTCCAACCCTTTGAATATTATTTTTGTATTAATAATAAATCTTACACAAAAAATAATATAAAAACCCAACATGCGTGCCAACCACTGCATTGCTCTTCTTGGCATTATAAGAGTTGGCAAAGCTAATAATGTTGAAAAAAAAGATCCACAGTAAGTTGCAAAATTAAATACCAAAGATCTTAAAAAATGCATTTAATTAATCAAAGATTCTAATTTTTGTCTTTGTTTTATTACTTTGTATTTATTTTTATTAATTAAAATTTCTGCAGAATAAGGTCTTGAATTATAGTTTGAAGCTAAAGATCTTCCATATGCTCCAACATTATCAATACAAACATAATCTCCCTCATTTAGTTTTTGGTATTTATTGTAAGAGATAAATGTATCAGAACTTTCACAAACTGGGCCTACGAATTCGGTATTTTTATTAATAATAAATGTATTTTTTAACAAAGGATAAATTTGATGTTTTGCACCATATAAAGCGGGTCTAATTAAATCATTCATTGCAGCATCTATAATTATAAATTTTTTTCCAGGCACATCTTTTAAATAAATAATTTGAGATACTAATACGCCAGTATTGCCGCAAATAGATCTTCCGGGCTCAAATATAATTTCAACTTTATTTGTTTTTTTAAATTTAAGTACAAGATTTGAATATTGATGTAGATTAAATTTTTTTTCACTGTTTGAATATGGAATACCAGTTCCGCCTCCAAGATCGATATACTTTAAGTTGATACCAACTAAATTAATTTTTTTATTAAAGTTTGAAAGTGTGTTTAAAACTTTTTTAAATGGATTAATTTCCATAATTTGAGAGCCAATATGAACGCTAATTGCTTCAAATCTTATGTACTCATAATGATATTGATTATTAAATATTTCTAAACAAGCTTTCATCGAAATACCAAACTTATTATCTTTTTTACCTGTAGATATTTTTTTATTAGTTTTTGCTGAGATATTAGGATTAATTCTGATACCGACAGATACAATTTTATTATTTATTTTAGCGATTTTATTTATTGCATTTATTTCAGCTTCCGATTCTGCATTAATTAAAAGAATATTTTTTTTAATTGCAAAATCTAATTCTTCCTCTGTTTTGCCAACTCCAGAAAAAACTATTTTTTTTGGAGAAATTCCTGCTTGAAGAGCAATTTTTAACTCACCAATTGAAACAACATCAGCGCCAGAACCAAGTTTTTTTAGTTCAGAAATTAATTTTAAATTTGAGTTTGATTTTACTGAAAAGCATATAATTGGATTTGCTTTTTTAAAATTTTTTTTAAAATTATTAAAATTAAATTTTAGTTGACTTAGAGAATAAAGATAAAATGGAGTTTTAATTTTAGTTGCTAGTTTTGATATAGCAATATTTTCAAAAAATAGATTTTTATTTTTGAATTTTAGAAAATTCATTAAATGATTTTGATATCAATTTTTGTTTCTAAAGATTGCTTCTCAAAATTATTATTTAAAGATTGGTAAACGGGATTATTCTTTACACCACAAGATGCTGTTAAGAATATTATTGATAATATTAATAAAATTCTAATCATTTAAACTCTTTTTGATATTTTTTTATCATTTTATTAACATTAAACGGCGATGTTCCGCCATAAGATTTTTTTGAATTTACTGAATTTTTTAAATCAAACATTTTTAAAACATCTTTTTCTACGCTTTTTTCAACTTTTTTTATTGTCGAAAAATCTAATTCATCAAGTGTTTGATTATTTTTTTCAGCAATATTTACTAGAGTAGCAGATTTTTTATGAGCGTCTCTAAAGGACATTCCTTTTTTTACTAAATAGTCTGCAAAATCTGTTGCAGTAGTAAAACCCAATTTTGCTGCTGCTAGCATTTTAGCTTTGTTTGGTTTTATTCCATTTACTAATTCTGTAGCAAGTTGAATATTTAATAAAAGTGTATCATATGAATCAAATATACTTTCCTTATCTTCTTGCATGTCTTTAAAGTAAGCGAGCGGCAAGCCTTTCATTGTAGTTAGCATAGAAGATAACTGTCCAAATATTCTTCCAGTTTTACCTCTAATTAATTCTGCTGAGTCTGGATTCTTTTTTTGAGGCATAATTGAAGAACCTGTTAATAAACTATCTTCAAGAGTGATTAAATTTACAAGATCTGAATTCCAAATAATTATTTCTTCCGCAAGTCTTGAAAGATGCATTGAACATAAAGATGCTATAAATAAGAATTCAATAGCAAAATCTCTATCAGATACTGAGTCAATCGAGTTGTCAGTAGGTTTTTTAAATCCAAGTTTTTTTGAAGTAAAATGTCTATCTATATTATATGATGTTCCAGCAAGAGCAGCAGATCCAAGAGGATTTTCACTAATATTCTCTAAGAAACTTTTGATTCTTTTTTTGTCTCTTTTGAACATCTCTACATATGCTAATAAATAATGAGAAAATAATACTGGTTGTGCATTTTTAAGATGCGTGAATCCAGGCATAATTACATCAATATTCTTTTTAGCTTTATTTAAAAAACTTTTTATGAGTAGAGTTAAATTTTTATCAATAATGATTGCAGATTTTTTTACCCAAAGTTTAAAATCTGTGACTACCTGATCATTTCTTGATCTTGCAGTGTGAAGAAATCCGGCATGATCTCCTATAATTTCAAATAATCTTTTTTCAACATTAAGATGGATATCTTCATGTTCTTTTTTAAATTCAAATTTATTATTTTTTATTTCTATTTTAATCTTTTTTAATCCAGTAATAATTTTTTTAGCAGACTCACTTTTAATAATTTTCTGCTTAGATAACATTTCGCAATGAGCAATAGATGCATCAATATCTTCATTAAATAATCTTTTATCTACATCAATTGATGAGTTAATTGATTGTAAAAGTTTTGATGTAGGTTTTTTAACTCTTGTACCCCATACTTTATTTTTATTTGCTTTAGTCATATTTTTAATAATATATAAAACTAAACTATGTTTTTTTTACGTAATTTTTTTAAATATTTAGTTTGTATAACCAGTTTATTGTTATTTATTACTAATCACTCTTTATCACAACCTATTAAAGAACTTCCTTTTAAGAACATAGTAGTGCATGAGGTTCCAAAAGAAATTATTGGTGAGGAATTTATGGATTTTTCCAACAAAAAATTAAAATTTAATAAATTTGATCATCAAATAAATCTAATTAATTTTTGGTCTACCTGGTGTGTGCCTTGCAAAGAAGAAATGCCATCCATAGATAAGTTAGTTGATGTCATTGGAAAAGATAAAATAAAGATATTTGCTATTAATCTTGAAAAAATAAATAAAAAAAAGACAGACAAATTCTTTAAAGATTTAAATATTAATAATTTTTCAACTTATTATGATCCAGAGTATACATTAGCTAATAAAATTGGATTAAGAGGTCTACCAACAACATTAATTATCGATCGTAACGGCAAAGAAATAGCTAGAGTTATAGGTTCTATTAATTTTATTGATAAAAAATTTATTGATTGGTTACAAAATCTTTAAATTTATTTTTTGTAGAAATAAAATAAAGTCATTAAAATCACAATAGCAACAAATTGAGCGATCACTCTTAGTTGCATTAATTTATTGCTTCGTCTTTTATCTTCAATATTACTACCTAAAAAAAATGATTTTATTCCACGAATAAGAATTACGGTAACGACAATCAAAGCAACTATAGCAATAATACGACTTAAATCTGACATTAATAAATAGTTATCATAAAATGATTAAAATTATATAAAATAAAATATTAATGAAATTAATCGAAGAAAATATATTTTTAAAAACAACTTCTTTGTCACAAATTTCTACTAAGGCTAACTATTTAGTAGTTTTTTGTCACGGATACGGAGCTGATGGAAAAGATTTAATTAATATTGGAAATTATTGGCAAAGATTCTTGCCAGATTTTTATTTCACTTCACCTAATGCACCCAATTCATGTTCAGTAAACCCAGGAGGATTTGAATGGTTTGATCTTATGAGTCATGACGTTAAAAAGATAGGTTTTGAACTGGAAAATTCAATTTTTAAATTAACAGAATTTATTAATGCAAAATTAAAAGAATTAAATTTAGATTATTCAAAGTTATTTTTAGTAGGATTTAGTCAAGGAACGATGATGTCATTACACTATGCTTTGACGAATTCTAATAAGATCGCCGGAGTAGTTGGTTATTCAGGAAAAATTTATGATCCTATTTTTTTAGCAAAAAATATTAAATCAAAACCTTCAATTTTTTTAATGCACGGAGATGATGATAGCATCGTTCCTTTAGAGGAAATGATGGAGGCAAAAAATTTTTTAATACAAAACAAGTTTAACTTAAAAACAAAAGTTTTTAAAGGCTGTGGTCATTCTATTCCTGTAGAAGGATTAAGTTTAGGATTAGAATTTATTAACATCAATAAAAAATAAATATTTTGATTAAAAATAAAATTAATATATCAATTGTAGTGCCAAATGATTATTACAAAATCTAATTCAGTGCCTTTGGATAAATGCCCTGCGCTAGTATTAAATGCAGACTATCGACCATTAAGTTATTACCCTCTATCATTATGGTGTTGGCAAGATGCCGTCCGTGATGTTTTTTTAGATAGAGTGACAATAGTTTCAGAATATGATCGTGAAATTAGAAGTCCTTCTTTTTCTATGAAATTGCCAAGTGTGATTTCATTAAAGAAATATATAAAACCATCCGAATTTCCCAATTTTACAAGATTTAATGTTTTTTTAAGAGATAGATTTTCTTGTCAGTATTGTGGAAGCAATAAAAATTTAACTTTTGACCACGTAATACCAAGATCTAGAGGTGGCATTACTTGTTGGGAAAATGTTGTGTCTGCTTGTTGTACATGTAATGTGAAAAAAGGGGGAAAACTTCCTCATGTTAGCGGGATGATACCAAAAACAAAGCCATGTCGCCCAACAGTAGAAGAGCTACATGAAAATGGAAAATTTTTTCCACCTAATTTTTTACATCAAAGTTGGTTAGATTATTTATATTGGGATGTTAAACTTGAAAGTTAATATTTTTTTGAGATCGTTATAGCTAATTTAGAACTATTTTTTATCAACGTATCTAGAATAGAATATAATCCATCGTTATTAGCGCCTAAATTTTCAGCAGTATTTTTATGTTCAAGCTCTTCATCTCTAAATTTGATGAATTTTTTCTTTAATTCTTTTTCTTCTTTGTAATCTTTAGATAAAATATCTATCTGCTCTCCATAATGGTTACCAATAACTTCTTCAACAGCAGAAGTGCATAAAGCTGTTGCTTTTTTTCCAAGAAGCGCTGTTCCAAAACCAAGGACTGTGCCAAGAACATCCCATAAAGGAAGTAAGGCTGTAGGTCTAACTTTTCTCTCAATAATTTGATTTTCGAAAAATTCTAAATGCTCTAATTCATGATCGCGCATGTTTTTTATAGTATTTTGCAGTTCAGGATCTTTATTAAAAAGTTGAAGAGCTTTTAATTGTCCTTCATATATTTTTATCGCACCACGTTCACCAGCGTGATTAACTCTGATCATTTCAGCTATTTGTTCGTTTTTTTTATCCATAAAAATATTTTATAATATAAAATTGTTAGAATTAAAGACATAATCATATTAATTGAAGCTAAAGATAAACCAAATAATTTAAAACTAACTTCTTTACATGAAGGCGCTAAGTTACTTTGTAATTCTTTTAAAAGAATATCTTTAGATAAGTTTTTACTAATTTCTGTTTTGCAGCTAGATAATTCGTTAATTAATCCATATTCAATCCCAACATGGTATCCAGCAAGAAAAATACTCACAAAAGATGTTGTAACTATCAAAAGCATTAATTGATTTGTCCAATTATTTTTTAAAAAAAACAATGCTGAGAATATTAAAATTAAATAATAGGGATAACGTTCATAAATGCACAAAGCACAAGGTTTAACTTTTAAAATATACTCAATAAATAATGCAGATAAAATAACAAGAACGTTGATTAGAAGAATATATTTAAAATAATTATAAATTTTATTTTTCAAGCAGCAAAGTAGTGTGGGAATTTAATATAAAATAAATACATTCCTGCAATAACTAAAATAAAACTTCCAATTACCCATGCTAAAAAAGTTGTAAATTTTTTCTCAATTTGCTGTTGAATCTTAGGTCCAAATTTTGAAAACAAATAAGCTAACAAGAAATATCTAGACCCTCTTGTAAATAATGCTGTAGCAGCAAATAAAGGAAAGTTGAAATGAACGAAGCCACTTGCAATTGCGAGTAAGTTAAAAGGAAGAGGTGTAAATCCTGAGATAAACAAAATGAAAGCAAAAGCTATCATTGTGCTTTTTTTATAAAAGATAGCTAGGAATTTGTTAGGATCGTCAACGCCTGATAAATCAAATATATGAACGCCAATTTTCTGAAACATGAAACTTCCAATAGCATAAGCGGCAAGCGCTCCTATAAAAGCTGATACAGTTGCAATTGCAAAAATTTCAAACCATTTTTTTGGTTTTGCAATTGACATTGGGATTACAATTGCATCAGAAGGAAAAGGAAAAAAAATATTTTCCATAAAACACCAAGCCGCTAATGCATACTTTGCAAATTTGTGCCCAGCTAGTTTTATAAGTTTATTTAATGCATTTTTTAACATTCGCTTGTCATGTATATTCGAATTTATATAATTGAAAAATGAAATTAAAATTTGATTTTAAGCAATTTGCTATATCTTTAGTGATTTCACCAGTAGTTTTTTACTTAGTCGTTGGAATTGCTAAGCTTTTTGGTGCGTCTTATAAAATTAATCATGGAGAATCTTTTATTATTTGGTTGCTGCTTGCGATTTTAATAAAAATTAGTTTTATTAACAAAAAATAAAAATTCTGATTTGCGGAAGTGATGGAACGGTAGACATGATAGACTCAAAATCTATTGCTCGCAAGAGTGTGAGGGTTCAAATCCCTCCTTCCGCACCATTAAAATAAATATTTTACTATAAAAAATATTAATAATAATAATATTACAATAATTATTGATAAAATATTTAAATATTTTTCTATAAAATTTTTTATACTTTCGCCGTACTTCCATATCAAAAAGCTGATTGCTAAAAAACGAATTGATCTTGATATAAAACTACCAACAATAAATATCCAAAAATTAAAGTGCACAAAACCACTACCAATGGTTAAAAGTTTATATGGAAGAGGAGTGAATGCATAAAAAAATACAATCCAAAATTCCATTTCTTTTGTAATAGAATTTGTAAATGCAATAAAAGATTCTTGATACCCATATAAACTTATAACTTTAGCTCCAATCGTATCGTAAAAAAAATATCCTAGATAATAACCAAAGGCGCCACCAAGTACTGAAAATACTGTTACAAAAAAACCAATGGCCATTGCCTTATGTCTTTTAACTAATTGTACAGGAATCATTAAAAAAACGATTGGAATTGGAAAAACACTACTTTCAATAAAACTTATAAAATATAGAAATTTTTCAGATTGTTTCTTAGAACAAATAGATAAAATTTTATTATACAGAGATCTCATTTTAAAAGTTGTTATATATTTAATTTTGTTATTAGCATCCAAAATAACTAATGTAGAATAAATAGCTTAAAAAAGTAGAATAAAATTTATGCAAATTTCGTCTTTTAATAGTTTAAATGAAATATTTTTTTTACAAACTGAAAGATATCAAAAAGAAGAACATTTATTCTATAATAATTTAGATAAAAAAAAATTTCAGAAATATTCTTGGTTAGATACTAAAAATAGTGTTTTAAAACTTGCAATATTTTTAAATCAAAAAAATATTAAGAAAGGGGATAGAATATTATTAGTTTCAGAGAATAGACCAGAATGGTTAATTGCTGATCTAGCAATATTGCTAAATTCAGCAATTACTGTTCCAAATTACACTACTTACACTGTAAATGATTTTGCATTTACAATTAATGACTGTAAGCCAACAGGATTAATTGTTTCAAGTACTCAGTTATTAAAAAATATTTTATTGGCAGCAAAAAAAATTAATTACAATTTTAATTTTATAATTTTTTTAAATCAGAATAATGAGCCTTCACAAGAAAATATTGTTAATTTTTATGATATTGTAAAAAAAGAAATTGATATTGAGCAGACAAAGATTTTTTTTAAAGAAAACAATAAAAAATTAACAAGAAAAGATCCTGCTTGTATAATTTATACTTCAGGCACTCAAGGAACCCCAAAGGGAGTTGTGTTGTCTCATGGAGGGATATTAAAAAATTGTGAAGGTGCCTTAGAATTCTTATATTTTATTAAAGAGCAAAAAAATATTTTTTTAACATGGTTACCATTATCTCATTCTTACGAACATACAGTTCAATTTGTTCAATTGAGTCTTGGGGCAAAAATATTTTATTCTGAAAGTTTAGATAAGTTATTGACCAATTTAAAAATTGCGAAACCAACGATCATGACTGCGGTACCAAGATTTTATACAAATTTGGTTCATAAAATTAAAATTAATTTGCAAAATCAAAGCAATTTTAAAAAAAAAATCTTTAATAAAACATTAGAGTTGGGTGAAAAAAAAATATTATTTAAAAAAATGACTTTTTTTGAAAAATTTATAAATTTGATACTTGATATAATTGTTAGAAAAAAAATTAAAAAACAATTTGGTGGCGAAATAAAAGCATTTATATCTGGAGGAGGGCCTTTAGATTATAATATTGGTATATTTTTAAATTCTCTGGGTTTGCCCACATTGCAAGGTTATGGGTTAACAGAAGCATCACCAGTGGTTAGCTGTAATTCAATTGATAAGATTAAAGTGGATACTGTTGGAAAGATTTTTAAAGATGTAGAGGTGAGGATAGCTACAGATGGTGAAATTTTAGTTAAAGGAGAAAATGTCATGCTTGGATATTGGAATAATAAAAGTGAGACTGAAAAGATCCTAAGAGATAATTGGTTATATACTGGAGATATAGGAGAAATTGATGGCGAAGGATATTTAAAGATCACCGATAGAAAAAAAGATATTATTGTAAATGCAGGTGGTGACAACATTGCTCCAAGTAAAATAGAAAATTTATTAGCAAACTATCCTGAAATTATTCAAAGCTATATTTATGGGGATAAAAAAAATTATTTAGTTGCTCTAATTGTTGTTCCAAAAGAGTTGGAGGATAGAAAAAATAAAATACAATTTATTATTGATAAAGTTAATAATGAGTTAAGTATTATTGAAAAGATTAAGAAATTTATAATTATTGATGATCCATTTACTATTGAAAATGAAATGTTAACTCCAACAATGAAAATTCGTAGACATCACATAAAAAAAATTTTTGGAGATCAATTAGAAAAACTTTATATCTAATTTGGTGCACTCGAGAAGATTCGAACTTCTGACACCAAGTTTAGGAAACTTGTACTCTATCCAGCTGAGCTACGAGTGCACTTAAATGAAATATAAATAATATTTATTCTAAAAAAAATATTAAAAAACTATTGTAAAACAATAATAAATGAATCAAAAAAAAAATTGATTCATTTTTTTAAAATTTTGTTCACAATTAAAAATTTGACATAGTAATCGATATGTTTTTAAGTATTTCTAATTGCGAATCACTTAAATTATTTAAGTGATCATTAACGTAACAGGAGAAAAAAATGGCTAAAAAAAGAAAAAAAGCTAAGAAAACTTCTAAGAAGAGAAAAGCTTCTAGAAGAAAGCCAGCAAAGAAAGCAAAAAAAAGAAGAAGATAGTTTTTTGAGTTTTCAAGAAAAACGCTCTTCAAATTTTTTGAAGGGCGTTTTTTTTATATAGGCTCCGCCGTTACAGTTTCTTTCTTACCAAGAGCTTTGTCTAATTTCTTTTTAGCATCCTCATTAGAAAGCTGCATTCCAATAGCTACTTCACCTAATAAACGATCATAGGCTTTTTCGAATAATTGTCTTTCGCTATAAGATTGATCAACTGGAATCTCAGTATTTTTATTTAGATCTCTTACTACTTCTGCAATCTGATAAATTTCACCAGAGTTAATTTTTTGATCATATTCTTGGGCTCTTCTGCTCCACATAGTTCTTCTTATTTTGGGTTTTCCTTTTAAAATAGAAATTGCTTTATTAATCTGGTTTACACTTGATATGGGTCTTAAATTTCCTTGTTGGTTAACAGGAATTGTTAAAACTAATTTATCTTTAGTAACCTGAATTTTGTAATAAGTCATTTCAATGTCAGCAATTACGCTGCTTTCAATTGCAACAATCTGACCGACACCGTGTTTTGGATAAATAACGTGATCTTTAACTTTATAAATTTTTTTATCGGATTCTTGTTTTGCAACTTTTGTAATTATAATTTCAGCAGGTACATTTTGAGATGCGGTTAGCGATTTTTGTTCGGAAGAAGTTTGCTGTATATTTTTTTGCGTTTCCGGATTTTTTGGTCTTCCTCTTTTTCCTTTAGGTTTAATTTCTATTGGAGGTTTTTCTTTTTTTAGAATTTCTTTTTTGGGAGTTTCTTTTTTTAGTGGTTTTTTTTCTAATTTAATTTTTTTATTTTTTTTTATATTTGATTCTTTTTTCTTATTTTGCGACTTTTTATTCTTCATGATTTTTTTTAGAAATTCCATGGCGCTTAATATAGTATCCGATTAGTTAATACAAGCTTACAAGATTATTTATTACCTGGCCCAGGTTTATCGCTAAAGTATTTTTCAAGTTTGTTAGGTATATTTTTAAATTTATCTGCATCTGGCAAAGGGTCTTTTTTTTTATTAATATTTGGCCATTTTGCGGACATCTCTTTATTTAATATAACTAATTTTTCTGTATTTTTATTTGTATCGGGTTCGATGGCATTTATTGGACACTCTGGTTCGCAAACGCCACAATCGATACATTCATCTGGATTGATAACCAACATATTTTCGCCCTCATAAAAACAATCTACGGGACAAACCTCAACACAATCTGTGAGTTTACATTTAACACAATTGTCATTCACTACGTATGTCATTACTTATTTTATAAGAATAAATTATTTAAATAATATTATTATTATCTTTAAAAATACAGAGCATTGTTCAATTGTTTAAAGATAAATTTTTGAGAGAAGCAAAAGGGTTGTTGATATTCTTTTTAACATTATCTTTTTTAATTTTTTTCTTATCTTTATGTTTAAAGTCATAACTAAATATATCTTTGTCCTTATCAATTTTTTTGTAATTCATTAATTTTAGTAGTTTTTCAAAATCTTCTTTTCCACATCCAAGAAGATTGAGCATTTCAGAAGATATAGAAAATTGATTGTTATTTGTTGAACTTAAGATTTTTATAAAAAGTTTTTCTAATATATCAACTCTGACTATATAATTTTCAAAAGTTTCAAATCCGCATATTAATAAAAATTCTTTATTTTTTGTTTCGAAATTCTTTAAAAAATTTAATCCAAAAGTGGGACATTTTTCTCTTTGAATTTTATTATTGAAGCAATTCCAAAGAATTATTTTTAAATTTACAGCTTTTGGCTTAATCATCAGAGGTTGATAAATATGATATCTGCCAATCTTAATGCCAATTTTTTTTATACTAGCTCTTTGTTCTTTATCTAGGTTTTTTAGTAAATCCTCGGCATCTAATCTTTTTAATACTCCATGGTTTTCAAATAATCTATAACATAAGGCTCGAGCGTAGCTATTTTCTAAATTAATTTTTGAGGTTTTAATTAAATCATGAAGGTAAATATTTTTTTCTTTATCTATCCATTTTTCCAAATAATCTTTTAATTTGCTTTGCTCATCTATGTCCAAAGCATCATCAATTAATAGTTTTATTTTCGGATTTAAATAATCTTTTCCTGGAATAATTGTTGCTATAGGATTTTCTTTCCAGAATATTTTAAAATCTTCCTTTAATTGAAGAGATACAGACTCAATATTTTGTTCAATAATTTCTGCGATCCTTTTTTTTAATTCTTCAATAATTCCTTGTCGAGCAGCTTTTTTTATAGATTTGATATCAGTTTGTAGAGCTGTACTTGAAAAATCTAAATTAAGTCTTAAACCTTTAATAGTTCCAATAAATTGTTTATCAATGATTACTTCATCTTTTTCTGAGATTTTAGTTTCTAATTTTGCATCCTGCTTTAAATGTTTAGAAAGAATACTTATCCTTCTATCAATAAAACTTTTTGATAACTCTTCGTGTAATTTTGCAGACAGTTTGTCTTCAATGTCTTTTGTTTTAGCTATCCAGTAATCACTATTTTCAACCCAATTTTTTTTATAAGAAACATAAGCCCAAGTTCTTACATGTGAAATTCTGTTTGCAATTGCATCAATATTTCCAGATTCATTATCCAATCCACTTAATTGAGTTCTCATCCATTCATTAGGTATTTTTCCCTTGTCAGAGATCAGGAATTCAAAGACTTTTTTAACAATATCAATATGTTCGTTATAAGAACTTTTGGTAAAATCTGGTATCTGACAACATTCCCATAAAGTTGATAGATTGTTGTTTTTATAATCGTTTTTAAATTGATCATTTTTAACTATTAGAGTTTTTAATACATTTTCATCTAATAGGTCTTTGTTTCTTAAAAGACTATAATCATAGGGTTTTTGATCAAGACTATTTAAAAGATTTCCTATGTTTGAGAAATCCAAATTAGAATTTCTCCAGTAAATATTTATAACACTATCAAATTTATGATTTTCTAATTTATCTATTTGTTCAGGATTTAATTCTTCACATTTTCCAGTAATCCCGAAAGTTCCATCATTCATATATCTACCAGCACGACCAGCAATCTGTCCTATTTCTGTTAGACGAAGATGTCTATTTCTTCTACCATCAAATTTATTTAGACTATTAAAACTGACGTGATCAATATCCATATTAATACCCATTCCAATTGCATCTGTTGCAACAAGAAAATCTACATCACCTGATTGATATAACTCAACTTGAGCATTTCTTGTTTTAGGACTCAAGGATCCCATAACAATTGCTGCCCCTCCCCGCTGTCGTCTAACAAATTCTGCAAGGGCATAAACTTCATCAACAGAAAAAGCGATAATAGCTGTTCGACCAGGTAGCCTTGAGATTTTTTTGTGACCTGAGTATGAAAGTTTAGAAAATCTTTCTTTAAAGATAAACTCAACTTCAGGGATAAATTTTTGTATTATATTTTGCATAATGTTAGAGCCAAGAAACATTGTTAATTTATCACCACGCATATTTAATAAACGATCAGTAAAGATATGACCTCTTTCAGGATCGGCACACATTTGAATTTCGTCTACTGCAACAAACTCAGTGCTAATGTCGAGAGGCATAGACTCAACAGTGCATAAAAAATAATCTGCATACGGAGGAATAATTTTTTCTTCTCCAGTTATTAAAGCAACTTTTTCTACGCCAATTTTTTGAATACATTTTTCATAAACTTCTCTTGCAAGTAAACGAAGTGGAAATCCAATAATTCCAGATCCGAACTGAAGCATCCTTTCAATTGCAAAATGAGTTTTGCCAGTATTTGTTGGACCGAGAACAGCAATAATTTTATTTTCTGATAAGGACATTTTTAGTATTAAATTTTTTTCGAGATACTACCTATTGTTATTAGCTAAGAACAAAGCAGGCTTAAAATATGACCGAATCAGCAGAAAAAATGTTCTCATTTTTTTAAATATTTAATTAAAAATTTTTAATACGTTTAACACACAATAGTGGCAATTTAGATTTTGAATATATTTTTTTAATAGTTTCTTTTATTCCCATGATAATTACTTTTTTTTTAGCACCAAAAGCATGTACTAATTTTTTATTGTTTAATGCAATTGCGACATGGCCCTTCCAAAATAAAAGATCTCCTTTTTTTATATTCTTGAAAGTAATTTCTTTTTTAAAGAATTGTTTTTGATCCTTAGAATCTCGTGGACTATAGATATTGTTAAATTTTAATAATTCTTGAACTAAAGCCGAACAATCTATCCCTTTAGGACTGTTGCCGCCCCATAGATATTTTGTATTAAGATAGAATTTAACATTATTAAGAAAATGTTTAGTTTTAAAATCTATTGGTTTGATATTTTTTTTTAAAATCCATCCAACATTTGTTTGAATAAAATTATTTGCATTATTTAAAATAGATATTCTTGAATTAAAAAATATTTTATTATTTGTTTTATATTTGTTATTTGGTTTTTTATATAGGTTGCAATCTTTAGAAATAATCTTGTGTGTTTTTTTTTCTTTATCCAGATATAAATCTTTTGTTTCAATAAAACCTTTATATTGGTCATAAGCTTTATATCCTTTATAAAAATTTTTTATTTTTTTTTGAGCGACAAAATTCTCTCCCAAAAGAATTTGAGTAACAATTTCAGAATTTTTATTATTTTTTTTGTAAATGTTTGCAACGGGACTCTTAACTGTAAGCAACATATTCTTATAAATCTGTGGGAATAATAACAGATATTCTCTTTATAAATAAAATATATTTTAAAATTAAACTATTTTTTTGGTGCTGGAGCCTGCTCTTTTTTTTGCTCTGCCTGTTTCTTCTTAGCGTCAGCTTCTAATTTTTTTAATTTAGCGATTGCTGCATTTTCTTCTTCTAAAGTAACTATACCGTCTTTATTAGTGTCAGTATTATCAAATCTTGCAGCTGCATCTTTTAAAGGATTTGCATAAAATTCTTCTTTTGTAATTTTTCCATCACCATCTTTATCAATGCTATTAAAAATTTTTTCTAATTCTTTTTTATTTGCATCTAAATAATCTTGTCGCTTTAATGGAAATGGAGATTTTTGCGCCGAAACTGTATTGCAGATTAGCAAAGCTAAAATAGTAGATAGTAATATTTTTTTCACAAGCGAGGTATATGCTTCATTATTATTAGTGTAAATCATTTTTTACTAATTTTTACATTCTTGTTTATCCACATTATTAGAAAAAGAACTGGAACGCCAATGATTGCAGTGAATATAAAGAATGTCGAGTATCCAAAAAAATTTACAAAACTGCCAGCATAACCAGCAATAAGTTTAGGCAAGAATAACATTGCTGAGCTAAAAAGTGCGTATTGTGTTGCTGTAAATTTTATTGAGGTTAGTGCTGAAAGATAAACTATAAATGTAGCTCCAGCAAAGCCACTTGCAATATTATCTGCAGTAATGACAAATGCTAAGATTTTAACGTCAGCAGTAATAAGTGCTAGCCAAGCAAATAAAAGATTACTCAATGCTGAAATTAATGCGCCAATAAATAATGATCTCATTATACCTAGATGAACAGAGGCTAGGCCACCAATAATCCCGCCAATTATAGTTGCCATCGTTCCAAAGAATTTTGAGTAGGTTGCAATTTCTGCAACTGAAAAACCTTTTTCTATATAAAAAACATTGGCCATGACGCCCAGTACTACATCTGAGATTCTATATAATCCGATTAAAAGTAAGATTGATGTTGCTTTAGATCCATATCTTTTTAGGAAATCAAGAACAGGTTTTGCATAAGCATTTTTTGTAATTTCTTTGTTAATAAATTTTATTTTAATTAATAAAAATAAAATTAAAGAAAATATTAAGAAACAAAAAATGATTTTAATAAATTCATTTAAAAAACTAACAATAGGATCTT
Source organism: Candidatus Allofontibacter sp. (assembly GCF_038145245.1). GTDB lineage: Bacteria > Pseudomonadota > Alphaproteobacteria > Pelagibacterales > Pelagibacteraceae > Fontibacterium. The sequence goes on along the minus strand of NZ_JAYQPI010000002.1, from coordinate 37,797 downwards.
TGCTATCAAATAAATCTTTAAAATATAAATAACACAAAATAAATCCTGCTAAAGAAAATAAGAAAGCAATAAAAAATCTAATTTTTTGGTTAGATTTTTTTTCAATATTTCTTTTTATTTTTGGCTCAGAAGAATAAAAAACAGTTAGAACTCCAAATAGCATAAGCAAAGCCATTATTTGATAAACTTGTTGCCAAACTTTTTGATCATAAACTTCAGTTCCTAAGAATGATGCAATCCATAAACTTCCTGCTCCAGCAACAATCATGGCTATGCGGTAACCAGTTAAGTACATTGAAGATAGTGCGCCTTGTAAGCTTTTAGGCACAGACTCAATTCTAAAAGCATCTAATACGATGTCCTGAGTTGCACTTGAGAATGCAATAAATATTGCTCCTATCGCTGTGCATATCAAAGAAGTTTTTGGATCTGTAAAAGAAATGAAAATTAATGAGAGGATAATCATTAATTGAGATAGCAATAACCAACCTCTTCTGTGTCCTAATTTTCCTAATATTGGTAATTTTAAATTATCAACTACGGGTGTCCAAATAAATTTGAAAGAATATGCAAAGCCAACCCAACTGAATAAAGTTATAGTTGCTCTATTCACTCCAGCTTTGAATAACCATACAGATAATGTAGAAAAAATTAGTAGCAAAGGTAGACCAGCAGCAAAACCAAGAAATAACATTCTTAATGATTTAGGATTTAAAAGTGGACTTAAATAAGAAAATGACATCAGAAAGTAATTTATTTTTTTTTATGGAGAATTTAAAGAAAACTATTTAAGCGTACTTAAATATGCAATTAAACTTGCTCTCTCTTCATCTTTTGCAATACCAGCAAAGGCCATTTTAGTTCCTTTAATGTAATCGGCCGGTTTATACAAAAATGCATTTAGTTCTTCTACTGTCCAAGGTTTTCCATGAGCGGCAAGTGCAGAGGAATATTTAAATTCTGGATGTGAAGCAGATTTTTTACCAACAATAGCCCACAGCGGAGGACCAATTTTTGATGCACCACCACTTACATTAGTATGACAAGCTGCACATTTCTTAAATGCGTTCTCTCCAGCAGCAACGTTTGCTGTTGCTAATAAAACTTTTATATCTGCTAACTTTTCCTCTTTTTTTGCTTCACCTTTAGACGCAGTTTTTGTTTCCACTACACCTTCTATTTTGTAACCTTGAGTCTCAGGTTTTTTTACGTGATAAATAGAATCTGCAATTTGATTTAAACCAATTATCAATAAAGCAACGACTAGTACCGCTGCAGCAATTTTATTAAATTCAAAACTGTCCATATTCTAGTGATTTTTATAATGTAAATTGTATAACATCATAATCTTTAAAGTAAAAAAAATTTTTTAAAATCTATTTTATGCGTCTTACAGTCGCATAATTTTAATTATGAACAATACAGTTATTTTAATACCAAGCCATTTACGAGCAACAAGACTGCCTAATAAACCATTATTGTTAATTAATAATAAACCTATGATTGTTCATTGTTGGGAAAGGGCAGTCGATAGTAAAATAGGCGATGTATATGTTGCTACAGCAGATAGCGAAATTGCAAAAGTTATAAAAGATGCTGGCGGCAAAAGTATCCTAACAAGTAAAGAACACAAAACAGGCTCTGATAGAATTTTTGAAGCTATAGAAAAAAATTTTTCTCAAAAACCAAAGAATATTATCAATCTACAAGGGGACATGCCAAATATTAATCCTTCAGCAATAAAATTATTAGATAAATTTATGAAAAATAATTCTTATCGGATTGCAACTCTTGCTACAAAATTAAATTCTATAAAAGATTTAGATAATAAAAATATTGTAAAAGTTGAAACTAAAAAAGAAATCGAAATAAATAATTTTAATGATGCATTAGATTTTTTTAGATCGAAAATTATAAATGAATATAGTTTTTATTATCATCATGTTGGTATTTATGGTTATCAATACGAAACATTAAAAAAATTTATTTCTTTAAAAAGAAGCGATAATGAAATTAGCAGAAGTTTAGAACAAATGCGCGCTATGGATAATAAAATATCCATAAGTGTTGGTTTGACAGATTCTTATCCATTAGGAGTAGATACTATTGAAGATTTGGAAGAAATAAGAAATATTATGAAAAATGACTAATAAAATAATTATTCAAGGAGAACAAGGCGCTTATTCGCATTTAGCTGCAGCAAAGATCTTTAAAAATCCTACTATGATATGTTGCAAAACTTTTGAGGATGCTTTTACTAAAACAAAAATTATTAAAAATAGCAAATTATTAATTCCGATCGAGAATTCTATTGCAGGCAGAGTTGCGGACGTTCATTATTTATTATCTTCTTCTAGATTAAAAATAGAAGGAGAACATTTTCAAAAAGTTGAACATTGTTTGTTAGGATTAAAAGATGCTTCCATAAAAAAAATAGAAACGGTAAGAAGTCACGCCCAGGCTATTGGTCAATGTAAGAAAAATATTCATAAATTAAGATTACAGCCAATCGTAGCGGCTGATACCGCTGGCTCTGCAAAATATATTTCTGAAAATCAAATAGAAACTGAGTCAGCTATAGCATCAGCACTTGCCGCAAAGATTTATGGGCTTAAAATCTTAAAGAAAAATTTTGAAGATTTAAAAGGCAACGTTACTAGGTTTTTAATTATGTCTGGTTCAGCAAGACCAAAACCATATAAAAAAAATAAGAAATATATCACTTCTTGCATTTTTCGTTTAAAAAGCGTGCCGTCGGCTTTACATAAGGCATTAGGAGGCTTTGCTGAAAATAAAGTTAATCTTACAAAGCTTGAAAGTTTTTCAACTGGAAATTCTTTTAAGCAAGCAAGTTTTTATCTTGATATTGAAGGGCATATTGAAAATTTATCAGTAAAAAAGGCTTTAACTATTTTAAAAGAACATACTGAAAAATTAGACATTTTAGGTGTTTATTTTGCTAATTCATTTAGATATTAAAATTATTATAGCTGTCGTTTTTTTTTAATTATCTTGTTATAATATTTTGGGAGATTGGTGGCAGGTGGAGATTACGCTAATCCGGTCAGGTCTGAAAAGAAGCAGCCGTAACGATAATTTTTCAGGTTGTCCTCAGTCTCCCGTTTTTTATGGAAAATAATCATAAAGGTTTAGCTCTAAAGTATCGACCACAAAGTTTTGATGAAGTTATAGGTCAAGATGTGATGGTACAAATTATTAAAAATGCGATTAAATTAGATCGTATTCCTAATGCTTATTTATTAACAGGAATTAGAGGCGTTGGAAAAACGACGACTGCAAGAATAATTGCTAAAGCTATTAATTGTAAAAATATTGAAACTTTACAAAAAAAGTGTGAAGGCTTTTGTCATTGTGAAGCTATAACAGATTCAAATCATATCGATGTTTTAGAAATGGATGCCGCTTCTAAAACTGGAATTGATGACATTAGAGAATTAATTGATTCTGCTAAATATTATCCTACAAGTGCTAAATATAAAGTTTTCATTATTGATGAAGTTCATATGTTATCAAAACAAGCATTTAATGGCCTACTTAAAACTTTAGAAGAACCTCCTCCTCATCTTAAATTTATATTAGCAACTACTGAAGTTAAAAAAATACCACTAACTATTATCTCGAGATGTCAAAGATTTGATTTAAGAAGAATCAAACTTGAAGAAATGATTTCTTTCTTAAAGAAGATTTCTGATAAAGAAAAAGCCAAAGTTAATGAAAAGGCATTGATGATGATCGCAAAAGCATCGGAAGGCTCAGTAAGAGATGCGCTATCTATATTAGATCAGGCTATTTCAACATTTAATGTTTTAGGAGAAGAGATTAATGAAAAATCAGTTAGAACAATGTTAGGTATAGCTGATCGTTCAAGAATTATTGATCTTGTACGCTATGTAATTAATGGTGATAAAGAAAAAGCTCTACAGGATGTCCAGGAAATATTTGATTTAGGAGCTGATTCAAAGTTAGTCTTACAAGACATGTTAGAAGTTATTTATTTAATTTCTAGAAGTAAAAGTTTTGGTAAAATTGAAAATGATCTAACAGTTTCAGAGTCTGAATCTGATTTAATCTTTAAACTATCTAAAGATATTGATTTTTCATACATTTCGATGATTTGGCAATTTATTCTTAAAGGAATTGAAGAATTAAATTTTGTCCCAAATCATTTTCTTTCTTTCCAAATGTTAATTATGAGACTAATTCATTTAAAGGATTTGCCAAGTCCTGAACAGGTAATCGAAGAGGTTTTAAACTCAGATACAAATGCAATAGCAGGGTCGAATGAAAAAAAGGATGAGTTTAATGAAATTAAATCAGGAACAATTATTAATAAACAAACCTCAGCAAAAACACAAATTAAGAGTATTCTTCAAGAAAAAGAAGATGACATAGATCGAAATCCAAAAATTTTAGAAAAAAAACAAGAAGTTAAAAAAATTGAAATAATTAATTCATTTGAAAAATTAGTACAAATTGCCAATGATAAAAAAGAAATTGAATTAAAGTTTGATTTAGAAAGAAATGTTCGAGTAGTAAAATTCGAGACTGGAAAAATTGATATTTCGTTTAATGAAAAATTATCTAAAAATTTTGTAAGAAATTTAACAGAAAAACTTAAATTGTGGACAGGTGAAAGATGGATAATCTCTTTATCGAAAGAAGCTGGAAAAAATACAATTTTTGAGAATAAAGAGATTTACAAAAAAAAATTATTACAAGATGCGCTTGAAAGTGAAGTTTACAAAAAGATAAAGGAAAACTTTCCAGACGCAGAGCTTAGTGATGTAGAGGAGATCAAATAATGGATTTTGGTGGAATGTTAAAAAAAGCGCAGGAGATGCAGCAAAAAATGATGGAAGCAAAAGCCTCACTCAAGAATATTCAGGTAGAGGGAGTTGCAAATAATGGTGCTGTGAAAGTAATTTTGAATGGAAATTATGAAATGATCAAAATAGATATTGATCCAAAGTTAATGGCAGAAGAAAAAGAAGTTTTAGAAGATTTAATTATAATTGCTACTAATAATGCTAAAAAAGAAGTTGAGATTAAATCATCAGAAGAAATGTCAAAAATAACTGGTGGTTTAAAATTGCCTCCAGGATTTAAACTTCCTTTTTAGTAATGAAAAATAATTCTCATCCAGACTTAGAAACTTTAATGTTTCTGATTGCAAAACTTCCAGGTTTAGGACCTAAGTCTGCAAGACGTATTGCTCTTTATCTTCTTAAAAACAGAGATAATATCATGAAACCACTATCTGGTGCTTTAGATAAAGTTTATCAAAATGTTGCTCGTTGTAATCTTTGTGGAAATTTTAAAACGAATAAAATTGAGTGTAATTGCAGTAATAAGAATAATTATGAACAAATTTGCGTTGTAGAAAATGTTGCAGATATGTGGGCTCTTGAGAGCACTAATGTTTATAGTGGCCAGTACCATATTTTAGGAGGAACTCTCTCGGCAATTAATGGAATAAATCCAGAAGATCTTTTAATTGGTTCATTAGTTAATAGAATTAAAGCGAACTCAGTAAAAGAAGTTATCCTCGCAACAAGCGCTACAATCGAAGGCCAAACAACAGCACACTATATCAAAGATAGTATTAAAAATTTAAATGTTAAAGTTACTAAGTTAGCACACGGCTTGCCAGTGGGTGGTGAGATCGAATATTTAGATGACGGAACATTATTTTCAGCATTTAAATATCGTAGTTCTTTAAATACCGATTAGTATCAAGCGCTTGATTAATTAAGTAGATTTAGTATTTTTTCATTATGACTATTAGGCAAATCTTAACAGAGCCGGATCCTCAATTAAGAATTAAATCAAAACCGGTTCAAAAAGTAGATTTTGAAATTAAAAATCTCATGAAAGATATGTTAGAGACTATGTATGCAGCTCCTGGAATTGGTCTTGCTGCTGTTCAAATTGGGGTACATAAAAGAGTTGTGGTTATAGATATTGCGAAAGAACCTGAGCCAAATAATCCAATGTATTTTGTAAACCCAGAAATAGTTTGGACATCAAAAACAAAATGTACTTTTGAAGAAGGTTGTCTTTCGTTACCTCAACAATTTGCAGAAATAGAAAGACCTGAACAATGTCATGTAAAATATTTAGATCAAAACGGAAAAGAACAGTTACTAAAAGCGGAAGGATTACTTTCAACTTGTATTCAACATGAAATTGATCATTTGAATGGAGTTTTATTTATTGATTACTTATCAAAACTAAAGAGATCTTTTATTTTAAAAAAACTTTCAAAAGCAAAAAAAGAAGCTGTTTCAGATCATATTAATTTTTAGGTAATCCATGTCATTAAAAATAATTTTCATGGGAACACCAGAATTTGCTGTTCCTGTTTTGAAAGAATTAATTAAAAAAAACTTAGATATTGTTCACGTTTATACGCAGCCGCCAAAAAAATCTAATAGAGGTTTAAAAATTGAAAAAACTCCAGTTCATTTAGAAGCGGAAAAGAATAATTTAAAAGTGCATTATCCTAGTTCATTAAAAAATGAAGAAGAATTGGATTTTTTTAAAAAAATAGAACCTGATTTAGTGATTGTTGTTGCTTATGGACAAATTATTCCTGAGAATTTTTTAAATTTATCTAAAAAAGGTTTTATTAATATTCATGCTTCTTTATTACCTCATTGGAGAGGCGCAGCACCTATTCAAAGAGCAATTATGAATGGTGATGAATTTACTGGAATTTCAATTATGAAAATTGAAAAAGGATTAGATTCAGGACCTGTAATGTTATCCGAGAAGATTGAGATTAATAATCAGTTAAATTACGGTTTGTTAAGTAACCAGTTATCTCTTTTAGGCTCTAAATTAATAGTTAAAGCTATCAATTTAATAGATGAAGACAAAGCTAAATTTGAAGAACAGGATCACGCCAAAGCCACACATGCTAAAAAAATTACTCATGAAGATGAGGAAATTAATTGGAATAATGAGGCACATAAAATCGTACGACAAATCAATGCATTAAATCCAACACCAGGAGCTTGGTTTAGTTTTAAAAATGAAAGAATTAAGATTTGGAAAGCAGAAGTTATAAATCAAAAAGGAAATACTGGCACGACGCTTAATGATAACCTTTTAATTGCCTGTAAAGATTTTGCAGTTCAAGTCTTAGAAATCCAGAGACCAGGTAAGAAAATTCAAAAAGTAAAAGAATTTTTATTAGGTTACAAAATTCCCAAAGCATCACAATTGATTTAAATGCCAAGATTAAAATGTATAGTTGAGTATGATGGCACTCATTTTGTAGGTTGGCAAAGACAATTGAATGGCAGATCAATCCAAGAAGCGATTGAGCAAGCAATAGAGAAGATAGCTGAAAAGAAAATAACAATTTTTGGAGCTGGAAGAACTGACACAGGAGTTCATGCTGTTCATCAAGTCTTTCATTTTGACTTTAATAAAAATATTGATGCTAAAAAAATTACAGAGGCTCTAAATTTTTATTTAAAAAATGAATCTATAAGTATTTTAAAAACAGAATTAACAGCAGACGATTTTGATGCAAGACGAGATGCAAAGTTAAGGGTTTACAAATATGTAATTATTAATCGAACTTCACCTTTATCCATAGAAAAAGATAGAGCTTGGCAATTAAAAATAAAACTTGATGAAATAAAAATGAACGAAGCTGCACAAATTTTATTAGGCACTCACGATTTTACAACTTTTAGATCAGCTTCGTGCGGAGCTAAATCTCCAATAAAAACTATGGAAAAAATAAATATTTTTAGAAAAGATGATTATATTTATAGTTATTTTGAATCGCAGTCTTTTTTACAACATCAAGTTCGATCTATTATGGGATGTATAAAGCTTGTGGGTGAAAATAAATGGATAAAAGATGATTTGTTAGATGCGTTAAATTCCAAAGATCGTTCTAAATGCGCACCCCCAGCGCCTGCTGCAGGATTATATTTAGAGAGTATTATTTATTAATTTAAACTTCTAATAAAGCTTCAACGTGATACTTGGCACTTTCTTGAATAGCAGTAAGATTGTAGCCACCTTCTAAAATTGAAACTATTTTATTTTCACAAGACTGTTTTGCAACTTTCATGAGTTCTTTGGTTAAAAAATAATAGTCTTTAGATTCTAAATTAATATTAGCTAAAGGATCATTTTTATGAGCATCAAAACCTGCTGATAATAATAAAAATTCAGGTTTAAATTCATTTAATTTTTCATAAACTTTTTTATAGCTATTAAAAAATTCTTTAGAGCTTACCCCTGCTTGCAGAGGAATATTTAAAATATTATTGTATTTTCCAGTCTCATCCTCAGAGCCTGTGCCTGGATAAAATGGAAACTGATGGGAAGAAATATATAAAATTCTCTTTTCATTATAAAATATATCCTGCGTTCCATTCCCATGATGAACATCAAAATCAACGATTGCTACTCGATTTAATTTATATTTTTCTAATAAATAAGTTGCTCCAACAGCAACGTTATTAAATATACAAAATCCCATAGCCTGTTCCTTTTCAGCATGGTGTCCAGGAGGTCTAATAACACAAAAAGCATTACTAAACTCTTTAGTAATCACCCCATCTATAGCATTAATGATTGATGAAACTGAGTCGTAAGCTGCTTTTTTAGTGCCCGAAGAAACAATCGTGTCTCCATCAAGAAAAACTAACCCATCCTTTGGAAATGATTGATTAATTTTTTCAAAATATTTCTGTGAATGAGTAAGTTTAATATATTTTTCATCAAACGACCCTACTTTTTTCCATATCAAATTTTTAGATTGTATTTTTTTTAAACCACTAATGATTGATGGAATTCGCTCAGGACATTCTGGATGACCAAGACCAGTGTCATGTTTAACGGAAGAATCAGAGGTAAATATACAGGTTGTCACTTAAAGTAATTAACAAGAATATCTAAATATATGTTTTTTAATTTTTTTAAATCAGCCACTCTGGCCATTTCATCTACTTGATGAATAGTTTTCGCAATTAAACCAAATTCAATACAAGGAGTAATTTTTTTTATAAAACGAGCATCAGAAGTTCCACCAGATGTTGATAGAATAGGATTAATTTTTGTATTTTTTTTTATAATATTTTTAATCATGAAAACAGTTTTGTTAGGTTTTGTTAAAAAAGATTCTCCTGAAACATGATACTTAATTTTATAGCTTGCATTAGATTTTTTAGTGGTAGAAGAAAAAATTTTATTTAATTTATTTTTAAGAGAGTTTGATGTGTGTAAATTATTAAATCTTATATTGAACGAAGCCTTTGCTTCCGCAGGTATGACATTATCGGCAGTGTTATCAATGGTAATTTTTGTAATCTCAAGATTTGAAGGTTCAAAATCTTTATTGCCTCTATCTAATTTTAATTTTTTAATTTTATTTAAAACTTCAATTATAATTGTAGAAGGATTATTAGAAGCGTGAGGATAGGCAACATGTCCTTGTGTGCCTATAATTGTTAAATAGCCCGTCATACTTCCTCTTCTGCCAATCTTAATCATTTCACCTAATTTATTTTCATTTGTAGGTTCTCCAACTATACAAAAATTAATTTTTTCTTTTTTTTGTATTAATTTTTCTATAACTTTTTTTGTTCCATTAATTGCAACGGTTTCTTCATCGCCTGTTATAAGTAAACTTATAGACCCTTTGAGTTTCTTATTTTTTTTCAGAAACTCGCTAACAGCAGCTATAAAACAAGCAATAGCGCCTTTCATATCGCTAATGCCCCGGCCGATTAATTTTTGATTTTTAATAACTCCGCCAAAAGGATTAACAGTCCATGACTTTAGGTCTCCAACTGGAACAACATCTGTATGTCCAGCAAAACAAAAATTAGGAGAACTTTTTCCAATTCTTGCATATAAGTTTTTAATTTTTGCAGTACCTTTTTCTTGAAACTCCATGACTTGACATTTAAAACCTATTTTTTTTAGATTTTTTGCAACTATATTAATTGCACCATCGTCTTTGGGCGTAACACTCTGACATTTAACAAGATCTCTTGCTAAAGAAACTTCATTGATAGTCTTTAGCATATCAATCTCTCAGTAGATCGTTTATTGAAGTTTTGCTTCTGGTTTTTTCATCAACTGTTTTTACAATTACTGCGCAATATAGACTTGGCTTATTTTTGTCTTCATTTGCAAGTGATCCTGAAACTACAACTGAATAAGGAGGAACTTTTCCGTAAATAGTTTTGTTTGTTTTTCTATCTATAATTTTTGTTGAGGCTCCAAGATAAACTCCCATTGAAATTACTGAACCTTCTCCAACAATAACTCCTTCGGCTACTTCTGATCTTGCGCCAATAAAACAATTGTCTTCAATAATCACTGGATTTGCTTGAAGAGGTTCTAATACTCCACCGATTCCAACTCCTCCAGAGATATGACAATTTTTTCCAATTTGTGCGCATGAACCCACAGTTGACCAGGTGTCAATCATTGTACCATCATCAACATATGCACCTACATTTATAAATGAAGGCATTAACACAACATTTTTTCCAATATATGCAGATTTTCTTATAACCCCATTAGGCACTGCTCTAAATCCAGCATCAAGATGTTTTTTTTCGTCCCAATGAGTTGTTTTGCCATCTACTTTGTCGAACCAACTTGTATAGGGACCTGACAAAATTTTATTATCTTGAATTTTGAAACTTAAAAGAATTGCTTTTTTTATCCATTGATGGGTATGCCATTCATTATTTTTTTTTTCGCATACTCGAATAATTCCTGAATCAAGTTTTTCTAAAGTTTCGTTTATTGCAGAAATAATTGATTTATCAGTATTTTTATCTATTCTGCTTCTATCTTCCCAGGCTTTTAAAATAATATTTTCAATACTCATGTCTATTTAATTAACAAATTACACTGTTCAAGAAAATGATCTAATTCTTTTATTTTAAAGTGTATATGATCCTCATCATGTCCTTCTTTTGCCCAATTATCTTCATTTATTATCCATCCTGTTTTCATGCCAAGTTCATGAGCTGGCTTTAAATTACGCGCGATGTCCTCAAAAAAAATACTTTCTTCTGGCACAATGTTATATTTTTTAATAAGTCTTTCATAGGGAGATCTTTCCGGTTTTGGAATAAAATCTGAGTCAACAATATCAAATATTGAAAAAAGATTTTCATCAAGTTGTAAGTTGCTAACAACATTTTTTGCATGTTTTCTTGAGCCATTTGTAAATATAATTTTTTTTCCAGGTAGATTTTTTATTTCTCTATTTAGTTTTTCATTTTTATTTAAAAAACTATAATCAATATTATGTACAAATTCTAAAAAGTGATGTGGATCAATATTATGATGTTTAATAAGTCCATTCAAAGTAGTTCCATGTTTTTGGAAATAATCATTTTTTATTTGAATAGCCTCTTGATGATTAACATTTAAATGTTGGGTGATAAAACTTGCCATTAGTTTATCAATTTTAGAAAATAAGTTTGTAGAGGAAGGGTATAGTGTATTGTCTAAATCAAAAATCCAAAATTTTACGTTTTTAATTTCATTCATTATTTTATGATTAGTGTTCCAGCTCCAATATTTGAGAATAATTCAAAAAGAACGGCATGAGATTTTCTTCCATCAATTATAACTACTCCATTTACTCCTGATTCAATTGCACTAATACAGGTTTTGATTTTAGGAATCATTCCGCCAGTAATCGTACCATCATCAATAAGATTCAAAGCTTGCTTAGTAGATAATTGAGATATTAAATTACCATTTTTATCATTTACTCCTGGAACATCTGTCATTAGCAGTAGTCTTTCAGCTTTTAATTGGTTTGCAATAGTTCCTGCTGCTGTATCCGCATTTACGTTATAGACTTGGTTTTTGTTATCCATTCCCATAGGTGCAATAACAGGAATAATTTTTTGTTTAAAAAAATTATTTATAATCTTTGTGTCAATTTTTTTTGGATCACCTACAAATCCTAATTTTTCATCTACAGCTTTATCAATATAAATTATATTATTTTTTCTAACAGTAACCGATTCTGCTTTTGCTCCGTAATTTATAATTGCATCTCTTAGATCTGGGTTTATTTCATTTAATAAAACGTCTTCTACAACTTTTATTACATTTTCATCAGTAACTCTTAACCCTGAAATAAATTTACTTTCTAAGTTTTGAGCCTCTAATTTTGTTTTAATTTGAGGTCCACCACCATGAATAACTGCAACGTCGACATCTAATTTTCTTAGAATTGCTGCATCTTGTGCAAATGCTTTCGATAAACTTTGATCAGACATTACCTGACCGCCGTATTTAAGAATTATTTTTTTATTTTTGTATTTTTCGAAGTAAACGGACGCCTCTTGAATTGATGGACCAAGTTCTGGCCAAAAAGACTTAATATCCATCAAACCGTTTTCACCGTAGTTTTTTTCATAATATAGTACTGTTGAGCCATTGTAAGAACGTTACTTACTGTCCAATATACAACCAAACCTGAAGGGAAGGTCGCTAACATAATAGTCAAAAGTAAAGGGAAGAATGCAAAAATTTTAGCTTGTATTGGATCAGGAGGAGTCGGATTTAGTTTTTGTTGAAAATACATGGTTACACCCATTAATATTGGCCAAACACCTATCATTAAGAATGAAGGAGGATTCCATGGAATTAAACCAAATAAATTAAAAATTGTCGTTGGATCTGCAGCTGATAAATCTTTAATCCATCCAAAAAAAGGAGCATGACGCATTTCAAGTGTTATAAAAAGCATTTTATAAACTGCGAAGAAGATAGGAATTTGAATTAATATTGGAAGACATCCTGACAAAGGATTTACTTTTTCTCTTTTGTATAGAGCCATCATCTCTTGTTGTGTTCTTTTTACATCATCTTTATAAAGTTCTTTTATCCTTAACATTTCTGGTTGAAGAACCTTCATCTTCGCCATTGATTTAAAAGAATAATTAGCAAGTGGAAAAAACACAATTCTTACAATAATAGTAAGAATAATAATTGCGACTCCAAAGTTTCCAGTTAATTTAAATATATAATCAATTATAAAAAAAAGTGGTTTTGTAATAAAATAAAACCAACCCCAATCAATTGCTAAATCAAAACGATCAATTTTTTCTTTTTCAGCATAGCCATCAACTACAAAAACCTCTTTTGCTCCAAGAAATATTTTAAGACTACTTGAGGCACTTTTTTGTGCGTTTACTAAAGTTGGCTCAGATATTATAAAATTTGCTTTATAAGAATTTGCAAAAGAATATTCTCCTTTAAAAGATTTTCCATTCTCAGGAATAATTGCAGCCATCCAGTATTTGTCAGTAATGCCAAACCAACCGCTTTTTCCAGTATAAATCTTTTTTTCTTTTTCTACATTAGCGTAAGTTTCTTCTTTTAGATTTTTATCTGCAACACCAATTAAACCTTCATGAAGAATATAAAAATCAGCTGTTTCAGGTTTTGTATTTCTGGTAATCTGTGAGTAATGAAATAACTCGGCAGGTTTGTTTTTTTCATTTTTAATTGTTTCAGTAATTTTAAATAAATACTTATCATCGACTTCGATTTTTTTAACAAAAATGACTCCTTCTCTATTATTCCACTCTAGAGTTATAGGAGAATTAGGAGTTAATTTTTTACCTTCTTTTACTTGCCAAATACTATTGTTATCAGGCACTTTAATATCAGCTTTTGCTGTTGCCCAACCCGACTCTACAAAATAACCATTTTCAGTTTTTTTTGGACTAAGAAGAATAATCGGTTTGCTATTTTTATCTAAGGTCTCTCGGTAGTTTTTTAATATTATATCATCTATCAGAGCTCCTCTTAAAGAAATAGATCCTGATAAATTACTATTTTCAATAAAGACTCTCTCTCCTTCTTTCAGAGAATCATTTCTTGAAATACTTTTAGTTGGATTTATTTTTGTAGATTGTGGAGTTTCAGGTTTTTGAATATTTGTTTGAACTTCAGTTTTTCCTTGAATTTCAAGTTTCTTTTTTTGAATTTGGTCTGGGTTTTCAACAAACACAGACCATCCAACTAAGATTATAGTGGATAACAACACAGCTAAGATAACGTTTTTATTTTCCATTATTTATTCTTCTTATTTACAACGGGATCATAACCAAATCCTCCGCCTAAGAATTTAATAGGGTGGCATCTTAGGATTCTAAGAGTTCCTTTGAAACATCCTTTAATAAAACCAAACTCCCTTAAACTTTGTATAAAATATTCGGAGCAAGTCGGATCATAATGACAAGCATTATTAAAAAAAGGAGATAACAGAAATTTATAAAGTTTAATAAATCTTATAACAATTAACGAAAAATAATTATCTAATTTTTTTATCATTATTTTAATAAACTAAATTTATATCCAAGTTCTTGTACAATTTTATTAAAATCAACATCATATATTTTTGATTTTGCAAAAACAGCATACTTATATTTATTGTTAAATGAATCAATCTCAGTAATCGCTTTACGTGCAGCCATTTTTAATCTTCTTCTAATTTTATTTCTTTTTACTGCATTTCCGAGCTTTTTAGCTGACACAAAACTTATATGAATTTTATTTTTTTCAAAAATAGTATCTTTGTTAGTGTAATAGATTGTGAATAAGTCTGAATTTAATTTTTTTGCTGATAAAATTTTTTTAAACTCAAGATTGCCTCTAAGACTTTCAAATTTTAGAGTCTTAAGCATGACTTAGGCAGATACAGATTTTCTTCCCTTAAATCTTCTTCGAGCAATAACTTTTCGACCACCTTTTGTTGCCATACGCGATCTAAAACCATGTCTTCTTTTTCTTACTATTTTACTTGGCTGATAGGTTCTTTTCATTGTGATAATTAAAATTTGGCTATTTATAGGTAAATTGTTAAATCATGTACAGCAAAAGTTTTTATTTAATACGATTTAAAAATGACGCAATTATCAAAGCTTAAAATTATTTTAGGAATTATTTATCTATTAATAGTTACTTTTGTAACTTTTTTATTTTTTTATTATGAACTTTATAATTATGTAAATTCAGATTTTATCTCAAACGATCGAAAAATTATCGTAAATCATATTGATCAAAATATATTTTTCTATTCATTTTTATTTTTTTTATTTTGCACAATTTGGTTTTTCTTACTAGGTTTTGGTTTTCCAGTAGTCATTGTAGCTGGTTTTATTTTTGGTTCAGTCCTAGGATCATTATTATTGTTAATGGGGTTTGCATTTGGCTCTACTGGTTTGTATATCTTTGCAAATTATTATTTCAGAAATTTAGTTTTTAAATATTTTTCAAATAAATATAAAAGCTTAGATAATCATTTTAAAAAAAATGATTTTGCTTATTTGTTATTTTTAAGGTTGGTTCCGGGAATACCATCGCAGGTCGGCAGTTTAATACCAATATTATTTAATATGAAACTTAAAAAAATATTTCTTTCAAATATTTTTGGTGTAGCCCCTGGTATATTTATTTCTGTAAGTTTAGTATCAGGAGTTAGTTCAAAAATTGAAGAAGGGCATCCATTTAATTTAGACTTACTTTCTGACCCAAAAGTATCTGTGCCTCTAACGGCTCTTGGAATAATGGTACTAATAGCAAACTTTTTAAAACAAAAATTTTTTAAGAAAAAAAATTGAGCAAATTTTTTAAAAATAGTCTTTTAGAAATTAAAGATATTTGTATTCCATTATATAAAATATTAGTTCCATTTATTTTTATAATTAAAATCTTAGAAGAAATTGGAATTGTTAAAATTATTTCTAATATTTTTGAACCGGCCATTCAAATATTGGGTCTTCCAGCTGAATTAAGTATAGTTTGGGTTACAGCAATTATTATTAACGTTTATGCAGCAATTATTCTTTTTATTAATATAGTTCCTTCATTAGATTTAACAGTTGCTCAAGTTACGGTTTTAACTTTAGTTATTTTAATTGCCCATAATATATTAATAGAAAGTTCTATTTCTCGCGCTGCAGGAGTTTCTTTTTTTTATGCTTCTATTTTGAGAATAGGTATCGCTTTTTTAGCGGGATTTATCTTATATAGAATTTATTTTTATTTTGGATTCTTGCAGGAAAAATTTAGTTTAGTATTAGAGCAGCGTCCTACTTCAACCGATTATTATTCATGGATTTTTGGGCAGATTGAAAATTTAATTTATGTGTTTTTTATAATCTGCATTTTAGTTTTTTCTTTAAATTTTTTAAAAAAAATTGGTATTGAGAATTTAATTAAAAGACTTCTAAAAAGTCCGTTAAAACTAATGGGAATTAGTTCTAATGCTATAAACATTATTATTGTTGGCTTAACTATCGGATTGCAGTTTGGCGGAGGATTATTAATTAAAGAAGCAAAATCTGGATCAATTAGTAAACAGAGTATCTTACTTTCATTGTCTTTATTAAATTTAGTACATGCAATTATTGAAGACACTATTTTGATGATGATTATTGGAGGTCATATTTCTGGTGTATTATTTTTTAGAGTAATTTTTTCTTTATTAGTTATATTTTTAATACTCTTTTTATATAAAAAATTTCAAGGATTATTTAACAAGTTTGTTTTTGTTAAGATTTAAATTGAGAAGCACAAAAAGTTGCAATTAGTCCAGCAACGCCTAAAAAAGAAAATGCTAAAATCCAATTTGTTTCTATATTAATTGGTTGGTGATTATTTGTAATATCAATAATAAATCCAAATATCGCTGGCGTTATAGATCCAAATCCAATTCCTAAAATTGAACGATATGCAACAGTTCTGCCCACACAATATTTTGGTGTACTTTCAGTTAAGGCAGCTGTTAAAACCCCAGAATCTCCAATTGCAAAAAAACTATACAAGATAGAAATAACAACAATTAAAAATAAATTTAGTTCAGCAGTCCAGCCAATTAAAAAAGATAAAATTGCACTTATCAAAGAAAAAGAAATTAAAATTTTTTTTCTTCCTAAATTATCAGAAAGATATCCAGCAATCACAGATGAAAATACACCAGATAAATGAATCGAAAAACCAATAATAATTCCAACGCTTACCGTTGTGATAGATATTTTATTGGTAATGATAAGAGTTAAAAAAACTGGCAACCATGACCAAAGACCAAATAGTTCGATAGCATGAGCGGTATATCCGGTTATCAAAAATTTTGTTTTTCTATTCTGATTTAAAGTAAATTTTTTATTTAATTTTGATAGTTTGTATTTTTTTAAAAGATCTTCATATACAGCGACTAAAAGAAAAATAGCACCCGCAAGACTTATCAATGATGCAGTTAAAAAACTTATTTTATAACCATAGTTAGTCGTAATAATGTAACCTAAAGTTAAAGACAAAGCATAACCAAAGGATTGGCTGCCAAGCATTACACCCATTGCAGTACCTTTATTTTTTGATTTAAATTTTTCAGATACTAAGAGTATTGAAGGACCATAAATTCCTCCTTGCGCAAAGCCTATAAAAAAATTAATAAAAAATGCTGTCCAAAAATCTTTAGCAATTAAATAAAAAATTAAACTCGATAAAAAATTTATAATTAAATAGATAGAAAGAATTTTATTAGGATTATAAAAGTCTGAACAATAAGAACTAATAAATAAAGCAAGAGCAAACCCAATTACCAATGAAGTTTGTATTAAACCAGCCTCAGTTGCAGATAATTCCCAAACAGTAATTAATTGCTGAATGGAACCAACGTACATAAAAAACGTCAGTGCAGATAATATTCTGCCTATGGCAATAAGTTTTAACCAATCCCAATTATTTATTTGCATCAATAAAGACCTATGATTATTTAATTAAAAAAAATAAAATAAGATATTAAATTTTAATCTTTCTATTATTTAAGCGCCCGTAGTTCAATTGGATAGAATGCCAGACTACGAATCTGGAGGTTGGAAGTTCGACTCTTTCCGGGCGCACCAAAAAAATCAGTTTATTAAACTTTGATATAAACTTATAAATTTGATACAAATTTCAGGGTATGAGAGTAAGTAGAAATTCAAAATATATAATTCCTTATTTAGAAAAATTTTACGAATCGACATCATGGTATTCTTACTCATTAATTCGTTTTGTTGCTGGTGCTATGATGGTGCCTCATGGCTATAGCAAATTGTTTGTCAATTTAAATGGAACAGTTGATTTTTTTAAAAGTGTTCAATTAGAGCCCGCTTATCCATTAGCAATCTATATTGGTATATTAGAATTTTTTGGGGGAATATTTTTAGCATTAGGTTTTCTAACTAGATTTGTGGCAATTCAATTAATAGGCCTTTTGGCTGTAGCAACTTTTTATATTCATTTAAAAAATGGTTTTCTTTGGGTAAAGGGTGGATACGAATATCCACTATTTTGGTTAATAGTAATGATTGCAATATTTTTTAAAGGTGGAGACAGAGTTTCAATAGATAGCTCTCTACCAAAAGAATTCTAATTTATGTTTAGATATTTAAATAATCTTTCTTTAAACAAAGCAGTAATTGTATTTTTAGTACTTATTGCCAGCGTGATATTATTGATCAGTTTGTACATTTAATTCTTCTTTTACTAAAAGATTAATTGTTTTTTTTGTATTTTTAATTTGTGCTGGTAAATAACCAAGAAATTCACCATCATACTGTATTGGAGTTTTAGTTTTAGAACTTATAAAAATATCATCACTTGCAATTTTAATAAGTTTATTACTTTCTTTTAATTCTTTTCCTGAAAGAAGGGTAAAAAGATAGCATAAAAAATTTAATCTTGTTAAGTCACAGAATAAATAAGAGATTATTTTTTTATCAAAAATATTTGTGTCATTAGATAATTTAAATGCACCACCATAATGCATCGCCTTAGTTATAATAATCCAGTTTGCTTTATATATTTTGTTATTTGCAAGGATTTTTATTTCATGTTTTTTGAAGGATATTAATTTTATGGTGGCAATAAAAAAGAATAATAATTTTTTAAATATACTTTTTAATCTTAAATAGGATTGCACAGTTTTTACAATCTCAGCATCATAACCAGCGCTTGTCATTAAAATAAAAACTTTATTATTTACATTTGGGAGATAAACTTTTTTAGTTTTGCTAGATAAGATAACTTGAGCTATTTCTTTAGCGTTACCATGAATTCCAGCCTCTAAAGCAAAAATATTAGCAGTACCAAATGGAATTATCGCAAGTGGCTTTTTTTCATTCATACCATTAACAACTTCATTAATCGTACCATCTCCACCAGCAGCGACAATAATATCAAATTTATCAATATTTACTTTGCAAAGAACGGTTGCATGTCCTGTTTTTTCAGTTTTAAAAATTTCAACATTATTTTCTTTAGATAAAATTTTATAAATTTTATTTAATTTATATTTTTTTAGAAAACTAATTTTAGCATTGCAGATAATGCAGATCTTTTTCATATAAATCTTTCTAAATAATTATTATTCGATAAGATATAAAAAAATATGTTAAAAATTATATCCACTGTTGGTTCTTTAGTTACTTTAGCATTTTTCTTAAATTCAAATATTACTGTTGAAATTTTATTAATTATCAACGTTTTTTTTATAATAATATTTTTTTATAAACCAATATCCAAAACAACATATTCCAACGAAAATAATATAGAAACTTCAGTTGGAAAGCTTACCAATAACGATCTTCAGGAATTGTTTATAAACCAATTAGAAGATATTATTATCATTTTAAATAGATTTAATATTATCACTTATAGCAACAAAGCAGCTGTAGAAAATTTCGGTTCAAATCTTGAAGGAAAACATATTGGTAGTGAAATAAGAATACCAGAATTATTAGATGCTATTGATAATAATAAAGTTGATAAAGAATTAAAAAAAATCGATATTGAATTAAAAATTCCAGTTTTTAAGTTTTATAAAATTAGCATTGTTTCTATAAAATCTGATCATACTTTAATTATTATTAGAGATTTTACAGAAATGAGAAAAAGTCAAAATATGAGATCTGATTTCATTGCAAATGCTAGTCATGAACTTAGAACTCCTCTTGTCTCTTTAAAAGGATTTTTAGAAACAATTACTGATTCAGCTAAAGACGATCCAAAATCACAAAAAAAATTTTTAGAAATTATGAAATCAGAAGCAAATAAAATGGAGGTTTTAATCGAAGATTTAATGTTACTTAGCAGAATTGAACTTCAAGAACATATTAGACTTAAGGATAAAGTCGATATTAAAGAGGTTATTGAAAATATTATTTTATTAAATTCTAAAAAGATAAATGAAAAAAAACTTAATGTTAGTTTAGATATAAATGAAAATGAAAAGTTTGTTATTGGAGATAAAGAAAAATTGTCAGTTGTGTTTTTAAATCTTTTAGACAATGCAATTAAATATAGCAGTGATTCAAGATCTATTAGGATTAGGAGTTCAGATAATAAGATTGGTTTAAAAAATTATACCTCAATTTCAGTAATTGATGAAGGGTTTGGAATAGCTTCGGAAGATATACATAGGGTCACAGAAAGATTTTTTAGAGCAGATAATATTAAAAAATTAAAGATAGGAGGAACAGGACTGGGTCTTGCAATTACCAAACATATATTAAATCAACATAAGGGTGAGCTTAAAATTTTAAGTAAAGAAGGGAAAGGTAGTGAATTTATAGTTTCGTTACCTTTAATTTCCTAATAATTTTGCAACTAATAAGTTACTTTTTGTAACAAATCTTTAACAAATCTGAAACATAATCGATCACTTAAAATAATATGTGTTTGCCAGTTTTAACAATTTTAAAAGGATAAATATGAAAAAAAATAACTTTATCGCAACTTTTATTGCAACGTTGTTGTTTTCAACATTTCTTTATGCAAAAGAAATTACAATTACTGGAGCTGGAGCAACTTTTGTAGCTCCGCTAATTAGTAAATGGTCAGAAGAATATAAAAAGATTTCTGGCAACAGTATCAATTATGCATCAATTGGTTCAAGTGGTGGCGTTAAACAAATCAGAGAAAAAACAGTTGATTTTGGTGCAACGGATGCTCCTGTAAAAAACGCAGATCTTGAAAAAGATGGAATGGTACAGTTCCCAGAAATTATTGGCGCAGTTGTCCCAGTTTTCAATCTTCAAGGTTTTAAACCAGGAGAACTTAGAATAGATGGACCTACATTAGCTTCTATTTTTTTAGGAGATATTACAAAGTGGAGCGATAAAAGAATTGTGGATTTAAATGCAGGAAAAAAATTACCTGATTCAGAAATCACAGTTGTAACTCGTTCAGATGGATCTGGAACCACAAATGTATTTACAGACTATTTATCTAAAGTAAGCCCAGCGTGGAAAGAAAAAGTTGGAACGGCTAATGCAGTAAACTGGCCAGCGAAATCTACTATTGGCGGAAAAGGAAATGAAGGTGTTGCTGCAAATGTAACTCGAGTTAAAGGTTCAATTGGTTATGTGGAATTTGCTTATGCAAAACTTAACAATATTCCACATATTAATATGAAAAATTTGGACGGAAAATTTGTTGCTCCAAGTCTTGAGTCTTTCAAGGCAGCTGCAGCAGGAGCTGATTGGGCAAGTGTACCTGGGATGGGAATCTCTTTGAATAATCAAAAAGGAGAAAAAACTTGGCCAATAACGTCAGCATCTTTCATACTGATGTACAAGAATCCTGTAGATAAAACAAAGTCTAATGAGACATTAAAATTTTTTGAATGGGCATTTAAAAACGGAGGAAAGGCTGCTGAAAACTTAGAGTACGTTCCTCTGCCTGCTAATGTTACAGACTACATCGCTAAAAACGTTTGGTCTAAAATTCAAAAATAATTAATAAATAAAAAAACACCCCAGTAATATTGGGGTGTTTTTTTAAAGACAGTTAATATTATGGCAGATAATTTATCTCAAAATACAGTGTTTAATAAAAAAAAATTAAATCTTAAAATTAATAGAATTGCGCGTACTCAATATTTACAAGATTTTTTCTTTCATAAATTAACATTATTTTTTGCTTCTTTAGTTTTAATTGTTTTAGTTGGAATTATTATTTCATTAATTATTAGTGCGTGGCCAATTTTAAAAGAATCTGGCATTGGCTTTTTTTTTAAAAATGAGTGGAATGTGGTTAACTCTAAATTTGGAGGTCTATCATCAATTTATGGAACGTTAGTTACTTCAATAATAGCATTATTAATTGCCGTACCCATAAGTTTTGGAATTGCAGTTTTTTTAACAGAAACATGTCCTATTTGGTTAAGAAGACCTTTGGGAATAGCCATTGAAATGTTAGCTGCTATTCCCTCTATTATTTATGGAATGTTCGGGCTGTTTGTTTTTGCACCAATATTTGGAGATTATATTCAGCCTGCTCTTAATTCTACTCTAGGACAAATTCCTTTTATTGGAATTTTATTTTCAGGACCTCAAAATGGAATAGGAGTCCTTTGCGCAGGAATAATTTTATCATTTATGATTATTCCATTTATAGCTTCTGTAATAAGAGATGTTTTTTCAATTGTTCCACCTGTTCTAAAAGAGTCTGCATACGGGATAGGGTGTACTACTTGGGAAGTGGTAACAAGAATTGTTCTTCCTTACACTAGAGTAGGAGTCGTCGGTGGAGTAATGCTCGGTCTAGGTAGAGCACTAGGTGAGACAATGGCAGTTACATTTGTAATTGGTAATGCTCATAGAATTAATGCCTCATTATTTTCTCCAGGATCATCTATAGCATCAACTCTTGCAAATGAATTTGGCGAAGCAGAACCAGGATTACATTACGCTTCTTTATTTGCTCTTGGACTTACTCTTTTTATAATAACATTTGTAGTTCTTTTTGCTGCAAAATTAATGTTAGCTAATATTGATAAGAAAAAAGGAGTTAAAAGCTAATGAAGAATATTAAAATTTATATCAGTAGAAAAAGATCAAATTTTATAGGCTTATCTCTTTCTATGGTGGCAATGACATTAGGAATGTTAGTGTTAACTTGGATTTTGTTTGTGCTTATATCTAAGGGATTTTCAGCATTTAATTCTAATTTTTTTTTTAATAGTACACCAGCAGCAGGCTCAGCAGGAGGAGGATTAGCAAATGCAATCGTTGGAAGTTTAATGATAGTTGTCTCATGTACATTAATTAGCACCCCGATTGGAATTCTAGCAGGAGTCTATCTGTCAGAGTATGGAGATAGAAGTAAAATTGCAAATGTCACCCGTTTAGTTACGGATGTGATGTTATCAGCTCCTTCAATTGTAATCGGCTTATTTGTTTATGCAATTTATGTTTCTAAAGTTAAACATTTTTCAGGATTTGCAGGCACTATAGCATTATCATTGTTAGCAGTTCCGGTTATTGTAAAAACAACAGAAAATATTTTACGATTAGTTCCTAATACTTTAAGAGAAGCCGCATACGCTTTGGGAGCTCCTAAGTGGAAAGTGTCTATCACTGTTATTTTAAAAGCTGCTAAAAGTGGCGTCATTACTGGAATTTTACTTGCTGTTGCGCGAGTTAGTGGAGAAACAGCCCCATTATTATTTACTGCTCTTAATAATCAATTTTTTTCAACAGATATGAACAAACCTATCTCAACTTTGCCAGTTGTGATTTATCAATTTGCTATGAGTCCTTATGTAAATTGGGTAAATTTAGCTTGGGGTGGAGCATTACTAATTACTTTGACTGTGTTAGGACTAAATATTTTTGCTAGAGTATTTTTTAGAGAAAAAAGATGATCCAAAAAAATATAAATATAAAAAATGCAATTGAAGTTCGTAATTTAAATTTTTTTTATGGAAAATTTCAGGCTTTAAAAAACATTAATTTAAATATAATTGAAAAAAAAATTACAGCTTTTATAGGACCTTCTGGTTGTGGAAAATCTACTCTTTTAAGAGTTTTTAATAGAATGTATGATTTATATCCAGAACAAAAAGCAGAGGGAGAAGTAAAACTTTATGGTGATAATATTTTACATCCTAAAAAAGATCTAAATTTATTAAGAGCAAAAGTGGGAATGATTTTTCAAAAGCCCACTCCTTTCCCAATGTCGATTTACGATAATATTGCTTTCGGAGTTAGACTGTACGAAAATTTAAAAAAACAAGATATGGATGCCCGAGTTGAATGGGCATTGAAAAAAGCTGCATTGTGGAATGAAGTGAAAGATAAAATGAAACAAAGTGGATTATCTTTATCAGGAGGACAACAACAAAGATTATGTATTGCTAGAGGTATTGCTGTAAAACCTACAGTTCTTTTATTGGATGAACCTACCTCAGCATTAGATCCTGTATCCACAAGTAAGATTGAAGAATTAATTTATGAATTAAAAAATGATTATACGGTCATTATTGTTACGCACAATATGCAACAAGCAGCCCGAGTATCAGATTCAACAGCTTTTATGTATTTAGGCGATTTAATAGAATTTAATGAAACGAAAAAAATTTTTTTAAAACCTGATCGAAAGGAAACAGAAGATTATATTACTGGTCGTTTTGGTTAATGAAGATTTTACTATGAAGAATAAAAAATTATCTTTGACAATATTTAATTCAACCTATAGATGTAAATAACTATGACTGAACATATAGTTAAATCATACGAGGAACAGCTTCAGAATCTAACAAATACAATTGTCAAAATGGGCGGACTAGCCGAAAGTCAATTTACAAGTTCAGTAAATGCTCTTTTAAAACGTGATGAAGATTTAGCCGACAAAATTGCTGGAAAAGATCTTAAAATGAATGAGTTTGATATTAAGATTGAAAGTCAAGTTATAGATCTAATTGCATTAAGACAGCCAATGGGAATTGATTTAAGAGAAACTGTATCTTCAATGAGAATTTCCTCTGAATTAGAAAGAATAGGTGATCTTGCAAAAAATATTGCAAAAAGAGCAAGATATTTAGAATTCGATATTCCAGTAAATATTGCGGACTCACTAAAAAGAGCCGCTAACGTTGTGGAAAAAAATTTAAAAGATGTGTTGGATGCTTATTCTAAAAGAGACAAGGATATTGCATACCGAGTATGGAATAGCGATCTAGAGATAGATAAACTTGTAAGTTTTGCAATGGATGAATTACTAA
Organism: Candidatus Allofontibacter sp.; assembly: GCF_038145245.1. GTDB lineage: Bacteria > Pseudomonadota > Alphaproteobacteria > Pelagibacterales > Pelagibacteraceae > Fontibacterium. The sequence goes on along the minus strand of NZ_JAYQPI010000002.1, from coordinate 12,704 downwards.
AATTTATGAAAAGTAATAAAAAAAATCTAGAGTTATCAACTCATTTACTATTTGCTGCAAAGCATATGGAAAGAGTAGGCGATCATGTTTCAAATATTTCAGAGAATGTCTATTTTTTGGTAACAGGAGATCAGATCAAAGGCACTAGATCAAAAGGAGAAAAATCCGCATCGACAAAAAATTAAATATGTCAGCCAATATATTTATTGTCGAAGACGAAAAGCCAATTATTACTTTATTACAATATAATCTTGAAAAAGAAGGTTATAAAGTTAATTTTTCAGAAACAGGCGAAGAGGCAATACAAAATATAAAAAAAAATATACCTGATCTTTTAATATTAGATTGGATGCTTCCTGATTTTTCTGGAATTGAAGTTTGCAAGCAAATTAAAAAAATTAATAAATTAAAAAATATACCGGTATTAATGCTTACGGCAAAAAGTGAAGAAGAAGATAAAATTAGAGGTTTTGAATCAGGAGTTGATGATTACGTTACTAAGCCCTTTAGCTATAAAGAAATTTTATTAAGAGTTAAATCATTATTAAAAAGAACAAAACCTTCTCTTATTGAAGATGTTTCTATATTTCAAGATTTAAAAGTTGATCGCATCACTAGAAGAATTTATAGAGCAGAAAAAGAAATAAAAGTCGGACCAACTGAATTTAGGTTATTAGATTTTTTAATTAAAAGTCCACAAAGAGTTTATTCTAGAGAACAATTATTGAATAATATTTGGGGTAATGAAATTAATGTAGAAGTTAGAACTGTTGATGTACATATTCGTAGACTTAGAAAAGCAATCAACCTTGAAGGTTTGCCAGAACTTATTAGAACCGTAAGATCTTCTGGTTATTCTTTAGATACTTAAAATTAAGCTGATTTAATTTTCTTTTCAAGAAATTCTGGAAGCTCTTCTGTTCCTTTTGTATTTTTATCTTCTTCTTCGTTTTTCCAACCTTTTGGTTGGTAAGCATGAAGAACATGCAATTTGCAGTAAACTCTTTCTTCCATAGGACTTCTTCCGCAGAAATAAAAATTTGCTTCATCTGGATGTCCAATAGGCCATCTACAAGTTTTTTCGTTTAAATTTTCTAAACTAGTTGGATTTTCAGGCTCAAAATCTTTTTCAATAACAATAGCTCTAAGACCACGAGGTTTTCTTAATCTTTTTAAAGGAACACTATTCTTGTGATGAAATTTATTTTCACTTTTTTGAATATAAATATTTCTAGAATGAGATCTGCCAGCAAGTCCTAGACGGTGTGATTTTCCAATTACAGCATTTCTGGAAATACCATCTCCTAGCATTGCAGCGATTTGGCTCGCAGTATGACCTTCGTTCCAAAGTTTTTTTAACTGCTCAGTTTTTTCTGGTGTCCATCCCATAAAGACGCTTTAAATACTATATGTAGTCTAAGCTAAAGTAAATTATACTATATATAGTTTAAAAAAATGTAGAAGAATCAGTGATTTATTTAATTTACATAAATTTATCCACATTTATCTATATATTTTAATAATACTAAAAAATATGAGCGCAATTAAAGATTATAAAATTAGAAATCCGCAAGTGATGTCAATTAACTGGATCGGATTTTACACACTTTATAAAAAAGAAATTTTAAGATTTTTGAATGTTTGGATACAAACTATATTTTCACCAGTAGTAACACTGATACTTTTTTTAGCTGTTTTTACAATAGCTTTAGGACTTAATAGAAATAATATTTTAGGCCATGAATATGGAGTTTTTATATTACCAGGCCTTATTTGCATGCAGATTTTACAAAATGCTTTTGCAAACACATCTTCATCTTTAATGATTGCTAAAGTTCAAGGAAACATTGTTGATATTTTATTTCCACCTCTTAGTCCTATGGAAGTAACAACCGCAATGCTTTTAGGAGCAATTACAAGAGGTTTAATTATAGGTTTTTTTTCTGTAATAATTATTATTCCGTTTGCACATATTCCTATTCATAATATTTTTATAATTCTTTTATTTGCATTACTAGGCTCGTCTATGCTCGCTTGTTTAGGATTTGTTACCGGATTGTGGGCACAAAAGTTTGATAATATGGCAACAGTAACAAACTTTATTATTGTTCCTTTATCATTTTTATCAGGAACTTTTTATTCTATACAAAATTTACACTCAGTATTTTACTATATTAGTCATGCAAATCCATTCTTTTATGCTATTGATGGTTTTAGATATGGATTTTTAGGGCAGGCCGACGGATCTATTGTTATAGGTTTCTTTTATTTAACATTTATCAATTTAGCTTTGTGGGTAATATGTTATATCCTTTTTAAAAGAGGATATAAAATTAAAAGCTAATTTCCCATGAGTTCAATATTAGGAACATATAAAAGAAGAGAAATTTCTTTTTCAGAAGGAAAAGGAGTTTATCTTACATCAGCTACAGGAGAAAAATATTTAGATTTTGTATCTGGTATTGCTGTAAATTCATTAGGACATTGTCATCCTCATTTAGTTGAGACTATAAAAAAGCAATCTGAAAAATTATGGCATGTGTCTAATGCTTTTACAATTCCTGAACAGGAAAAATTAGCAAAAAGATTAACGGATAATACTTTTGCTGATTTTGTTATGTTTGTAAATTCAGGAACAGAGGCAACCGAGGCAAGTATTAAAGTTGCAAGAAAATATTTTTTTGAAACAGGTCAGCCTGAAAAAAATAGAATAATTACTTTTGAAGGTGCTTTTCATGGGAGAACTTTGGCCGCTTTATTTGCAGCCAATAATAAGGAACACACCTTAGGATTTGGCCCTAAAGTTGATGGCTTTGATCAAGTTCCATTTGGAGATCATGAGGCTCTTAAAAAAGCAATTACAAAGAATACCGCTGCTATCATGCTTGAAACAGTTCAAGGAGAGGGCGGAGTAAGAGTTGTTCCAGATTATTGCTTAAAGCCTTTAAGAAAGCTTTGTGATGATAATGGAATCTTACTTATTTTAGATGAAGTTCAGTGTGGAATTGGAAGAACTGGAAAACTTTTTGCATTTGAGTGGGCCAGTGTTTCTCCTGATATTGTTCCTATTGCAAAAGGCATTGGTGGAGGTTTTCCAATAGGCGCATGCTTAGTAAATAAAAAAGTTGCAATTGGGATGAAGCCAGGCACACATGGAAGTACATTTGGAGGAAATCCTTTAGCAATGAGTGTTGGCAATGCTGTATTAGATATAATTTTAAAAAAAGGTTTTTTAGAAAATGTTCAAGAAGTTGGAGTTTATTTCGAGACAAAATTAAAAGAAATACAAAAAAAATATAGCAATGTTATTGAACAAGTAAGAGGAATTGGTCTTTTAAGAGGAATTAAGTTAAAAGTAGATAATAATAAGTTTTTAGATCATTTGTTTCAAAATAAGATGTTAGCCGTAAAAGCTGGCGATAATGTCGTAAGATTGCTACCCCCACTTATTGTTGAAAAAAAAGATATTGATGAAGCAGTAAGAATAATTACAAAAACTTGTTCTGAATTTTAATTATGAAACATTTTTTAGATTTAAGTCTAATAGATAAAAAAGAATTAAGACAGATTGTCGAAAATTCTAAGACTAGAAAGAAGAATAGAAATAATAAAGGCAAAGTTCTTGTTGATAAAGACAATCCTTTAGAAGGAAAAATGCTGCTTATGGTTTTTGAAAAACCATCCACAAGAACAAGACTGTCTTTTGATTTGGCAATGAGACAGCTAGGTGGTCAAACGATAGTTATTAATTCTGAGAATCTTCATGTTGGTATTGGGGGAGAGACAATTGAAGACACAGCAAGGATTTTTTCTGTTTTTTCAGACATTATTATGCTTAGAACTTTTGAACATAACACTTTATTAAAATTTTCTGAGTTACTGACAGTGCCTATTATTAATGGACTTACTAACGATAGTCATCCTTGTCAGATTTTAAGTGACGTAATGACATTTGAAGAAATCAAAGGACCTATTCAAGGTAAAAAAATTGCTTGGGTAGGAGATGGTAATAACGTTACAAATTCTTTAATGGAAGCTTCTGCGCAATTTGATTTTGAGTTAAAAATCGCATGTCCAAAAGATTATATGCCGTCAAAAAAAGTTATTGCCTGGGCTAAAAAAAATAAAGCAGATATTAAAATATTGCATGATGCAAAAGAAGCGGTTGATAATGCAGATTGTATTATGACTGACAAATGGATTTCTATGGGTGACAAAGGAAACTTAAGTAAAAAAAGAAAAGCTTTTAAAAATTTTCAAGTGAACGAAAAATTAATGAAAATTGCAAAAAAAGATGCGATTTTTATGCATGATTTACCCGCGCAAAGAGGAGAAGAGGTAAGCCAAGAAGTTATTGATGGCAAACAATCAGTAGTTTGGCATCAAGCTGAAAATAGATTGCATTGTCAAAAGGGAATTATCGAGTGGTGCCTAAAAGGTAAATGATCGAAAGAGCAATTGTTCTAGCGGCGGGCTTTGGAAAAAGAGTTCAACCATTAACAAATACTACTCCAAAGCCTTTACTAGAAGTTAATAATGTTAGCTTGCTAGAAAATACCTTAAATTTTTTAAAAAGATTTGGAGTAAAATTTTTTGCAATTAATACTCATCATCTAGGTGAACAAATTGAGGCTTTTGCTAAAAAAAATAAGAATATTTATGATATTAAAATTTTTAAAGAAAAAGAAATTCTCGGCACGGGCGGGGGAATTCGCAATGCATTAGATTTTTTCCAAAATAAACCCTTTATCTCCATTAATAGTGATACAATTTGGTCTGATGAATATTTATCTCCATTAAAAAATTTATATAAGAATTTTATAGAGTTTAGTGCAAATTCTGGCCTTTTAATGATCAAGAAAGAAAATAGCTTTGATAAAACTTTAAAAGGAGATTTTACTATAAAATCAGGATCTTTTTTATTTAGACAGTCTGGCGATAAGAATAATCTAATTTTTACAGGTTGTCAGATAATTAACCCCATTCTATTAAAACATAAAAAAAATGAAAACTTTTCAATTCAACCAGTTTGGGATGAGGCGATAGCTGATAACAAAATGGTTGGAGAAGTTTCTCAGAATATTTTTTATCACGTAACGGATTTGCAAATTTATGAAAAGCTAAAACAATTAGATCTTATTCGTTAATTAGTATTTTTTTTGCTCTTTTTTGATCAAGATATAAATAGTTCGATAAACTCATATCATCTTTAAATTTAATATGAATGGGATTTCCTGTAGGAATTTCTAATTCAACAATTGAGCTATCAGTAATATTAAATATTTTTTTGCAAAGAGATCTTAAACTATTGCCATGTGCTGAGATGATTATATTTCTCTCTTTTTTTAAAATTGGCAAAATATTTTTTTCATAATAAGGAATAACCCTTTTAAAAGTATCCTTTAAAGATTCAGTGTCAGGTATTAGATTCTTATTAATATTTTTATAAATTGGATAATGAATTGGATGATCAGGATTGCTCTTATCCATTGGTGGAGGAGGTGTGTCGTAACTTCTTCTCCAAATTTTTACTTGTTGTTCTCCATGTTTTTTTGCTGTTTCTTCTTTATTAAGACCTTGTAGTGCTCCATAGTGTCTTTCATTTAATTCCCAAGCTTTAAATATATTTTTAATACTGAAGTTTAATTTTTTATTTATCTCATCTAAAGTTAGAATGGCTCTATTTTGAAAAGAAGTGAAAGCAAAATTAAAATTGATATTAAGATTTTTAATTAAAAAGCCGGCTTGCTGGGCCTCATCTATTCCTTGTTTAGTAAGTTCTGCATCATACCATCCTGTAAATCTATTTTCTAAATTCCATTGACTTTGACCGTGTCGAACTAAAATTAAATTATACATTTTCTATTTTATAAATTGTGATACTAAAAATTTATGAGTAATTATAAATTATTTTATGTGACTTGTAAGAATAAAGTTGAGGCAAATAAAATTGCTTATGGTCTTGTAAAAAAAGATCTTGTTGCCTGTGTAAATATTATTCCAAATATAAAATCTTATTTTAAATGGAATAAAAAGAGAGTTAGCATTGTAAAAGAGAACGTTCTTATTGGAAAAACTATAAAAAAAAATATGAATAAAATTATTGCTGATATAAAAAAAATTAGTTCTTATGAATGTCCATGTATTGTTTTTTTAGATATAAAGAGTGGTAATAAAGATTTTTTAAGTTGGATTAAAAGTTCTACCAAATAAAATTATTTAAACTAAATTTAGTTTAATGATTCGAAAAAGATTTGAACTTTTATTATATTTATCTCTTTTATTTATTACTTCTTGTATTTCAGCACCAAGAGATACCTCTAATACATGCTTAATGTTTACTGATAATTATTTTTGGTACAAATTCGTAAAAAATTCAGAGAAAAAATGGGGAGCCCCTGTAGAATTGCAAATGGCAATTATTCAAAGAGAATCTGATTTTGATTGGTTAGCTGCGCCAGAGTGGGATAAATTATTTAAAGTCATTCCCTATAAAAGAAAATCGAGTGCCTTTGGTTACTCGCAAGCTGTAAATAAAACTTGGGATCAGTTTGTGCGTGAAACTGATCAACCCCTTGCTCTTAGAATTAGTTTTAACGACTCAGTAGATTTTATTGGTTGGTATATTAATAAAAGTAATCAGTTATTAAAAATTCCAAAGAATGATTATTTTAAACAATACATTGCTTATCATGAAGGTTGGGGAAATTTTAAAGATTATAAAAAATCACCAAAGGTAATTCCTTACGCTAGAGAAGTTGATCGAGTTGCAAAAAAGTATAAAGCGCAACTTGATCAGTGTAAAAATCAATTAACAACAAATAAATATTTTATTTATTAGCAGATTCTTTTAGTTGCTTTTCAAGCTCAATTTCGACTGAATTTACTTGTTTTGTATTTTGGCCAATGAGTAAATACATAGTTGGAATGACGTATAATGTAAAAAAGGTCGAAAATATAATTCCCATAAAAATAACAATTCCCACAGTTGCTCTGCTAGCTGAGCCAGCTCCAGTTGCGATAACAAGCGGCACAACACCCATGACTGTGGAAATAGATGTCATTAGAATTGGTCTAAGCCGAACTCTGCAAGAAGTAATGATGGCTTCTTTAATTTTCATTCCCTCAGCTCTTAGTTGATTTGCAAACTCAACTATAAGAATTCCATTCTTAGCGGACAGTCCAATAAGCACGATTAATGCAATCTGACTATAAATATTTAATGAACTTCCGATTGTCCAAAGTCCAATTATTCCACCTAAAATAGCGAGCGGCACAGTTAGCATTATTGTTAATGGATGTCTCCAACTTTCAAATTGCGCAGCTAAAGATAGGTAAGCAGTGAATATTGCAAGCAAGAATATAAAATAAATATCTGAACTTGTATTTTTAAATTCCAAAGACTCTCCTTTATAATCAATGCCTGCATAAGGAGGTAATTTTTGTTTAACAATACCTTCTAAATATTTGAGTGCATCATTAATGTTATATCCCGCTGTAATTCTAGCGCTTATCGTAACTGCTCTTTGTCTATTATACCGATTTAGACCTGTATAGGTTGATTCAGGAACATAAGTTACTAAATTTGCAAGTGGAACTAATTTTCCATTATTAGATCTTACCGAAACTTTATTTAAATTTGATGGTTGTTGTCTATTTTTAATATCAGTTTGTAACATTACTGAATATTCTCTGCCATCTCTTGTATACTTTGTAACCTCTTTTGATCCAAATAATGTTTCTAAACTTTTGCCAATAGCATCAATAGGTACACCTAAATCTGCCGCTTTATCTGTATTAACTTTAATTTTTAATTGTGGTTTAGTTAAATCGAGATCATCATCCACATTTACAAAATTTTTATTATTAGCAACTTCAGCCTTAATAATTTCTTTCCATTGAATTAACTCCTCATAAGTGTTTCCTTTTATAACAAATTGAACTGGTTTATCCGCCGCCCCACCTCTTAAACTTTGAGGCATAATTGGAAAAGCTTTTACAGCTGGAAAAGAATTGAGCTTTTGAAATATGACTCCCAAATCTTGGCTAGTAAATTTTTTTCTTTTAGCCCAATCTTCTAACAAAACTATGACAAAACCAGTGTTTACCTGATCAGGCCCTGATCCAAAACCTGGAATTCTAGTTAGAATTTCTTTGTAAGTTCCCTTACCTAAGTCTGGTAAAAATATTTTCTCAATGCTTTCGCTTTGTTCTTTAGTATATTCAAAACCTGAACCATCGGGCGCTTGAACAATAACAAAGAAAACTCCCCTATCCTCTGGAGGGATTAATTCTTTTGGAGTAATTTTAAATAACACCGTTACGGCAATAAGAATTGCACTTAGAAATATAATTACTTCTTTTTTTTTATAAAGAAGTAAAAGTAAACTTTCAAAATAGAACTCTGAAAATTTATCTAAATAGCGATCAAATTTTTCTAAAAATTTTGGTTTTTGATGTGTTACTTTTAAATATTTCGATGCTAGCATTGGCGATAATGTTAAAGCAACAAATGCTGAAATGATTATAGAGAAAGAAAGTGTCAAAGCTAATTCTGTAAATAATTTTCCAACAATTCCTTTTATAAAAATTAATGGAACAAATACTGCAACCAAGACAACCGTCGTTGCTATAATTGCAAATGAAACTTGGCTAGCTCCTTTATAGGATGCAACAAGCGCTGATTCTCCATGTTCCATTCTTCTATAAATGTTTTCTAACATAACAATCGCATCGTCGACTACGAGACCAATAGCGATGACTAACGCCATTAACGTAAATAAATTTAAACTAAAGTTTGCGGCATAAATTAATAAAAAAGTTGAAATTATAGAAACAGGAATTGCAAGGGTAGGTATAATTACTGAGGTTAAATTTCCTAAAAAAAGATAAATAATTCCAACAACAAGTGCTACTGATAAAAAAAGTGCAATATAAACTTCTTTAACTGCCACTCTTATGTAACTTGATCTATCAAAAGCTACTTCTAACTGAATACCTTCAGGAAGATTTTTTTTTACTTCTACTAATCTTTTTTTAACACCGTTTACAACTGCAATTGTATTAGCATTAGATTGTTGGTAAAGACCAATACCAACAACAGGATATCCGTTTCCTTTAAAGAGCGTATTTACGTTTAAAGGTCCAAACTCAACCTTTGCAACATCTTTAAGTTTAGTGATAGATCCGTCTCTGCCTTTTTTTATAACTAGATTTTTATAATCTTCGAGATTTTTATAACTTTTATCTAGTTTTAATATTAAATCTATTTTTTTAGATTCTAATTTTCCAGATGGAAATTCTATATTTTCTTTTAATAAAATATTTTCAATTTCACTAACAGCAACATCTCTTGCTGCAAGAGCAATAGGATTTAGCCAGATTCGAAGCGATAATTCTTTTTCACCAGATAAAATTATATTTCCAACTCCGTCCACACTTGAGAAATAATCTTTCAAATATCTAGCTGCATAATCGCTAAGTTCTAAGGCACTTAAACGTTCACTTCTTAATCTTAACCAAACAGCAACAGTATTTCCTTCGGAAGTTTTGAATATTTCAGGTCTAGTAGCATTATCGGGCAAATTATCAATTATTCTAGAAACTCTATCTCGAATATCATTTGCTGCCTCATCTACACTTTTGCCTGGTTCAAATTCGACTGTTACAACAGATCTTCCGTCTTCACTTTTAGATGAGATTGTTGCAAGTCCAGGCGTTCCACCAACTATATCTTCAATTTTTTGTGTAATTTGAGAATCTACAATTTCAGCAGATGCTCCTTTATATAACGTTCTAACTGTAACTATGCTTGGATCAATGTCCGGAAGTTCTCTTACCGCAATCCTATTAAAAACTACAAGGCCAAATATTACTAACACAATAGACATCACGGTCGCAAAAACTGGACGCTTGATGCTTATATCCGTTAGAAACATTTAAAATTATTTATTTATTAATTTTATTTTTGATTTATCTCTAATTTTAGAAACACCCTGAACAACAATTAGATCTCCTTCCGCAATACCTGAAATAATTTGAATATAACCAAAATTTCTAACACCCGTTTTCACTTCTGTTCTAGCAACTGCCTGATTATCAATAACTTTATAAACAATTGAATTATTTCCTTGTTGAACCACAGATTCTTCTGGAACGCCTAAAGAGGTAACTTCATTATAAATTATTTCTGTATTTAAAAGCATTCCAGGTATTAATTTATTATTAGAATTTTTTATTTTTATTTGAGCTAATACTGATCGTGCAGAAGGATCTACTCTTGAACTAACTGTTTCTATACTGCCATCAAAAATTTCATTTAGATTTTCGGTAGTAACTTTTACTTTCAGATTTTTCTTTAAAATATTTAAATAGATCTCAGGGATTCTCACATCAATTTTAATTACAGAAATATCATCAAGTGTTGCAATGATAGAGTCTGCTCCTTGTAAGATACCAGGAGATATTTCTCTGATGCCTAATTTTCCAGTAAATGGTGCAATAATTTTTTCATTTTTAAGTTGTGCAATAATTTGACCTTTTGTTATTAATAAATTTTTGTCAAAGTCTAATGAGCTTATTAAATCATCTTTTCTAATTCGAATTGAAAAAGACTGATTTGCTAAGGCAGTTCCAAATGTTTCAATTTTTTCATAAAACTCAATTTTTTTTACATTTGCTGCGATCACCTCTGTTGGATTGATCTGATTAATTTTTTTTTGAATTATATTATTTAAAATTATTCTTCCTGAAATTATTCCAACCACTAATAAAATTATAACTCCAAATACAAGGGCAATCTTTTTATAGGTACTCATTGAGCAAACTTCATATCACGTTTTAATATTAAAAAAAAATTCATATTTAACAAAGTAATTACTTACTTATTTTGACTGGCTAGCCCATTCAGTCCATGAGCCATCATAAATGGAAAATTCTGCTCCATCTATTATTTCAAAGGCTTTAGCGACAATGCATGCCGTAACTCCTGAACCACATGAAAATACAACTTTAGAATTCTTATTAATATTTATCTGTTGAAATTTTTTTTGAAGTTCTTCTTTAGATAAAAAACATTTAGTTACAGGATCAACGCATTCTATCCATGGCATATTACAGCTTTTAGGAATCGAACCACTCTTAATATCTGGTCTTGGTTCATTTTCAGTACCATTAAATCTGCCTTTACTTCTGGCATCTATTAATTCAAATTTTTTATTTTTAATATTTTCTTTAATTTGATCAATGACAGTGAGCATCTTGTAATTTGCAGTGCATTTAAAATTACTTTTTAGAAACTTATTACTAGAACCATCTTCTATTTTTTTATTCTCATTTTTCCACTTAACTAAACCACCATCTAATATAGAAATTTTTTTATGGTTAAAAAAATTGAACATCCACCAAACTCTAGGAGAACTAAAAATACCAAGGCTATCGTAGACTATAATATGATCTGAGTTATTAATTCCAAGCTCAGAGCATAGTTTTTCAAATAACTCTGCTGAAGGAATTGTATGAGGAAATTTAGCTATAGGATCTGAAAATTTATCAATATCAAAAAAAAGAGATCCTGGGATATGTTCTTTTAAAAACTCATCTTTACCAATTCTTTTTGTGTTTGGCATATGCCAAGAGCAGTCTAAAATTTTAATATCTTCTTTTAAAAGATTTTTCTCTAGCCAATCTGTAGTAATTAAAGACATTAATATTTACCAAGCTTTTTTAGATATTTTTGATGATATTCTTCTGCTAAATAAAATTCATCAAATTTAGTAATTTCGGTAACGATTTTATTACTAAATAATTTTTTATCCATTATTTGTTTAGATTCTTCTGCTTCAATTTTTTGTTTAGGGTTTAAATAAAATATAGCTGAACGATATTGTTCGCCAATATCAGGTCCTTGTCTATTTAGAGTAGTAGGATTATGACAGGACCAAAAAACATCTAGTAATTCTTTATAGCTAATGACATTCTCATCAAAATTTATTCTAACAGCTTCAGCGTGTCCTGTATCCTCGTAGCAAACTTGCTCATAAGTTGGATTCTTAGTTTTGCCACCAGTGTAACCCACTTCGACTTTTGTTACTCCTTTTGTAAGATCAAATTTTTTTTCAACGCCCCAAAAACATCCAGCTGCAAAAATAGCTATGCTCATAAAATTTTATATTAAAGTTATTTTTATATGTTATGAAAAGATTTAGGTAAAATATATTGATGCTATCATCTAACAGAACAGGCGCTTTTTATATGCTGTTAAGCGTTGTCTGTTTTTCGATCATGGATATTTTAGTTAAATTAACAACTAATCATTATCCAATTGGTGAAATTGCTTTTTTTAGAGGGTTGTTTGGATTAATTCCTATTTTTTTTTTAATACCAAAAAATAAGATATTTTCTTTTTTTAAAACTAATAAACCGACATTACATTTTGTGAGGGCTTTCGCTGGAACATTTGCAATGATCTCAACTTTTATTGGCGTAAAATATATGAAATTAGCTGATGTGGTCTCTATTGCCCAAGCAACACCAGTATTTGTGACAATTTTTTCTATAATTTTTTTAAAGGAAGTGGTGGGTTATAGAAGATGGCTTTCTGTTATAGCTGGTCTTATTGGCGTTTTATTTATTACTAAACCAGGAACAAGTCTTTTTAATATATATTGTATTTTTCCAATTTTTTTTTGTATTGGATTTAGCAT
>NZ_JAYQPI010000001.1:0-92136 GCF_038145245.1 Candidatus Allofontibacter sp. | reverse complement strand
TTAGAAATAACATTTTGTTGTCTAAATTCACAGTTAAAATATTTAAAATTTGATGAAAATAAATAGAAGAGATTTCTTATCTTTAACCACTTGTTGTTGTGGTGGGTTTTTATTAGCAGGATGCTCTACAGCTCCAATTACAGGAAGGTCTCAATTCACGGCTTTGCCCGAATCTATGATTAACAGCCAAGCTATTGGTGCTTATAAACAAGTTAAGGAAAAAGCTAAATTAATTACTGATAGTGATAAATTAAATCCGATTATTAATGTTGGTCAAAAGCTTGAAAAAGCAATTAGACATTATTTTAAAAGTAATAATTTAAAGGATCCAACACAGAACTATGACTGGGAATATATTTTAATTAATGATCCAAAAACATTAAACGCTTGGTGTATGCCTGGTGGTAAAATTGCCGTCTATAGTGGAATATTAGAAGTTACTAAAGATGAAAATGGCCTTGCAGCAGTTATGGGACATGAAATTGCGCACGCAGTAGCAAGACACTCTTTGGAGAGAGCAAGTGCAGCTCTTGCAATCAATATTGGAACTATGGCTGCTGATATTGCTTTAGGAGGAGCTATTTCAAGAACAAGAAATACTGTTGGACAAACAACAGGCATGGATATTGTTCAACTTGGTATTTTTAATCCATTTAGTCGTCATCAAGAATCTGAAGCAGATTATCTTGGAATTATTTTTGCAAATTTAGCTGGTTATGATCCTGCAGGTGCTGTTCAATTATGGGAACGTATGCAAGAAAAAATGAAAGGAAAAGAGCCTCCACAATTTTTAAGCACCCACCCTTCTTCAGGCACAAGAATAAATGATTTAAGATTGTGGATACCAAAAGTTAAAATTGAATATCCAAAAATTCAAAATCTCTAATATTTAGATATTTAAAAAATGAAATATATCTATTCACTTTTTTACTTTTCTATTTACTCACTTTTTATTCTATTTATTTTAATTACTATTTTTAAAAAGATGAATTTAGTTAATGAAAAAAATCTATTAGTTAGATGCTTTGAGTACAATAAAAATGATAATTCTAACGCTAAACTATTTACGGTATTCGTTATATTTGTTGTTTTTTGGGCTGTGATTTTTCAATTACAATAAATGGTGAGCCCGACAAGATTTGAACTTGTGACCCATTCCTTAAAAGGGAATTGCTCTACCAACTGAGCTACGGGCCCATTAATGCAAGGTTTTATATAGTTTAATCCGTTCTTTAAAGCAATTTTTTAATTAACTTCATTGAACAATTCGAAGTGTTTTTTGTAGAATTCTTCAAATTTATTTTCTTTTATTGCCTGTCTAATTTTCTTCATTAAGTCCTGATAAAAAGCAATATTATGCCAAGTCAAAAGCATGGAGCCAAGTATCTCATTAGAATTTACTAAATGGTTTAAATAATTTTTAGAATAAGAATTTGAAGCAGGACAATCTATTGATTTGTCTAAAGGATCTTCATCTTTTGCATACTTTGCGTTTCTAATATTAACTCTTCCATTCCAAGTAAATGCAAGCCCTGTCCTTCCAGATCTTGTTGGTAAAACACAATCAAACATATCAATCCCTCTTTTGACTGCTCCTAGGATATCTTGTGGCATTCCAACCCCCATTAAATAATGAGGTTTATCTTTAGGTAATAAATCTTGAACAGCTTCAACAGCCTCAAACATTTCAGACTGGTTTTCACCAACAGCAAGTCCTCCCAACGCATAACCATCAAAGCCAATATCTATTAATTTTTTTAAACATTCTTTTCTAAGATCTGGAAAAATTCCACCCTGAGTTATTCCAAATAGCCATTTGGACTCTTGTTTGCCAAATTTCTTTTTGCATCGCTCAGCCCATCTCAGAGATAAATCCATAGATTTTTTAATTTTATCTTTCTCAGCTGAATACTTAGGACATTCATCAAACACCATAACAATGTCAGAGTTTAAATCTAATTGAACTTGTATGCTTTCTTCTGGTGTTAAGAAAAACTTTTTACCATCTATATGCGAGCTAAACTCAACCCCATCTTCAGTTACTTTTGAAATTTTTGATAAAGACATCACCTGAAAACCACCGGAGTCTGTAAGTATTGGCATAGGACAATTCATAAAATTATGGAGTCCACCTGCTTGTTTTATACGCTCAACTCCAGGCCTTAACATTAAATGATAAGTATTTCCTAAAATAATTTGCGATCCGCAGTTTTTAACTTGATCAATATACATAGCTTTAACAGTTCCTGCTGTTCCAACAGGCATAAAAGCTGGTGTATCGATATCTCCTCTAGGAGTTTTAATTTTTCCTAAGCGAGCACCATGGCTTTCATTTAATAAATTAAATGAAATAGATTTCATTATTACTTTTTATTTTGACGATCGAAGACTTATAATAATGTCCGGATTTTCAACCACTCCAGATCCTGGAGCCCCTTTTTTAATTTTATCAACAAATTCCATTCCGCTAATAACTCTACCGAAGGCAGTATAATTTCTATCTAAATGAGGATGAGAGTCAAAACAGATAAAAAATTGACTATTAGCACTGTCAGGACTTTGTGATCTTGCCATCGACAAAACTCCTCGTTGATGGGGAATATTATTAAATTCAGCTTTTAAATCTGGAAGATCCGATCCACCGGTGCCAACCATCTGAGCATTAAAATCTAATTTTGTATTTCCAAATTTAACATCACCAGTTTGAGCCATAAAACCGTCAATGACTCTGTGAAAAGCAACGCCATCATATTTTTCTGAATTTGCTAGTGATTTTATTCTTTTTACGTGATTAGGTGCAATCTCATCGAATAATTCAATTTTAACTTCACCGTATTTTAATTTCATTATCATAATAGATCTTTCTTTAGATTTAATATTAGTTGAAAAAGAAAATAGAAATAAAGTTAAAAATATTAGAACTTTTTTAAACATTATTTAAATTTAGTTTTCAAAGCTTTGATAACAATGTTTGGAACAAATTGCATCAAATCTCCTTTTAAATTTGCAATTTCTTTAACGAAATTTGATGAAATAATTTGATTTTCAATATCTGCCATCAAAAAAACTGTTTCGAGATTCTTATTTAATTTATGATTCATACCCGCTAACTGAAATTCATATTCAAAGTCAGAAACAACTCTTAAACCTCTAAAAATAATATTTGCTGAAATTTTTTTGCAATAACTTGTAGTAAGACCTGAAAACGATACTACTTTTATTTTTTTTCTAATATCGGCAGGAAATGAAGCGATTACTTTTTTAACTAAAGAAACTCTTTCTAAAGATGAAAAAATTGTCTTTTTCTTATTAATAGAAGGTATTCCAATATAAAGATAATCAACAATACTTGCTGCTCGTTTAATAATATCAATATGTCCAAAAGTTATTGGATCAAATGTGCCAGGATATAAACCAATTCTTTTCATTTTTTAATGGTCGGGGCAGCAAGATTCGAACTTGCGACCCTTTGGTCCCAAACCAAATGCGCTACCAGACTGCGCTATGCCCCGAAACTGTGCTGTTATACAACTTAATTAATTTATTTAAAAGAAATACTAATTAAAAAAACTATCAAATTCGTCAGTAATACTTTACTTTTTTAATATGAGACTCGTATAATATTTTAAACAATACTCATGAATAGATTATTATTAAAACACGTTGGCGCTTTAGAAAATTACGGAACTTTAAAAAATTTCACACATAAATGTATTTATAAAAATCAAACATGTGGAGATAAAGTGACAATGTATCTAAAAATTAATAATAAAATTATAAAAAAAATATCTTATAAAACAGAATCTTGTCTAATCTGTCAGGCTTCTTGCAGCATTTTCTCTGATTGCATTAAAAATAAAAGTTTAAATTATTCAATGACTTTTACTAAAGAATTTATCAATTCCATCTTTAAAAAAAGATTGTCACTTAATGGAAAATGGAAAAAATTTAAATTTTTATTAAATAACAATTATTTTAATAGAAAAGGCTGTATCTTAGTGCCCTTTAATGCTTTAATGAAATTAAAATAAATAATGAAAAAAAATATTTTTTATTTAATTATTATCTCCATGATTTTTTTTACAAAAAATATCAATGCAAGTGATAATCGCACATTATACGATTTTTATTTTAATGATGTGGATGGAAAGAAACACCTCCTTTCTCAACATAAAAATAAAGTTGTTCTGTTAGTTAATGTTGCAAGTCAATGCGGTTTTACTAAACAATATGCTGACCTACAAACTTTATGGGACAAATATAAAAGTAAAAATTTTGTAATCATTGGAGTACCTTCCAATGATTTTGGAAATCAAGAACCTGGTACCAATGCTGAGATTAAGAATTTTTGTGAGACTAATTTTAATATAAATTTTCCAATCATGGAAAAAGTAGTGGTTAAGGGCAAAAATGCTCACCCTGTTTATTTATGGGCTAGGGAAAGTTATGGAAGCGCAGCTGAACCAAAATGGAATTTTCATAAAATATTAATTGATAAAAAAGGTAAAATTAAAGATACTTTTATCTCCACAACAAATCCGCAAAGTGAAAAAGTTGTTAAAAAAATTGAAGAGTTAATTAGTAATTAATTTATTTAACGGAATGTTTTTGACTGCCTAATTGGTCAATCGTAAGAGTTACAACATCCCCTGGTTTTAAATAAGTAGCTGGTTTCATACTATCGCCAACCCCTGGCGGTGTTCCTGTTGTAATAATATCTCCTGGCATCAAGGTCATAAACTCACTTGCATAGGATGTTAAAAAATTCATTTTATGAATCATTTTTGAAGTATTTCCTGTTTGCATTCTTTTGCCATTTACATCTAGGCTCATATTTAAATTGTATAAATCTTTAATCTCATCTTTGGTAACAATGTAAGGACCTATAGGACCAAAAGTGTCCGATGACTTACCTTTAATCCACTGACCACTACGATTTTTTTGCCATTCTCTCTCGCTAAAATCACAAACTAAACAATAGCCAAAAATATAACTTTCAGCTTCCGCTAATGAAATATTTTTTCCTTTTTTACCTATCACAAAAGCTATTTCTACTTCCCAATCAGTTTTTTTTGAGTTTTTAGGAATAATGACATCGTCATTCGGTCCACTAACGCACGTAGTCGCTTTTGAAAAAATAATTGGCTCTTTTGGTGGTTCTAAATTTTGTTCTAATGCATGATCTAGAAAATTTAATCCTATTCCTAAAAATTTTGATGGATTAGAAACACAAGCCCCTATCCTTAAATTACTGTCGAGTTGAGGAAGTTTAGAAATATCAATTTTTTTTACTGCATTAATTAGATGATCACCTATTGTTGTTTGATCAATATCTTTAATAACCGAAGATAAATCTCTTATTACATTATTATGCAGTATTGCCGGCTTTTCAGATCCTATATTTCCAACTCTTAAAAATTTCATAATTTTAGTGGCGGTCCCTAGGGGAATCGAACCCCTCTTTCATGGATGAAAACCACGTGTCCTAACCGATAGACGAAGGGACCTTGAAAGTAAAGTTATTTAGATTGTTTAATTATAATAATCAACAATTATATAATTAACTATATTAATCTCTTTATTTGTTAATGGGTTAAAGAAATATCTTCAATAATGAATTCAATAACTCTTTGTTTGTTCCAATCATTACAACTCAGCCTACCAGCTATATGAAATTTATGATTTTTAAAATTTTTAAGATAATCAATTACTTTTTCTTTATTGTTTTTAAAACAAATTCCATTCAAATAAATACCGCTACTATTTTTAAATAAAACTTTTAGCAAAAAATCATTTTCAAAATTTATTTTTATTAAAGATAAATTTTCAACAATAAATTTTGGTTCAGTATTTCCTGATCCAAAAGGTCCTAATTTATTAACTTCCTCATAAGTTTTTTCATTAACAGCATTGGCTGATAGAATACTATCAATCTCAATAAAATTATTTTGAATAAAATTTGGTTTTGCTGACTTATATTTAGATATTAAAAAACTTTTTAGTTCGTTAATTTTATTTTCTTCTATACTAAAACCAGCGGCCATTTTATGGCCTCCACCTTTTATAACAATACCATTTTGTTTAGCTGCTAAAATAGCAAGACCAATATCAAAGCCAAAAATTGATCGACAAGAGCCTTTTGCGATAGTCTTATTAGATGAAATGACAATGGTTGGTTTAATAAATCTTTCTTTAATTCTACTTGCAATAATACCAATCAAACCTTCATGCCAAAACTTATTAGCTACAACAATAATTTCATTAGCGTTCTCTTTTTCTGCTAATAAATAAGCTTCGTTTAGAATATCTTCTTCAATTGTTTTTCGTTTTTTATTTAGTGAATCTAAAGTGGTTGCTATTTCATAACTTTTTTTTGGATCATCTGATGTAAGTAGATTTGCTCCAAGATCAGACTGCCCTATTCTACCTCCAGCATTAATTCTTGGACCTAATAAAAATCCTATATGATAAGTATTTGGAGCTTCTTTTATATCAGAAACATCGATCAGAGTTTTAATTCCCAAATTTTTTCTCTTTTTAAGAATTTGAATCCCCTGATAAACGAATGCGCGATTTAAATCTATTAAAGGTACAACATCACAAATTGTTCCTAAAGCAACTAGATCTAAATAATCATATAAATCGGGTTCATTCATATTTTTATCTTTGTAAAAATTACTCTCTCTAAGTGAACGATTTAGAGCCACAATAAATAAAAAAGAAACTCCTGCTGCGCATAAGTAACCTAAGTTAGATTTGTCATCTAGTTGGTTTGGATTGATTAAAGCTTTACATTTTGGAAGTTTAATTTCTGCTTGATGATGATCAATAACTAAAACTTCTATATGATTTTGATTTGCATACTCTAAAGCTTCAAATGATGTCGTTCCACAATCAACTGTTATTAAAAATTCTCCTTTTTTATCTAAAATATTTTTTAAAGAATTAACGGATGGTCCATAACCATCAATTTGACGATCTGGAATGTAGATGAAAAAATTTGAATATATATTTTTTAAAAAATTAACAATAATCGCAGTAGCAGATGCTCCATCGACATCATAATCTCCTAAAACGCAAATTCTCTTATTTTGTTTAATAGCTTTAACCAAAACTTCAATTCCAAGATCCATATCCTTTAGGATGCTTGGATTTGGCATAAATTCTTTTATCTTTGGATTTAAATAAGACTGGCAATTTTCAGTTCTAATTTTACGGATCGATAAAAGTTTTGATAAAAAAATATCAATTCCTAATTTTTGAGAAATTTCTAATGCTAAATTTTCACTATAATTGGATAAAATCCATTCTTTACCAGTTACCGACTGGTATTTCATATTTTAAATTTATTTATAATTTTTTTATTAAGATTAGATCCATGGTGGAGAACATATGTTTCCGATTGATAAAAACCATTATCTAAAACCTTAATACCTTGAAGTAAATCACCACCTGTGACACCTGTTGCGCAGAATAAAACATCATCTTTTACAATTTCATTAATTTTATATTTTTTTTTTAAATCTTTTATTCCTAATTTTTTAGCCTTATCAATTTCATGTTGATTGCTTAAAACTAATCTTGCCTGAAATTGTCCTCCTAAGCATTTAATTGCCGCTGCAGCAAGAACGCCTTCTGGTGCTCCTCCAATGCCTAAATAAATATCAACATTAAAATCTTCGATTCCTGCATAAATTGCACCAGCAACATCACCATCTGAAATAAACTTAATTTTAGTTCCAAGTTGTTTGGCGTCATTAACTATATGATCATGTCTTTCTCTTTCTAAAAGACAAATGGTTAACTTATCAGGTGTTGTATTTTTAAAATCAGCTAGATTTTTAAGATTTTTAGTTATTCCAAAATCAAGATCAATGACACCTTCTTTAATATTTTTTCCAACAGCAATTTTTTCCATATAAGTATCCGGTGCATGCAATAAATTATCTTTTTTGGATACAGCAAGAACCGACATTGCATTTGGTAAATTTTTAGCAGTTAAATTTGTGCCCTCTAATGGATCAACGGCTATATCTAATTCCTCACCTACTCCTGTTCCTACCAATTCATTGATATATAACATCGGCGCTTCGTCCATCTCTCCTTCGCCTATGACAATTCTACCTCTCATTGGAATGTTATTAAGAAAAAATCTCATCTTATCAACTGCCGCTTGGTCAGCTGCAATTTTATCTCCTTTACCTTTTAACAATGATGATGCGTAGGCGGCTTCGCTAGTAGTTTTTACAAATAAATCTACAAAACCATCGTTGATAATCATAATTTCTTTTCATTTCTAATTCTGATCATCGTGATTTTTTTGCTAATAAACTTTTCTTTAGAAATTTTATTTAAAGCTAATTTCATATTCTTCTCTATAGCGTTGTGCGTAATAATGACTAAGTTAGCATATTTAGGATTACTCAAAGGCTGTTGTAATATGCTTTGAATTGAAATCTTATATTTAGATAAAATTGATGTAATTTTAGATAAAACTCCTGGTTTATCTTTAACAACAATTCTTAAATAAAATTTACAAATATGACTATCAAAATCAAACATTTTAAATTCTTTTGCATCAGAGAAATTAAAACCAAATGGTAAAGTTACATTTCCTTTAAGAATTGAATTTAAATCTGAAATAATAGAAGAAGTAGTTGGACCTTTTCCAGCCCCGAGACCTTGATAAACTATTTTACCAACAGGATTTCCCTCGACCATAATAGCATTATTGGCTCCATTTATTTTCGCAAGATCAGAATCTTTAGAAATTAAACAAGGATGAACTCGTTGTTTGATTTTATTATCAATAATTTCAGAAATACCTAATAATTTAATTTTGTATTTAAACTTGTGAGCATACTCAACATCCTCTAGATCAATTTGCTCAATTCCTTCAGTCAAAAAACTCTTATTAATTATTTTAGTTTTAAAACAAAGCGCACTTAATATTGATATTTTCGACTTAACATCATCACCATTAAGATCAAATTTTGGATTTGCTTCCGCATAACCAAGTTTTTGGGCATTCGTTAAAATTTCTTTGAAACTTTTTTTTGTTTTTTCGATTTCAGTTAAAATAAAATTTGTTGTTCCATTTAATATTCCGTAAATATGAAATAATTTATTACCTACTAAACTTTCTTTTATAGACTTAATAATAGGTATTCCACCACCGACAGATGCTTCAAATAATAAATTTACTGAATTCCTTTCTGCAATCTTTGCAAGTTCATTTCCATGTTTGAATATTAAAGCTTTATTTGCTGTGATAAAATGTTTGTTATTTTGTAATGCTGCAAATGCTAATTTTTTTGCAATTCCATCTGCTCCACCAATTAATTCAATAATAATATCAACATCTTCCTTATTAACTAAAGACAATGGATTCTTAACCCACATTCCTTTTGGGATACTAAATCCTCTTTTCTTATTAATTGCTTTAGCTGAAATATATTTTATTTGATAAGTAGAATTTGTATTAGTTTCAATCGCACGTTTGTTCTTAATTAAATGTCTGTAAACTTCTGATCCAATATTCCCAAGTCCAACAATTGCAATATTATAATGCTGTTTATAATTCATTATTCTAATCCTAAAGTTTCTTTTAAACCTAATCTTATATTCATATTCTGAACTGCCTGCCCTGCAGCGCCCTTAACTAAATTATCAATAGAGCTTACAATAATTAATTGATTTTTATATCTTCCAGAAAAAACATTAATGTTGCAATGATTTGTATTATTAACATTATTTGTATTCACAAACTTTCCATACGGCAAAACTTTCACAAAATTACTATTTTTATAAAATTTACTCAAATATTGATGAACTTTCTTTACACTAATATTTTTTTTAAGATCAGCATAGATCGTTGTTAATATACCTCTAAAAGTTGGAATTAAATGAGGAGTAAATTCAATTTTTAACTGACCTGAAACTTTTCCAAAAAATTTTAAACCATTATCTATTTCTGGCATATGCCTGTGGTGACCTACACCATAGACTGCTATATTTTTGTTAATATTAGGATAAAGTTTTTTATCTGCAGTTTTTTTTCCAGCTCCAGAATAGCCTGATTTAGAATCTACAATAATTTTTGAAGTTTTAATTATTTTATTTAGTAATAAAGGGACTAATGCAAGCTGAACTGATGTTGGATAACATCCTGGACAGGAAATTATATTACTTTCTTCAATTTTATTTTTGGCAAATTCAGAAAGTCCATAAACAGAATATTTTTGTTTTTCAGCCGCATAATGTTTTAGGCCGTACCATTTTTCATAAACTTTAGGGTCTGAAAATCTAAAATCTGCTGATAAATCAATTAAAATATGATGAGGTGAAATATTATTAGATAATAATTGCGCCTCTCCATGAGGAAGTGCGGAAAAAATTATGTCCACATCATTAAGATCAGCTTTATTAATGTCAGAAATTAAAGGTAATTTTTTTTTAATCTTATTTTTTAAAAAAGAATTAATCGATTTTCCAATAGATCCTCTGGAACATAAATATTTAAGATTAATAAATTTATGACTACTTAATATTTTAATAAGCTCTAAGCCAACAAAACCTGAGGCTCCATTAATTAAAACATTATATTTGCTGGACATGCTCTGTATTTATAAGAAGTTGTAAATGACTTAAAGACTAAAATTAGTCTAAGCAGATTATCGTTTAGAGAACTGAAATCTTCTTCTAGCTTTTCTCTGACCGTATTTTTTTCTTTCAACTTTTCTAGAATCTCTTGTTAATAACTTTTCTTTTTTTAATGTTTTTCTTAACGTACCATCCAAAGCAAATAACGCTTTAGATATCCCCAAAGACACAGCTCCCGCCTGTCCGGTTAAGCCACCACCTTTGACCGTGCAGTTAACATCATAACCATTATTTTTGTTTATAATATTAAATGGTTTCTCAATGCTAAGTTGTAGAACTGGACGCTTGAAATATTCATTATATTTTTTTCCATTTACTAAAATGGTTCCTGAACCAGCTTTCAACCAAACTCTTGCAATGGAACTTTTTCTTTTGCCAGTTGCGTAAAATCTATTATCTGAAACTGCTAAACTCTGAACCATGTAATTAATTTAAATAATTTTTTTTATTGATAGATTTAAAATCAAAATCTATAGCTTTTTGAGTTTGATGAGGATGCTTGTCATCATTGTAAACTTTTAAATTTCCAAGTTGTTTTCTGCTAAGCGGACCTTTTGGTAACATTCTTTTAACTGCTAATTTAATAATTCTAGAAGGATCTTTTTGCAAAATCTTATCTGGTGTTGTTTCTTTGATACCTCCAGGATAACCTGTGTGTTTGTAGTAGATCTTCTTTGATGATTTTTTTCCTGTAAATTTAATTTTACTAGCATTCGTCACAATTACAAAGTCTCCATCATCCATATTAGGAGTATAACTTGTTTTTTTCTTTCCTCTCAAAATCTTAGATATCTCAGAAGCTAATCTGCCAACAATTAAATTTGTAGCATCAATCTTATACCAATTTTTTTTAACTTCTTTCTTTTTAATAAATTCAGTCATAATGGAACGGAATAAATATATTTTGGCTATAATTATGTCAAATGGATTAAGGTATATTGTATTATTTTTTAGATATTACTACTTGGTAAAATAGATAAATCGTCGAAAAAACTAAAAAAACAGATCCCATCTGATGAAGACTAGCAAAATATATTTTAAAACCACTAATTAAAACAAGCACACCAAGAAATATTTGAAAAATAATTACAAGAAAAACTAAGAGTAAATATTTAAAATCAACAACTTTATTTTTAAGTAATAAATAAAAAATAAAACTAAAGATAAATATAATAAAGTAAGCAATTATCCTATGCAAAAATTGTATATGCGAAGGACTAGAGTAAGTTTTAAAATTTGAAAATTCATTAATAAAAACGTCTTCAGGCACAAACTGTCCATTCATTAAAGGCCAAGTTTGATATATTTTTGCAGCATCTAATCCTGATACAAATGCTCCAATTACGATCTGAAAAAAGATAATAAATAAAAATAAAAGTATTAAATAAGAGTAAAAACTTAAGTAAATTTTTTTAATATTTCTAAATAAAATTGAAAAGAATATTAGTGATAAAATAATCTGAGCACCTAATAAATGTAATGATAATCTAAAATGGCTAACATCTGTATTTTTTATTAATCCACTTTTAACCATATACCAACCTAGAAAACCCTGAAAAAGAAATAAAAAAGAAATAAACGAGTAAAGAATAGTTTGTTTTAAATTAAAAAATTTTTTAATAAGAAAATATATAAACGGTAAAATAAATACTAATGAAGCTAATCGTGCCAATAGACGATGAATATATTCCCACCAAAAAATATATTTAAAATCAGTCAAGGACATGCCTAAATTAATTTCCTTGTATTGGGGAATTTGTTTGTACAAAGCAAAATAATCTTTCCATTTATTTTCCGTTAATGGTGGCAAAATTCCACTAAATATTTCCCAATTAGTTATTGAAAGACCGGATTCCGTTAAACGAGTAAGACCACCTATAAAGATTAGAGCAAAAACTAAAAATAAAGACAAATACAACCAAATAATAATGTAATTATCTTTTTTATTTAGATTATTTAAATTTCCCATTATAAATTAATAATTAACTTATTTTTATTTGAAAAACGATTTAATGTCGCAAAAAAAAATTTTAAAAATACGCTCTGCTATCGACACTATTGATAAGCAAATTATTAAACTCCTTGGATTAAGAAAAAAACAAGTTTTAAAGATTGCTAAATATAAAAATAAAAGAACTATTGTTGATAGAAAAAGAATTAATCAGATTATGAAAAGAATTAAATCAGAAGCAAAGAAAAATAAAATTGATTTTTTATTAGTAAAAAATTTCTGGAATAAACTAATCCAATATTCAATTAAGTTAGAAAGAAAAATAGTAAAATAACTATTATTTACTGTGTGGAGGAAGTTTTTTTTCTACGAACCACTCATGTTTACGAGTGGAAGGATTATATTTTTTAACTCTTAATTTAACTTTAGCTTTTTCTCCAGCAGATGGTTTTTTAACATAATAATTAAAAGCACTATCAGGTTTTAATTCAGGAACTAATCTTACTTTAACTGATGTTTTTTTTGCCATTTTATGAAAGGTTTTTTAATTCTGTAATAATTTTTTTAATTCTAATTAGCTTTTCTTTTTTATCTATTAAATCGTTAGTGCTTATATCTTTTCTCTCAAAATCGTCAACTTCAATATCATTAATATTATTTTCTATTATTTTTTTTGCTCCTTTTATTGTCAGGCCTTTATCTTTTAAAAGATATTGAATTTTTTTCAAAAGCTTAACATTTTCTGCAGTATAATATCTTCGCCCTTTAGCTCTCAATTTTGGTTTTAACTGAGGAAACTCTTTCTCCCAAAATCTTAAAATATAGGTTTTTGCTTTTCCTGTTTCTAATTCAATAAGATTTAATTCTTTTGCTACTTCGCCTATTGTTTTTAAGGCTTCAGCTGACTTCTCCGACATTTATATTTTTGTTAATTCTATTTTTTAAAATTTTTGATGGTTTAAAGGTTACAACTGTTCTGCTTGAAATTACTTTCTGTTCTTTAGTTTTTGGATTTCTACCTATTCTTTCATTTTTATGACGAATATTGAATGAGCCAAAATTAGCTATTTTAACCTTATTCTTTTTTTCAAGTTGTAATGTAATAAACTCAAAAATATCATCAATAAAATTTGAAGCCTCTACTTTAGAAATTCCTAATTCTTTATAAACTAGGTCAGACAAATATTGTCTAGTGATTGTAGTTGTCACAAGTTTTTAATTATAAATTTTTTTGTATTTGTTCTTGTAAATTACCATCTAAGATATCATAGCACAATTTAATAGAGTGATAAAAACCAATATAATCTGTGCTTCCATGACTTTTTACAACCGGTGATGTTAGTCCTAAAAATATACCTCCATTATATTTTCTTGGATCTAAATCATTTTTTATGCTGTTAAAGATTTTAAACGATAATAAATAAATAAATTTTGAATACCAAGAAGTTAAAAACTTTTCTTTAACAAGGGAGGCAATATATTTCGCTGTACCTTCAGCTGTCTTTAAAGCAATATTACCTGAAAAACCATCAGTGACTATTACATCGACATTACCATCTTTAATATGATTACCCTCAACAAAACCGTTAAATGCAAAACTATCCGTTTTAATTTGTCTTAATTCCACTAAACTTTTTTTCAATAAATCACTTCCTTTACTGTCTTCACTACCTATATTTAACAATGCGACTGTTGGTTTTTCTTTTTTAAAAACTGCTCTGTACAATGCCGCTCCTAATTTTGAAAAATCTACTAAATTTTTAATACTACAATCAATATTCGCTCCTAAATCTAAAACAACACTCAATCCTTTATGCGATGGCCACATAGACGCTAAGGCAGGTTTATCTATGCCATTAATGGTTTCTAAATTTAATCTAGACATAACGAGTAATGCTGCAGTATTTCCTGCTGAAATTGCTATATCTGCATTTTTATTTTTTAATGCACTAAGTGCTAACCACATGCTGGAATTTTTTCCATTTTTAACTGCTTCTAATGGAGACTCATTATCTAATACCTTTTCATTTGTATGAATAATAGTGCTGGATGTTGCAACTAAAGGATATTTTTCTACAATAGGATTTATTAAATCTCGGTTTCCAAAAATTAAAAATTTTAAATTTTGATTATTTTGTAAAAATAAATCTAATCCTTTTATAACTTTTAAAGGAGAGTCGTCACCACCCATTGCATCGACTGCAACTGTAAATTTCATTTAGATAATTTGATAATTAATTAAATTAAGCTTTTGGTTTAAATATTTGTTTTCCATTATACATGCCAGTCTTTTCATCAACATGATGTGGAAGTCTATATTCACCACTTTTTTTATCTTCTATAACATTTGCAAATGTCACAGCATGATGTGATCTTCTTATATTTCTTCTAGCTTTCGAAGTTTTACGCTTAGGTACTGCCATTTGAATAATATAATAGTTAAAAAATTAGGACACTGAATATCATTTAAACCTAATAAATCAACCTAGTTAATAATCGTTGATTAGATAGCAAAATTTTATAATTATATGATAGTGTTTTTTAGCAAATGAGAATTTATTTCTATAAATATATCCTAATATTTTTTTTTATATTTGGTTGCACGACTATTGATGAATTGCACGGTATTGATAATTTAAAAATTAAATCAGAGTCCCTTAAAGAAAATATTACTAATACTAATGATGTATTAAATTTGATTGGTCCTCCTCAAAATATAGGAATTACTAATAATAATATTTGGTTTTATCATGAGGTACATCAAACTAGAAATAAATATGGTACAAAAGTAATTACTGACAATAATACCCTAAGACTAGAGTTTGATGATTTAGGTATCCTAAAAAAAATTAATTTTTTAGATAAGAATACACTAAGCAAAAACCCTTTTGATGAATCTACTACCATTAGCTTAGGTAAAGACTCCAGCTTCCTATCAAGTTTCTTAGCTAGTATGAGACAACGAGCTAAAAACTTTGGTAAGGCTAACGAGCAATAATCGCAAGCAATAATAAAGCTACAATATTTGTAATCTTAATCATTGGATTAACAGCTGGACCCGCTGTATCTTTATAAGGGTCGCCAACTGTATCTCCTGTTACTGCAGCTTTATGAGCATCAGAGCCTTTTCCGCCATGATGTCCGTCTTCGATATATTTCTTTGCATTGTCCCAAGCACCACCACCAGCAGTCATTGATACTGCTAAGAAGAAACCAGTAACGATAACTCCTAACAACATAGCACCTAAAGCTGATAATGCTGAAGATGTTCCAGCAATATAACAAACTACTGCGTAAAGTACGATTGGAGATAGTACAGGCAATAAAGAAGGTATGATCATTTCTTTAATTGCAGCTTTAGTTAAAATATCAACAGCGTTTCTGTAGTCTGGTTTTTGTTTGTTCTTCATAATACCAGGCCATTTTTTAAACTGTCTTCTAACTTCGATAACTACAGCTCCACCTGCTCTACCTACTGCTTGCATTCCCATCGAAGCAAACAGATAAGGAAGCAAACCTCCTATTAACAAACCAATAACAACATACGGATTTGATAAATCAAAACTTACAGCAACTTTTTGTAATGCTGAGCCAGGAGTTAAAGAAAAATGTTTAATATCTTCAGTATAAGCAGCAAATAAAACTAAAGCTCCTAATCCTGCAGAACCAATTGCATATCCTTTAGTAATAGCTTTTGTAGTATTTCCAACTGCGTCTAGAGCATCTGTAACTTTTCTTACGCTTGATGGTAAATTACTCATTTGTGCAATTCCACCTGCATTATCAGTTACAGGTCCATAAGCATCTAAAGCAACAACCATTCCTGTTAATGCTAACATTGTAGTAACTGCAATTGCAATTCCATACAAACCAGCGATTAAATAAGTTGATAAAATACCAGCAACAATAATTAAAGCCGGTATCGCTGTTGCTTCCATTGATATAGCCAAACCTTGAATAACGTTCGTGCCATGTCCAGTTGTTGAAGATTTAGCAATAGATTTTACCGGGTTATAAGCTGTACTAGTATAATACTCAGTAACCCAAATTAGTAATCCAGTTATTATAAGACCAATTACTCCACAGTAATATAATTTAAGTCCTGTAAAGCTTAGAGTTCCAATTTTATAAACATTAGTTAATCCAACAACACGTTCTGTAACAGGATATAAAATAACTAAAGATAAAATTGCTGATACGATAAAGCCTTTATACAAAGCGCCCATAATACTTTTTTTAGCGCCTAATCTTACAAAGTAAGTTCCAATAATAGATGTAATCAAACAGCTACCCGCAATTGCTAACGGATAAATTAACATGTTTAAATTTCCAGAGAAAAATATTGATGCTAAAACCATTGTAGCAACAATTGTAACTGCATAAGTTTCAAACAAATCGGCAGCCATTCCAGCACAATCTCCAACGTTATCTCCAACGTTATCTGCTATCACTGCAGGATTTCTAGGATCATCTTCAGGAATTCCAGCTTCAACTTTTCCAACTAAGTCAGCTCCGACATCCGCTCCTTTAGTAAAAATTCCACCACCTAATCTTGCAAAAATTGAAATTAATGAAGCGCCAAACCCTAAAGCAACAAGTGCATTAGAAATTTCTCTTTCTTTAACGTCTAATTTTAAAAGAATCCAATAATAAACAGCGATCGCTAACAAAGCTAATCCAGCAACTAACATTCCTGTCAAAGCACCAGACTTAAATGATATTTTTAAACCTTCCGCTAAACTTTTTCTAGAAGCTTCAGCAGTTCTCACATTCGCTTGAACTGAAATTAACATTCCAGCATATCCAGCAATCCCAGATAAAAAAGCTCCAATAAAGTAACCAAGACCAACCCAAATACTAAATAAATAAATTACAGCTAAAAGAACAACCACCCCAACTATTGCGATTGTTTTATATTGTCGATTTAAATAGGCTCTAGCACCGATTTGAATTGCACCAGCAATTTCTTTCATTCTTGCATTGCCTGAACTTGCAGACAAAATTTGAACGCCAGTTATATAAGCAAAAATAATTGATAAAATTCCACAAAGGATTACTAAATTTAAAACTAAACTTGGGTTAAGCATAATAGATATTTGGTTAGTTAGGTTGTCAAAAAGAACGTATTGCCAAAATAAACTAATAAAATCAATCTTATTAATTAAAAGATGATAAAATTAAATGAAAATTTTAAGTATTTAAACGCTTTTTGCGATCTTATCTAGAACTGCATTCACAATGTTTTTTTGCTTATCATTAAGAAACATTTTAGTAATTTTTAAATACTCATCGATCACAACTTTAAAGGGTGTCTTTTTATAAAAGAAAATCTCATAAATTGCAGACTTTAATATAATAGAAAATATAATTTCAAAATTCTTAAGATCAAATTTTTTATCTAAATACTTTATTAAATTTTCTTCAAGCAAAGCATTGTTTTCAATAACTCCATTGCAGATCTTTTTAATAAATCGTTTATAAGGATTTTTAAAATCAAATAATAATTTTTCTTGATTTAAATAATAACTATATAAAAGTTGTACGATTATTAATCTGGAATTATTTTTTACGATTGTCATTAAAGTTTATAAATAGAATTATAAACGCTTAATGCAGCTAGCATTGCTTCTCCACCTTTATTTTTTAATTTAGGGTTACATCTAACCTTTGCTTGTTTAAAAGTATTACAGTTTAATACTCCATTAGAAACTGGAATATTATATTTCATCGAAATTTCTAATAATTTATCTGAAACAGATTGACTAATAATATCAAAATGTGGAGTTTCTCCTTTAATTATACAGCCAAGAGCGACGCAAAAAACATACTTTTTGTTTTTTAATAGAATATTGATTAATTGTGGTATCTCAAAAGCACCTCGAACAGAAAAATAATTTACGTTAAATAATTTTTTGTCTACTTTATTTAAAGCGCCAGATAATAGATTTTTTTCTAAATCTTTATAAAAAGAAGAACTTACAATTAATATATTCTTTTTCATTTGATAAACTCTTGTTTAATAATTTTTATACCAAAACCATCAAGTCCAATAATATTTTTTCTTGATTTAGATATTAAAATCATCTTTTTAATATTTAAACTTCTTAAAATTTGAGCGCCAATTCCATAATTTCTTAGACTGCTTTGTTTTTTGTCGCTAAAATAATTATTAACTAATTCGTCTCTAATTATAATTAAAATACAATTTTTGTATTTTTTATAATAATTTAAAGTTTTATTAATAGACAAATTTTCTTTATTCTTTGATAAAAAACTTGTCACAATATTTGAAGAAATAACTCGAACTCTTGGAGCAATTTTTTTATCTTGAATTTTAATTAAAGCGATATGTTCTTTGCCATCTAACTTATTTTCAAAGATTTTAACTTGGTAAGTATCGTTTTTTGATATTTTAACTTGTTCTATTCTTTTTAACTTAACTAAACTCTCTTTTTTTAATCTGTAAGCAATTAAATCTTCAATTCTTGCAATATTTAAATTAAATTTTTTTGCATAATTTAGAAGATGCCTTCCCTTTGCCATTGAACCGTCAGTGTTCATTATTTCACAAATAACACCACTTGGACCACATCCGGCAAGTTTTGCTATATCAACGGAAGCTTCTGTATGACCAGCTCTTTCAAGCACACCTCCATCTTTAGCAATAAGTGGAAAAATATGTCCTGGGGTCGATATATCTTTAGCTGTAACATTTTTTTTAATTGCTGTTTTAATTGTATGCGCCCTATCTTTTGCAGATATACCTGTAGTGATACCTTTTCTTGCCTCTATAGAGATTGTAAATGCAGTTTGTAGGCGAGAAGCATTTCTGCTTGGCATCAATGATAAGTTAAGAGCTTTCGCTTTATTTTTATCTATAGCTAAACAAATCAAACCTCTGCCATGGGTTGCCATAAAATTAATTTTTTTATGATCAATTTTTGATGCAGGAATAACAAGATCGCCTTCATTTTCTCTATTTTTATCATCTACTAAAATAAAGATTTTGCCTTTTTTGGCATCATTAATAATTTTCTTAACAGGTGAAAACATATTCATTTTTTTAATAATGTTTTAGCAATTAAATCAATTTCAATATTAACGTAATTATTTTTTTGTAATTTTAATAAATTAGTATTTTGAAGTGTATGAGGAATAATCACAACTTTAAATTTATTAGAAAAAATTTTAGCAATTGTTAAAGATATTCCGTTGATTGCTATCGATCCTTTTTCAATTAAAAATTTCTTGAATTTTTTAGGTATACTAAAAAATATAATCCAGGTTTTAGGATTACTAGAATTAATATTTAAAACTTTTATTGTTGTATCTACGTGGCCTTGAACAAAGTGACCAGCAAACTCATCTCCGTATTTCATTGATTTTTCTAAATTTAATATATTGCCAGTTTTTAAATACTTGAATGCTGACGTTAAAACTGTGTGTTTTGACAGATAAAAAAGTAATTCATTTTTACCCTTTATCTTATTAACTTTTGTTAAAGTTAAACATACACCCGAACAAGAAATAGAAGTTCCTATATCATTTTTCTTAAAATTTAAATCTGAGATAACAGATAAAATATAGCCATCACCCTTTTTCGTAAATTGATTAACAACGCCAATATTTTTTATTATTCCCGTAAACATAAAATTTTATTTTTGAAATACAGTTAAAGTATTATTCTTTAAATAAATTTGTTGAAATTTTTTTTTAATTTTAAAATTTTTTTTTAAAAGCATAAAAATATTTCTGAATGAATGTGACATTTTTTTACTTACATTCTCATTATTTTTAAAAAAATAAAAAATATCAATTAAATTACGATCAATAAATTTTTTAATAGTACTGTATCCACCTTCAATTAAAACATTCTTGTAACCCAATAAACCAATAGTAACTAGGATTTCTTTACAATCTAGTTGATTATATTTGTTAAAAGGTAAATAAATTAAGTAAATATTTTTCTCTCTAAGATAATTAATTTTTTTTTTATTTTTATTAGAATAAAAAATATAAGTTTTGATTTTTTTAGCAGACAGAATTAGCTCTGAATTTTTTTTAATTCTTAAATTTGGATCAATTACAAAACGTGCCGGATTTAATTGAGTTAATCCATTTATACGACAATTTAATAATGGATTATCGCGATTATGCGTATTGATTCCAACTAAAATAGCATTAATTTCTGAACGCAAAATATGTGTTAATTTCTTTGAATAAATATTTGTTATTTGCTTTCTATCTTTTATAAAAGAATAATAATTTTTTGATGTTGCAATTTTTGCATAAACTTTTGGTAAAAGATTTTTATTAAAATCATTATAAATTTTATAAATATTAGAATTATAAATATTATTTATTTTCAGAACTTTTATTTTATTATTTTGTAAAAATTCAAGACCCTTACCTTGCACTCTAGGATCATCATCTCTCTCAGAGTAATAAAGGTTATTTATTTTTTTATTAACAATAGCTTTTGTGCATGGAGGATTTTTTCCTTGGTGATGACAAGGCTCTAATGAAACATAACAATCTAAATTATGTTTTTTTTTTAAATTAACTAAGGCTGAATACTCGGCATGAGGGCCTCCGCCAACGCCGGTAACTCCGTAGGATAATATTTTATCTTTTTGACAAACTAAACATCCTACTGAAGGATTAACGCCTGTCATATTGTTATGAATATTGGCTAAATTAAAAGCCAAGTTCATAAAATAAGACTTTTTGAACTTATTTTTATTTTTTTGAAGGAACATTAAGTTGATCTACAAATTGCTCAAAATCTTTTGCCTCTTTAAAGTTAGTATATACAGAAGCGAAACGAACATAGGCAACGGGATCAAGTTCTTTTAAACCTTCCATCACATATTTTCCAATTGTGCTAGATAATATTTCAGCTTGACCTAAATCTTCTAAATTTCTGTAAATTTTAGAGATAAATTTTTCTATTGTGTCGCTATCTACCGGTCTTTTTCTTAATGCAATATTAATAGATTTTGCTAATTTTTCTCTGTCAAAAGTTGACTTTCTTCCATTTTTTTTGACAACAACTAATTCTCTTAGCTGCACTCTTTCGAAGGTAGTAAATCTTTGTTTACAGCTACATTCTCTTCTTCTTCGAATGACAGTTCCATCCTCGGTAGGTCTTGAATCAATTACTGAAGTTTCTTTTTCTTTACAAAATGGACAAATCACAAAAATTAAAAGTTATAGATTGGAAAAGCGGCACATAAATTTTTTACTTTTTCTTGTACTTCTTTTTCTATTTTATTGCTGTTATTATTAATTAATCCCTTTAAAATTTGATCAATTAAAATTCCAACTGTTTTAAATTCATTTAAGGAAAATCCTCTTGTAGTGCATGCAGGTGTCCCTAATCTTATTCCTGAAGTAATCCAAGGCTTTTGATCATCATAAGGAATACCGTTCTTATTGCATGTTATATTTGCTCTGCCTAAAGAATCTGATGCATCTTTTCCAGTTAATTTAAGTGGTCTCAAATCTATAAGTATTAAGTGTGTATCAGTTCCACCTGAAAAAATCGTATAACCTAAATTTTTTAGAGTTTCTGACAAAACTTTTGCATTAGCAACGACTGATTTTGTGTACGATTTAAAATCATCCGATAAAGCTTCCTTAAAACAAACAGCCTTAGCTGCTATTACGTGCATTAATGGTCCACCTTGCAATCCTGGAAATACAGCTGAATTAATTTTTTTTGCTAACTCTTCATTATTAGTAAGAATCAATCCACCTCTAGGTCCACGCAAAACTTTATGTGTTGTAGAAGTAACTACATCAGCATGCTCGATTGGATTTGGATAAACACCTCCTGCAACTAAACCTGAAAAATGAGCCATATCCACTAACAAGTAAGCACCTACTTGTTTTGCAATATCTTTAAAAATTTTAAAATCAATTATTCTTGAATATGCGCTTCCACCAGCAATAATTAATTTTGGTTTATGTTTAATTGCTAAATCTCTAACTGCGTCATAATCAATTAAACCATTATCTTTTCTAACTCCATAAGCAATAGCATTAAACCATTTACCTGACATTGCAGGCGCAGCTCCGTGCGTTAAATGTCCGCCCTGATCAATTCCCATTCCTAAAATTGTGTCACCAGGTTTAATTAAAGCTAAAAAAACAGCTCCATTTGCTTGAGCTCCTGAGTGAGGTTGAACATTTGCAAAATTACATTTAAATAATTTTTTTACTCTCTCAACAGCTAAGTCTTCTGCAATATCAACATATTCACAACCACCATAATATCTTTTACCGCTATATCCTTCGGCATATTTGTTGGTTAAAACGGATCCTTGAGCTTCTAATACAGCTTTTGAAACAATATTTTCAGAAGCGATTAACTCTATATGATTTTGCTGACGTGAAAATTCTTTCTCAATTGAATTAAAAATATCAGGGTCTGAGGTCTTTAAATTAGAATTAAAAAATTCTTCAATAGGTTTTTTGTTAATTTTGTTCTCTGAACTCATAGTTATTTATCTAATTTTTTAACTCTAGCTGTATGTCTGCCGCCTTCAAATTTAGTGCTAATAAAAGTGTTTATAATTTTTTTAGCGTTTTTAAAATTAATTAATCTAGCACCGAGACATAATACATTAGCATTGTTATGTTTTCTAGCCAAGGACGCTGATATTTGATTATAACAAACTGCTGCTCTTACTTTTTTAAACCTATTTGCTGCAATAGAAATTCCAATACCAGAACCACAAATTAATATTCCAAATAAAGATTTTTTTTTGACTAACAGTGCAAGTTTTTTAGCATAGTCTGGATAATCAACTCTTTCTTCTGAGAAGGTTCCAAGATCATGTGATTTAATTTTAGACTTATTTAATAGTATTTTAACTTTTTCTTTCATTAAAAAACCTGCATGATCTGAGGCTATAATGATTGATTTAGTTAATGATTTAGGCACAACAGTTAATTACCAACTTCAAAATAGCTTGTATATTAAAAAGATAATTAATGATTTTTTATATATTAAGCCGCTCTTGAAAGTTTTAATTCTTTCCAAATTTGATCAAGAGCATTCACAAGAAATTCTAGCTTAGAATCATCATGTAACGGAGTTGGAGTAAATCTAAGTCTCTCTAATCCCTTAGGAACAGTTGGATAATTAATAGGCTGAACGTAAATTGAATAATTATTCAATAAAATATCTGAAATTTCTTTACATCGAACAGGATCCTTTACTAACAAAGGAACTATATGACTATTATTTTTAATAATTGGCAAATTTCTTGATATCATTAGTTTTTTTAACTTCTCTGCTCTTTCATAAAGCGCTTCTCTTAAACTATAATTATTCTTTACATAACGAATGCTAGCTACTGCTGCTGCGGCTAAACTTGGCGGCAAAGAAGTTGTAAAAATGAATCCTGGAGCAAAGGATCGGATGACATCAATAATATTATATTTTGCTGTAATATAACCTCCCATTAATCCAAAACCTTTTGCAAGTGTTCCTTCTATAATGTCTATTTCAGATGTAAGACCAAGTTGTTCAGATAAGCCACCTCCATTTTTTCCATATAAACCAACTCCATGAACTTCATCAAGATAAGTAAGAGCATTATATTTTTTTGAAATTTCTAATATTTTTTCTATTGGGGCAAAATCACCATCCATTGAATAAACAGATTCAAATGCTACAATTTTTGGATGATCTTTATTCGAATTTTTCAAAAGATATTCTAAATGATCAACATCATTATGTTTCCAAATAAATTTATCAGAATTTCCTTTTCTAATACCTTCGATCATTGATGCATGATTATTTTCATCAGAAAAAATTATGCAGTTAGGTAAAAATTTAGCTAACGTGCTTAATGCGCATTCATTAGCAATATATCCAGATGTAAAAATTAAAGCGCCATCTTTATTGTGAAACCTTGCTAATTCATTCTCTAATTCAACATGATAATTTGAAGTTCCAGAAATATTTCTTGTTCCTCCAGCACCGGCGCCAACTAAATTAACTGCATTTACGAATGCATCAACGACTAAAGGATTTTGACCCATTCCTAAATAATCATTACTGCACCAGATAGTAACATCTGATTTAATACCATATTGATTGTTATAAACTGCTTTAGGGAATTCTCCTTTTTTTCGAGTAATATTATTAAAAATTCTATAACGACCTTCTTGTCTTAAACCTTTTAATGCATTGTTAAAAATAAGATCGTAATCTATGCTCATAACTAATATTACCTTATAGAAAATACTTTTTTCAAATATATACTTTTACTGTATTGTCGCATTAAATATAAAATTCAAATGAAATTTCCCAATACAAGATTAAGAAGAAATAGAAAATCAGATTGGTCCAGAAGACTAATAAATGACACTTATCTTGATAAATCAGATTTTATAATGCCTATTTTTGTTTGCGAAGGCAAAAATAAGAAGCAAGAAATTAAATCTATGCCTGGAATTTATAGATATTCTGTAGATAGATTAGATGAAATAATTTCAAGAACATCAAAAAACGAAATACCAGCCGTCGCTATTTTTCCACTAATTGAAAGTTCTAAAAAGAATATCAAAGGAACTGAAGCTTTAAATAAAAATAATGTAGTTTGTAATGCGATACATGAAGTAAAAAAATTAAATAAAAATATCGGAGTAATGTGTGATGTTGCATTAGATCCTTACACTTCTCATGGTCACGACGGGCTTGTTATAGATAATGAAATTGATAATGACGAAACTAATAAAATTTTAATCAAACAAGCTTTAATACAAGCCCAAGCTGGTTGCGATATTATTGCTCCATCAGACATGATGGACGGACGAATTGGTTTAATAAGAAATGCTTTAGAAAAAAATAAATTTTTTAACGTACAAATATTATCGTATGCGGTTAAGTATGCTTCTAATTTTTATTCACCATTTCGAGATGCGGTTGGAACATCTACAACGCTTAAATCTGATAAAAAAACTTATCAAATGGATTATAAAAATTCAGATGAGGCTTTATTAGAAGTTAAATTAGATTTAGACGAAGGAGCTGATTTTGTAATGGTAAAACCAGCTTTAGCATATCTTGATATTATTTATAAAATAAAACAAAAATTTAATGTGCCTGTCTTTGCTTATAATGTTTCTGGCGAATATAGTTTAATAAAAAATGGAATTAAATCGTCGATTGCAAATGAAGATATTATTCTTGAAGTAATTTATAGTTTTAAAAGAGCTGGAGCAAACGCAATTGTCTCGTACTTTGCAAATGAGGTAATTGAAAAATACTTATCAAAATAATTTTTGATATTTACTTGAAAAATATATTAGAGGTTTTTTTTCTTTTTTTAGATTAAATTTAATGACTCTAGCAATAAAAAATAAATGGTCACCAATATTTAAAGTTTTTATTGTTTTGCAATTAAGTTCTACCAAATTATATTTTAATAAATTTTTTGCTATTAAGGAATCTTTTTTTATTTCATTAGTCGCTGAAAAATAATTTGAAACATTTATTTGCTTTGCAGATAAAAAATAAATATTAAAAAATTTTAAATCTTTAAATTTTTTAAAATTAGAAGTTTTTTTATCTAAACTCCAAGAAATATAAGGTGGCTTTAAAGATATAGATACAAAGGAATTAACTGTAATACCTGTAATTAAATTACTTTTATCTTTTTTTGTTACAACTGTAATTCCAGTAGCATATTTTGATAAAACTTTTTTATAATTAGAAATATTCATAATATTACAAATGACATCTGATATTATTATCAAAATTTCTATTCATAATCTGATTTTTATAATTTTTAATAACTTTTCCTGACTGCGATCTCTTTCCGTAATTCCCTTCAATTGTAGATTTATCAAACAAAGTTTTATCTATTTGATCTTTGATAACTAATTTTGAGTTAAATACTGTAGCATTAACAATTTTTAAAGATCTACCTTTTACTAGAATAACTCCTCTGCCTTTATCTAATTTTGGAAGTTCACTAATATTAAATGCCAACATCTTATATTTGCCATCTAAATCGCAAATAATAGCAACTGAATCTGAATCTTTCATAACTTTAGAAACTCCAACAACACTGTCATCAGCTTTAACATTCATTACTTTTTTTCCAGTTTTCTTATTGGTTTCAAGATTTTTTTCTAAAGTAAGAAAACCGTATCCATTTTTAGTATAAATAAAAATTTCACCTTCAATATCAAATTTAAAACTATCAATAATTTTCTCATTATCAGCAAGTGTTAGATAGGATGAAATTGGTCTACCTGTTGAAGATCCTGTTACAATATTATCTGCTTCAATAGTGTAAAATTTGCCGAAATTTGATGCCAATATAATTTTATCATTAGAACGAGCATGCATTAATAAAGAAGTATTCTCATTGCCAATTTGTTCTTCTAAATTTTTAACAAAAGATTTCTGTGATTTAATAAAACCATTTTTGAGAATGGTTATTGTAAGAGGATCGTCAGATTTAATTTCGTTATCAAAAATCTCTTCATTAACACTTCCAAATTTATCTAGTTTTGTCCTTCTTTTTCCAAGTAGAGGATCGTCCTTAAATTTTTTAATTAAAAAATCAATTTCATTATCTATTTCTTTTTTTTGTAATGATTTAGATGAAAGTAATTTTGTTAAATAGTTTTTTTCCGATAATAAGTCTTTATACTCTTGTTTAATTTCTTTTTCTTCTAATTTTCTAAGATTTCTCAAACGCATATCTAAAATTGCATTTACTTGATTTTGAGTAAACTTAAATTTTTTAATTAATTGCAGTTTTGGATCTTCTGCGTTTCTAATAATTTTAATAATTTTATCTAAATTATGATAAACTTTAATAAATCCAATTAAAATTTCTATTCTATTTTTAATATTTTTTAATCTAAACTCAGATTTTCTTATTAAAACTTCATAACGATGGGATAAAAAATTAATTAAAACTTCTTTAATCGACATTACTTTTGGTTGAAGTTTTGAATTTAGAACATTCATGTTTAAAGCTATTCTTACTTGCAAATCAGTCTGTCTAAATAAACTTTCCATTAATACTTCTGGTTTAACATTTCTATTTTTTGGACGAATGACAATGCGAACTAATTGATCTGATTCATCTATAACATTATCAATTAATTTATTTTTTTTACTTATAATTAAGTCCGCTATTTTTTCTATCAATGTTGATTTACTTACTTGATAAGGAATTTCATTAATCGAAATTTGATACTGCCCCCTACCTAAGTCCTCAATCTTATATGAAGACCTAAGTTCAAAAAAACCTTTTCCACTTGTATAAGCTTTTAATATTTCAGACTTATTATTATTTAAAATTCCACCCGTTGGAAAATCAGGTCCTGGCAATACTTTTAATAATTCTTTGATAGAAACATTTTTGTCTTGATTAACAATCTTTAATCCTTCACAAATTTCAACAATGTTATGCGGAGGTATACTTGTAGCCATGCCAACCGCAATTCCTGAAGCCCCATTTGCTAATAAATTTGGAAATTTTGCAGGGAAGACTAATGGCTCTTGCAAATCACCATCATACGTACTTTTAAAATCTACAGTTTCTTCATCTATATTTTCAAGTAAAAGCTCAGAAATTTCAGTAAGTTTTGCTTCTGTGTACCTCATTGCAGCTGCATTATCTCCATCAATATTACCAAAATTCCCTTGGCCATTTACTAATGGATATCGAATTGAAAAATCTTGAGCTAACCTCACTAATGCATCGTAAACAGATTGATCTCCATGAGGATGAAATTTACCAATTACATCCCCTACGACTCTTGCAGATTTTTTCGGTTGTAACTTTGAACCTAAGTTTAGAAGATACATCGCATAAAGCAATCGACGATGAACAGGTTTTAAACCATCTCTAACATCAGGTAATGCTCGATGCGTAATAGTAGATAATGCGTAGGCTAAATATTTTTGACTAAACTCAACCGCTAAAGAGGCATTTAAAATATTATCTCTATTTTTCATTAAAAAAATTTTCTAATTTTAATCTATAAAAAGGAAATTTAACTTTATTTGGCTCAAAAATATAATTTAATAATTGATGCTTATTAATTAATAATCCATTGTAGATGTCTTTATCAGTAAAGGGAGCTGAATTATCATAAAAATATTGTGGATAACTTATATTTTTATTAAATAGTTTTAGTGAATCTTTATTTTCTAAATCAAGATTATAACCTAATTCTGATAACAAAAATCTCTCCCATAAAACATATTTTTTAAAAAAATTATTAGAATTTAAAGAATTAAATAAATCCTCGAAAGAATTATAAACAGATAAATACACATTTCTTTCAGGTAATATTTTTAAGCAAATACTTGATGTTGATAATATTGCTGTAAGTTTTTTATCATTATCAAAATATTTTGGAGCTACTGCATCAATCAATTCAAAATTATAATAACCAATCGCATCTTCTGATTTTGATTTCCAAGTGACTTTAATCTTATTGCCAATGTGTATTAATTTTTTTAATTTAGATGAAGTTCCGCCGTAAATTATTCCTTTATGATGCCCATGATCTTTAGAAAGAATACTTATAATAGAAGAGTTTTCTCCGTAAATATTAATCCCTAAGATATACCCTTCATCGCTCCAAGTCATTGCTTAGATACTTGTACGTCTAAAAATAAACTGACTTTATGTTTAAATAATTTTTCGATTTCTTTTCTAGCGGAAATTCCAATTTTTTTAATAACATTTCCTTTTATTCCCAAAACTATTTTTTTATGATTAATATTTTTGACATAAATAATTTGGTAAATTTTATAATTTTTATTTTCTTTCTCAAATTTGTAAGTTTTTACATTAATCTGATATGGTAATTCTTGATTTAAATACTTAAATATTGCTTCTCTTGTAAGTTCAGAAAAAAAAATATCTTTTGAAATATTTGTCTCAAAGTTAATAGAATTTTCAAAAT
Source organism: Candidatus Allofontibacter sp. (assembly GCF_038145245.1). Lineage (GTDB taxonomy): Bacteria > Pseudomonadota > Alphaproteobacteria > Pelagibacterales > Pelagibacteraceae > Fontibacterium. The sequence goes on along the minus strand of NZ_JAYQPI010000001.1, from coordinate 62,567 downwards.
TACCCTCTGGAAGTTTTGCAACAATTGCGTCTAAAAGAGTGTTTATGTTTTTATTTTTTAACGCCGAAACGTAATAAATTTCATTGAAATTTTTAACAAAATTAGACTTATTAATCTGTTCAATTGCAAACGATTTTGAAACTTTATCAATTTTATTAAATACTAAAATTTTTGGTTTTTTTGTATTTTTTATAATTTTTTCTAAAATATCTTCGTAATACAAATGAATGGAGATATCTAAAATTATTACAATTAGATCTGATCTTTTAACCTCAACATTAACGTCATTTAGAAAATTTGTATTATTTTTTTTGTTATACAATCCAGGAGTATCAACAAAAATAATCTTATTATCCTTATGATATTTAACAACTTCTATTGCAAAATTTGTAGTTTGAACCTTATTAGAAACTATTGAAATTTTTTTCTTAAAAATAGTATTCAATAATGTTGACTTGCCAGCATTCGTCGGGCCAATTAAACAAGCATAACCAATCTTTTTTTTATTCATTATCTAAACTACTTAATAACGACTCTGCTGCTTTTTGTTCAGCATTTCTTTTAGAAGAACCTTCGCCAGTATAGGATTTGGATTTTTTAATACTTACCGAAACTTTAAAAACTGGTTTATGCGCAGGACCAGAAGTTGATAAATCTTTGTATTTAGGAAGTTCTTTATAAAGTTTTAAAGACAATTCCTGAAGTTTTGTTTTAGCATCAATTTTAATCTCACCTGATTGCTTAAGTTGATCTTTCCATAAATTAAAAATAAAATTTTCTGCAGCTTCAAATCCTCTATCAATGTATATTGCGCCAATTAATGACTCGCATAAATCTCCAAAAATTTTAATATTTCCTGTTTTAATTTTTTTTTGAGCTTTACTAATTGATATAAATTTTAATAAATCATATTTATCTATAACTTTTGCGCAAACTTTTTTATTAATTAATGAAGCCAATCTTTTATCAAGCTGACCCTCTTTGTCATTTGGATATAAATTAATTAATTTTTTAGCAAGAACTAATCCTAAAACTCTATCTCCTAAAAATTCTAAAATTTCATTATTTGCTGAATTATTGTTTGAAAAACTTTTATGAACTAGGGCTTGTGATAATAATTTTTTATTTAAAAATTTGATACCAATAATATTCTCTACTTCAACGATCTTATTATCAGAAATCATTTAATGAATTTTAAAATTCTATTAAATCTTATTGATTTATGCCATTTCCAAAAAGTGAAAAAATTTCCTATTTCTTCATTATTTGAAAAAAATAAAATTTGTGCTTTTCCTACTAAATTAATTTTATCAACGTAGCCAACGCTAGAAAGAAATCTACTATCTTGTGAACAATCCCTATTATCTCCCATAAAAAAAAATTTATTTTGAGGTATTAAATACACATCTGTATCTTTTGATGAATTTTTTTCAGAGTAAGCTGCTAAATAAGTTTTTCCGTTTGGTAAAGTCTCATAATAAAAGTTTGACTTAATTTTAAAACCACCACAAAGAACGAAATCATTTTTTACAAATTCTTTTTTTATAGGCTTATTGTTGATATATAAAACACCATTAATCATTTGAATTTTATCACCAGGAAGTCCAATTAAACGTTTAATATAATCTGTGTCGTTATCTTCTGGAGTTTTGAAAACAATTACATCCCCCCTGTCAGGTAATGTAAAAAATATTCTTTTATCAGAAATGTTCGGACTAAATGGCAATGAATGTTTGCTGTATCCATAGGTAAATTTAGAAACAAATAATCTATCACCTACTAATAAATTCTCTTCCATTGAAGACGATGGAATATAAAAAGGTTGAAAAAAGAAACTTCGAATAAATATTGCTATTAGAAAAGCAAAGACAAGAGTCTTTATGTTTTCAGTGATTATTTTTTTCATTGAGAAGTAATTAAGGCCGTTGCTACTGCCCAAGGTTTATCATCTGACAAAGTTAAGAAAATGTTATATTTTTTTGATATTTTGCTAAGTACTATTTTAGCTTTACCATCCACATTTGCGTAAGGTTTGCCATTTTTATCGTTACATATTTCGATATTTTTAAAATGAATTCCTTTTGAAAAACCATAACCAATAGCTTTCGAGATAGCTTCTTTCGCAGCAAATCGTTTAGCGATTGAGGCAATATTTTTTAATCTGGATGTTTTTTTTTCAAATTTCTTTTCTGATTCAGTTAAAATTTTATCTAAGAAATGATTTCCATACTTAGAGTAAATCTTTTTTATTCTATTAATATTAACAATATCTGTTCCGAGTCCGATTACATTCATCGTTTTAAAATTCTGTTAAATTTTTTAAGGACATTAGCTATACCAAAAAATATCGACTCTGATATAAAAAAATGACCAATATTCAATTCTGTAATCTCTTTAATTTGTGATATTTTTTTTGAAGTTTGATAATTCAAACCATGTCCTGCATGAACTCCTAGATTTAATGCATCGCCAAGCTTGGCCGAATTTTTAATTTTTAAAAATTCTTTTTTAATATTTACATGATTTTTTTCTCTAAAAAATCTACAATATTTTCCAGTGTGTATCTCAATATTATCTGAACCTAATTTTTTTGCCAAACGGACAGTTTTTAAATTAGGCTCTATAAATAATGAAACTTGAATATGGTTAAGTTTTAATAAGTGAATTACTTTTTTTAAATAATTTATTTTATAATTTAAATTTAAACCACCTTCTGTGGTAATCTCTCTTCTTTTTTCCGGAACAATACATACATATTTTGGCTTAAGCTTTAACGCAATTTTAAGCATCTCTGGCGTTAAAGCCATTTCTAAATTTATTGGAATCTTAATTCTTTTTTTTAATTCAATTAAATCGTGATCTCGAATATGTCGACGATCTTCTCTTAAATGAACAGTTATTGAATCTGCTCCATTATTTTGAGCTATAATTGCAGCCCTCAAAGGAGAAGGATAATCATCTCCTCTTGCATTTCTAACAGTTGCTACATGATCAATATTAAATCCTAATCTAATTTTTTTTCTCATTTAGACTAAATTTCTACTCCCTGGCTTTACTGCAGGAATAGATTTTAACTTATCTGGAATTTCATTTTCTTTATATGTTGGAATATCAAATGTTATTTGTGAAACAATTTTCGAAGTTATTGAACTTTGATTATTAGATCGATCCACAATACAAGCAAATCCGACTACATGAGCATTATACTTTTTAATTACATTAGCACATTCCATGCTTGATTTACCTGTTGTAATTACATCCTCTACAATTAAAACTTTTGCTCCTGCCTTAATTTCAAAGCCACGTCTTAATTCAAATTCTCCATTAACTCGTTCTGTAAATATTGAAGGTACTTTCAAATGTCGAGCAACTTCATATCCAACAATAATACCTCCCATAGCTGGAGCAACAACTAAATCTATTTTCTTAAAAATCTTTTTTATTTTTTGAGATAAAGATTTACAAATTAATTCTGATTGTTTTGGATGCATCAATAATTTTGCGCATTGTAAGTACTGCTCACTACGAAGACCTGATGATAAAATAAAATGGCCTTGCAAGAGCGCTTTGGTTTTTACAAAAATTTCTTTAGTTTTCTTTTCTGTTAACATTTGAATTTCGATTTCTTATAATTTTAAAATTTATGTCATGCTGTTTTATTTCAGAAACTAAGTTAGTAAAATCTTTTAAATTTTTTATCTCAAGATCAAAAATAAAACTTATAAAATCATCTTTTTTATCAACTAACTCTACATTTGAAATATTACACTTATTTTTTCCAATCATCGTACAAACTTCTCCTAAAGTTCCCGCTTTATGGCTTAAAAGAACCCATAAACTTGTATCATAATTTTTCTCCGCTGATTTGTCAGGATTTTTTAAATTCCAAAATCTTCTTACCGCTGCTCTAGCTTTTCCTGTTTTTGCAATGGATGACCAATACATTGAGGGAGATGGTTTTGCTGATGTAATAATTTCAACTTCATCACCATTATGTAAAATACTTTGTAATGGAGATTCTTTACCATTAATTTTACAGCCAATACATTTATCCCCGATTTCAGTGTGAACAGCATAAGCAAAATCAATGGGTGATGCATTTGCTGGTAGACGAATGAGAGTACCTTTGGGTGTGAAACAAAAAACTTGATCTTGAAATAACTGAAGCTTTGTATACTCAAAGAAATGTTCAGGATTTTCACCGCTTTCTAACATTTCAACTAAATCTTTTAACCAATTATAATCTTTAAGTGTATTAGAACTTACTTTTTCATTAGCCTTATAATTCCAGTGAGCAGCCACACCTCTTTCTGCAAATTCATGCATTTCATGTGTTCTGATTTGAATTTCTATTTTTTGTCTTTTAGGGCCGATTACTGAAGTATGTATTGATTTATAATTATTAGATTTTGGTACAGAAATATAATCTTTAAATCTGCCAGGAACCATTGACCATTCAGTATGAAAAACACCAAGAGCACGGTAACACATATCCACATTTTCTAAAATAACTCTAAAACCTACAATGTCTGTAATTTGTTCTAAAGAGATTCTTTTGTTTTGTGTTTTTCTCCAAATTGAAAATGGTGTTTTTTCTCTTCCAGTAACTTTAGCTTTAATATTTTTATCGTTTAATAATTTTATAATTTTTTCTGAAATATCTGAAAAAGTTACTCCTAAAATTTCTTTATTTAAAATTAATCGGTCAGTAATTAATTTTCTAGCTTCTGGATTTAAAACATTAAAAGCTAAATCTTCAAGTTCATCGCGAAAATTGTGCATTCCCATTCTTTCGGCTAATGGGGAATAAATTTCCATTGTTTCTTTTGCTATTCTTAATCTTTTTTCGACATTTTCAATATTGCCAATTGTACGCATATTATGGAGCCTATCTGCAAGCTTTACTAATAAGACTCTAATATCTTTGGATGTTGCTAATATTAATTTTCTAAAATTTTCTGCTACAGAATATTCTTTTGATTTATCTTCTAATCTTGAGATTTTTGTAACTCCTTCAACAAGATCAGCAATCTCTTTGCCAAATAATTTATTTACCTCATTATAAGTTGCTTCGGTATCTTCAATAGTATCATGCAGTAAAGCTGTTGTGATAGTGGCGGTATCTACTCTTAAATCACACAAAATTGCAGCAACTTCAACTGGATGAGAGATATATGGATCTCCAGAAAGTCTTTTTTGATTTTTATGAACATCAAAAGCAAAATCGTAAGCTTTTTTTACAATATTTTCGTCAATATAATTATTATATATTTTTACTTTATCGAGAAGTTCTTGCTGATTTAGCATGAACAAAAATATATCAAAAATTTATATAATTGTAATGTTCTTCTTAGTTTCAATGTCTAAATCTTCAATCAATTGATCGATTTTTTTTCCTGAGAGTGGGCTTATCCAATTTTTATCAATTTCTTGAATTGGATATAAAACAAATGCTCTTTGTTCTAAACGTGGATGCGGAATCTTTAATGAAATATTTTTATTAGAAATGTTTATAAATTGTCCATTAAAATCTATAATGTCTATATCGCATGTTCTAGGTGCATTAATTTGCTCGCGCTTTCTGTCAAAATTTTTTTCTATATTTAAAATATATTTAATTAAATCTTCTGGAGAAAATTTTGTGTCAATTGATACAACGCTATTAATAAATTTCGGATCTAATTTATTAGGAATAGCTAGACTCTCATAAAAACTAGATTTTTTTAATATTTTAATATTGTCATTATTAAAAAATTCATAACATTTTAATAAAGTTTTTTTGCAATCTCCAAATTTAGATGGAAGATTTGAGCCTAATGAAAGAAGAATCATAATTAACTTTTTCTAAAAACTCTTGATTTCTCTCTTTCCCAATCTCTTGTCTTTTTTGTATGGCGTTTATCATGTTGTTTTTTGCCTTTGGCAATAGCAATCTGAACTTTAGCAATTCCTTTATGATTAAAATACATTCTAACAGGAACAACGGTTAGTCCTTCTTGATTAATTTTTCCAATAATTTTGTTGATTTGTTTTTTGCTTAAAAGCAATTTCCTTAATCTTCTAGGGTCATGATTATTATAGGATGACTGACTATATTCTGGAATATAAGAATTTTGCAAAAACAGCTCTCCATTAGAGTCAACAGCATATGACTCAGCTATGTTACCCTTTCCTAGACGTAACGATTTAACTTCCGAACCTAGAAGAGCAATTCCTGACTCGATTAATTCTAAAAAAAAATAATTAAAACTAGCTTTTCTATTATTTGCAACTACCTGATAATTGCTTTCTTCCTTTTTCATTAATTAAATTAATGAAAGTTTTTTTAATAAATTCTTAATTCTAATTTGATTTTTCTTAGTAATTGTAACCATGGGCAGTCGTAAATCTTTTGTACATAATTTTAATAAACTTACTGCATATTTAACTGGCGCTGGATTTGTTTCTATAAACATCAGGTCATGTAAGGGTTTTAACATTTTATTTATTTCTTTAGCTCTTTGAAGTATTAGTTTGTCTGCATTGTAATCGAGTAAATTTTGCATTTCTGAGCAAAGTCTTGGAGCGACATTTGCAGTAACAGATATACAGCCAACACCCCCTCTTAACTTAAATTCAAGTGCATTTGAATCTTCTCCGGTAAATTGAATAAAATCTTTACCTAATTTTTTTCTTTGTTGAACCACTCTATTTAAATCACCAGTCGCATCTTTAACGCCTGCAATATTTTTAAGTTCAAAAAGTCTACACATTGTATCAACGCTCATATCAATGACTGAACGACCTGGTATATTGTAAATAAAAATTGGTATCCCACACTTATTATTAATAGCTTTATAATGTTGATATAAACCTTCTTGTGTTGGTTTGTTGTAATAAGGAGTTACAATTAATGCTGCCTTCGCTCCTGCTTTTTCAGCATATCTTGTTAGATGAATTGCTTCTTCAGTTGAATTTGATCCTGTACCAGCCATAATAGGAATTCTATCTTTTGACTCACGAACACAAATTTTAATTATTTCTCTATGCTCAAAATGACTTAGAGTTGGAGACTCTCCTGTAGTTCCACCTGGTACTAAACCACTTGTACCGTTGTCAATTTGGTGGTGAATTAATTTAACATAAGCATTTTTATCTAATCGATTGTTTTTAAATGGTGTAATTAGAGCGGTAAATGATCCTTTAAACATGATGTAAATATCTATAAAAAAGCATTTTTATAATACACTGTTTTTTTAAATAATAAAATTAAATGAACTTTAAATTTGCTGTAATTATTAATTTATTTTTGCTGTTGAGTATAACATTATCAGCTTATGCAAAAAACATACCTCCAAAACTAAAACCAGAAAAATTTATAGATAGCTCAGCACAATCATCTAAAACATCCAAATTTTTAGATAATTTAACCAAAAACAAAAAAAAGGAACAACCTGTTCTAAAACCTAAAGATGAAGCTAAGACTGAAGAAGATAAGACTCAAAAAAAAGAAGAAATAAAAAAAGAAATTATAGAAAAAAAAGTTAATGAAAAAAAACAAGAGATAATTAAACCTAAAGATAAAAAAGAAGTTAAAAAAAAGGATACTAATCAAACTGAAGCATCAAAAGAAATTATACCTAAAATAAAGCCGAAAGACTTCAAAACTTTTTCTCCTGAACATAAAGGTCCTTTGGAAAGCAAAACTCTAGGTGATAAAGATTTTGAAATAGCAAAAGTAGTTTTTGAATATGTTGATAAAAAACAATGGAAACTAGCATTATCTGATGCTCAAAGAATGCAAGATAAAACAATCTATACTTTAGTAAATTGGATGTATTTAATTGAACCACAAAGTGGAGCAAGTTTTAATGAATATCTTACATTTATAAAAAATCACAGAGACTGGCCAAGAATAAATCGCATTAAATATTTAGCAGAACATAAAATTAATTTTGATAATAACTCACCGTCTTCAATTATAGAATATTTTACTAACAATCCTCCATTAAGTGGCTTTGGTAGATTAAGATTAGCAGAAGCTTTTTTAGAAAATAATCAAAGTGATAAATCTAAAAACCTAGTCAAAGATGGTTTTAAAGATGCTGAATTAAGTAAAAATGATCTTAAATATTTTTCTAAAATATTTAAAAAGTTTTTAACACATCAAGATTATGTTTTAAGAGCAGATTATTTTGCCTACGAAGCTAAATACAAAGATTTAAGAGATACTATAGAATATTTAAATCGTGATTATCAAAAATTATATAATGCTAGAGCAGCTCTTTTTACTAAAAGATCTGCAGACAGTTTAATTGCTCAAGTACCTGATTATTTAAAAGAGGATCCTGGTTTAATATATGATCGGATCAAATGGCGCAGAAAAAAAGCCAGATTTAGCGAAGCACTAACATTAATGAATCAAAGTGCTTCTGACTCGTTAATGCGAAATCAATATTTAGCCAAGGAAAGACTGTCTGTTGCAAGAGATAAGATTGGGGATAAGGAATATAAAATGGCATATGACATTTTAAAAGATCATAGGCTAAACGAAGGTTCGGATTTTGCTGAAATTGAATGGCACCTTGGTTGGTTAGCTTTAAGCTTTACTAATCAAACAGAGGCAGCTCTTAATCATTTTTTAAAAATGAATGCGGCAGTTTCATATCCAATCTCTAAAGCAAGAGCAGCCTATTGGATTGGTAGAACTTATAAAAAATTAGGTCAAACGAACCAAGCTAATACTTGGTTTAAAACTGGCTCGCAATACGGAACAACATTTTATGGTCAACTTTCCCATAGAGAATTGGATGAAAAGAAATTCTTAATTAATAACAACTTTAAATTTAATGAAGATAAATATGCAGAATTTAAAAAAAACAACCTTCAAGCAAAATCCGTTGTTATATTAAAAGAGCTAAACAGAACTAGATACACTAAAGACATCCTTAGACATCTTGGAGATGTTGAACAAAATAGAACAACTGAAGAAGTTTCAATGGCAGGAACTTTGGCTCAAGAAATTGAAAGATTAGATTTTGCAATACAAATTGCAAAAAATGCATCCTATAAAAATTTAAATTTTTTAGAAATTAGCTACCCAAAAATTGAAATTCCAAAACAAATTAAAAATCAAAAGATATTAGAAAGTTCAGTAATTTTAGCTCTAATAAGGCAAGAAAGTGAATTTGATATATCTGCAAATTCTAAAGTTGGCGCAAAAGGTTTAATGCAAATTATGCCTGCAACAGCACGCTTGTTAAGTAGAGTTACTAATATTGATTTTTCTAGAGAAAAGCTAACCAGAGATAAAGACTATAATTTAGCTTTGGGATCATATTATATTTCAGATCTTGATGATTTATTTGGATCTCACTATCTAGCATTTGCAGCATACAACGCTGGACCTCATCGAGTTGAGAAATGGATAAAGAACTATGGTGATCCAAGAAGAAAACAAATTGATGCTATTGATTTTATTGAACTTATACCATTTCAAGAAACAAGAAATTACGTACAAAGAGTCAGTGAAAATATTAATGTATATGAATATTTGAATGATCCTACAAATGCTACCAATAAAATAGAAAAAATTTTATATCGTTAATTATTTTTTGTCGCTTTATAAGCATAGGATAATGAAGCAAAAACCGTAGCATAATTCAAATAAGAAATAAAAAAAGATATAAAGTCAAAAAATGGTTTAAAAAATTTATAAAATTCATAAGAATTTTGTAAAAAATAAACCTGCATTGCAAAAATTAAATAAGTAGGAAGAATAAAAGATAAAGTAATAATTAAAAAAATTAAAAATAATTTTCCTGAAAAATTATTAAATTCATTACCCGAAAAAATATTAATTGATTTGTTTAAAGCTATTTTTGGTAAAATTAAAATAACTTTAAAAGCTATATAGATCGTAGGAATTAACAATAATATTATGTATCGGCTATCAGAACCAAATAAAGTATTTATATCATTACGATCTAAATAATATTTTAAAAATAATGGACTTAAAGCAAATAGAGAAATTAAAGTACTATAAAATAAATATCTAATTATTGTAAAATCAAACATTTTAAATAATGGATTAAATATAGTTTGATTTAATAAAATATCTCTATGCACCTTATATGCAATTGTACTAACAATTAATCCCATTAATGAGAAAATTATAAAAAATGTAAATTTTGTTGCAATATTCTCTAAAACTAAAAAATATAGTCCGTTAAAAATTAATGTTAAAAATAAAACAGTAAAAAAACTTTCTCTAAATATTTTTTTTATGTCTTTAAATATATAAGAAAATGATTTTGAAATTATTTCACTAATAACAAGATTATCATTCATATTTTTGGCGGAGAGAGAGGGATTCGAACCCTCGATACGACTTTTCAATCGTATAACGGTTTAGCAAACCGCCGCCTTCAGCCATCTCGGCCACCTCTCCTTGCTTAAAGGCAAATATTTAAGCCATTAATTCTATATTACAAGTTTAACTATTAGGAAAAAAGTTGAATAATTATTTAAATATCATTAATAAACGCGCTTATGAAAAAAATTATAATCATGCTTTCAATAGTGCTGTTTAGCCAAAACTTAGCATTTGCTCAAAATACTGGGATTAAAAAATCAGCTAAATCTGGGATTTGTTACAGTGCAGAATCGAAATCTTATAAAAAACTTAAAGATTTTACTCCATACAAAACTATGGATGAATGTTTAGCAGCTGGTGGAAAATTACCAAAAGCCAAAGCTACAACAAAGAAAAAAACTGCCTAATTTAAGATTAAAATTTAAGTGAATTCAATTCATTGGATTTATCTAATTGCTGCTGGCTTTTTTGAAATAGGTTGGCCGCTGGGTCTCAAATTATCTGCTATCCCTTCTTTTAAAATATTAGGACCTGTCCTTTCAGTACTTTCGATGGCAATAAGCGGAATTTTATTATGGTTATCATTAAAAGGGATATCCATTGGGACTGCTTATGCTGTATGGACTGGAATTGGTGCTGCTGGAACTTTTATTATTGGTGTTTTATTTTTTAACGATCCATCAATTCTCTTAAGATGGATTGGAGTATCTTTAATAATTCTTGGAGTTATATTTCTTAAAGTTGCTTAATTTTTTATTTTGGAGCATCAATTACCAAAACTTCAGAATTATCATTAGCTTTAATTTTAAATTTTTTAATATTTAAAATTTCAGCAGCATCTCCTTTTTCTAGTACCTTATCCTCTAAAGTAATATTTCCATAAGAACATAATAAATAAGCCTGATGTTTAATGTCGTAATTTATTTCATCGCTTTTATTTATTTTTCCACCAAACACATAAGCATCTTGATAAATACCTAACGTTCCCTCTTTGTAATTATTGCCAAATCCTGAAACTAAAAGATTAAGTTTATTTTTAACAGGTGCTTTTGGAAATTGTTTTGCTTCCCATCTAGGTTTAACATTAGTTTTGTTTGGAATAATCCAGATTTGATAAAGAGTAGTTTCTTTATCTTCTAAATTATATTCTGAATGAATAATCCCTGAACCTGCACTCATAACCTGAATATCGCCAGCTTCTGTTCTTCCTTTATTACCTTGATTATCGGAATGAGTAATTGCACCAGATCTAACATAAGTAATAATTTCCATATCGTTATGCTGATGTGGATCAAAGCCGTTTTTAGCTTTTATAATATCGTCATTAATAACTCGAATAGAACCAAAGCCCATTCTTTTAGGATTATAATATGATGCAAAACTAAAATGATGTTTTGCTTTAAGCCAGCCATGATCAGCTCCGCCTAGATCTTTATACTTAATAACACTAATCATTAATTATATAGATTTTTGTGCTCTTTTACGTTCGTGTTCAAGTAAGAATTTTTTTCTTATACGAATAGATTTTGGAGTTACCTCAACAAGTTCATCATCATTAATAAATTGTAATGAATACTCCAAAGTTGTTTTAATAGGCGGAACAATAATTAAGGCTTCATCAGCAGTAACTGATCTTACATTTGATACTTTTTTCCCAATTAATGGATTAACGACTAAGTCATTATCTCTATTGTGTATTCCAATAACTTGCCCACCATAAACCTCATCTCCATGAGATATGAAAAACTTGCCACGATCTTGAAGATGAAATATTGCATAGGTAACTGCTTTACCTTGATCCTTTGCAATCAAAACACCATTATTTCTCTCCCCTAATGCCTGATTAATTTTAGGACCGTAATGATCAAAGGAATGATACATTAATCCTGTTCCTGAAGTAGTTGATAAAAAATCTGAACGAAAACCAATTAAACCTCTTGTTGGAATAATATAATCTAATCGAACTCTGCCTCTGCTGTCAGAGACCATATTTTTTAAATCTCCCTTTCTTTCACCAAGTTTTTCCATAATCTTACCTTGATGTTGTTCTTCAATATCAATGGTTAAAGCTTCAAAAGGTTCTTGATCTTGGCCATTAACTTTTTTGATAATTACTTCAGGTCTAGAAATTGCAAGCTCGTAACCTTCTCTTCGCATATTTTCGATTAAAATTGATAAATGAAGTTCCCCTCGACCAGATACTCTATATTTGTCAGGACTTTCTGTTTCAGAAACTCTAAGTGCAACGTTGTGAATAAGTTCTTTATCCAATCTATCTTTAATATTTCTAGTTGTGACATACTTGCCTTCTTTACCTGCAAAAGGAGAAGTATTAACTTGAAAAGTCATGCTAATTGTAGGTTCATCAACAACAAGTGGTGGAAGCTGTTCTACTTGTTTTGGATCGCAAACCGTATCTGAAATTTTAACACCATCAATTCCAGAAAACATAATAATTTCACCAGCTGATGCTTCTTGTTTTTCAACTCGTGTTAAACCTAAAAATCCTAAAATTTGTAAAATTTTTCCATTTTTAATTTTTCCATCTTTATTAATAATTGAAACGTTATCATTAACTTTTATAGTTCCTCTTTGAATTCTTCCAACTCCTATAACACCAACATAGCTGGAATAATCTAAAGCACTCACTTGCATTCTAAAAGGACCATCAAGATCTACATTCGGATGTGGAACGTTATCAACGATACACTGAAATAAGACGCTCATGTTATGATCAGCTTTTTTAGGTTCTTTTGCAGCCCAACCTTGAATTGCTGAAGTATAAACAATTGGAAAATCTAATTGCTCAGAAGTTGCTCCTAATTTGTCAAATAAATCAAAAGTTTGATCTAATGCCCAGTCTGGTCTAGCTCCGTCACGATCCACTTTGTTAATAACTACAATTGGACGAAGTCCAAGTTTTAATGCTTTAGATGTCACAAATCTAGTTTGAGGCATTGGTCCATCTACTGCATCAACAAGAAGCAAAACTGAATCAACCATAGAAAGTCCGCGTTCAACTTCACCACCGAAATCTGCGTGACCAGGAGTATCAATAATATTAATTTGATAACCATTCCAAGTTAATGAAGTATTTTTTGCAAGAATAGTAATACCCCTCTCTTTTTCAATTTCATTAGAATCCATTACACGCTCTTGAGCCATCTCAGAGGCTTTTAATGTTCCAGAATCTCTTAATAATTTATCTAGTAGTGTTGTTTTTCCGTGATCAACGTGCGCAATAATTGCAATGTTGCGGATTTTTTTAATATCTGTCGCCATGAAGAGTGTCTATCTAAACTAGAATGATATTTATTCAACTAAAATGTAAGAATTTTAATCGTTATCAGAAAAGTAAATTCTTTGATTTAATTGCTTTCTTGAGTCCTCAAATTTTTTTCTATGTTTAATGCTCTGATTACGAGTTCTCTTTCTCCATAATTTAAATGAACTTTCACTTAGATTCTTTCTCATAATTTTAATAACTTCAGACTCAGATTTTCCTGTTTGCTCTTTAATGTCTTCAAAAGTAATTCGATCGGCCCAAGCAGCCCAAATAATCCATGAAATAGAATTTTTATCTTGAGGTTCTGGATTTGCAGTTCGTGTGATAGGTCGAAGACCTTTTTTCATTAAATTTTTGACTTTAAATAACTAATCATAGTATTTGAATCGCTAACATCAAATTTACCATCTTCATCCAAAAACATTTTTTCAATAATCTTATTTTTAACATAGATGGAATATCTTTTAGAACGCTGACCCATTCCAGCTGCAGACCTATCTGTGATCATTCCCATCGCTTTAGTAAATTCTAAATTAGCATCAGGTAACATTTTAACATTTTTAAGATCTAAATTCTTTGCCCAAGCTTTCATAACGAACGGGTCATTAGCACTTAAACAATAAACTTCATCGATACCCAATTTTTTTAATTCATCATAATTAAGTTCATAACCTGGCAAATGATAATCATTGCAAGTTGGGGTAAAAGCTCCAGGTAGTGCAAATAAAACTATATTTTTATTTTTAAAAATGTCGTCTGAGGTTACAGAAACAAATTCTTTATCGGGTCGGGTTACAAATTTAACATTAGGAACTTGCTGACTCATACTGATGCACTATGTAATGAATTTGATTTTAATTTACCACCTAATTTTTGTGAAGCTCTCATTCTAAATCTATATTTTTGTTTGTCTGTTAACTTATCAAAACAATTTGGACAACTCACATCTTTTTCATATTTGGGAGAGTTTATATCTTTTTTTTTCATCGGAGTTCTACAACCTGCGCACATTAGATAGTTTCCCTTTTTAGAATTATTTACAACAGTAATTCTCTCATCAAAGACAAAACATTCTCCATTCCATAAAGATTTTTTAGCAGGTATTCTATTTAAATAGTTTAAGATTCCACCTTTTAATTGATAAACATTTTTAAAACCTCTTTTGAATAAATAACTAGCGGCTTTTTCGCAACGAATCCCCCCTGTGCAGAACATTGCAATTTTTTTATCCTTATCATCAGAAAGTTTTTCAAAGTATTCTGGAAATTTTCTAAAATCATTAATTTTTGGATTTATTGCTTTTTCAAAAGTACCAATTTCACTTTCAAAGGATTTTCTTACATCAACAACTGTCACATCATTGGATAAAATTAATTTATTCCAATCTTCAGGTTCAATTCTATTTTGGAATTTATACTTATCATCATTAAATAACTCATTTAAAGGAACTACTTCATTTTTTATTTTAATTTTAGCTCTTTTAAACGGAATAAAATCAACTTCACATTCATTAACAGTATCAAACTCTTGAAATGAAAATTTTTTCATTAAAAATTTTGTCAATAAATCAATGTTTGATTGTTTGCCAGCTACACTTCCGTTAATTCCTTCTAAGGAAAAAATAATGCTACCTTTTAACTTGTTATCAATAAGAAATTTTTTAAAGATTAATTTATTATCACTAGGATTTTTTATTTTAACAAATTTATAAAAACTGATTAATTTTAACATTTTATAATTTTCTACAAATGGTCATACCATCTGCGATAGGTAATATCATACTCTCGGTTCCCTTAAAATCTTTAACAAAACTATTAAATTCTTTAATAGAAATTGTTTGATCATCATTAATATTTGGATCAGCAACTTTCCCCTTCCATAAGGTGTTATCAATAATAATAATTCCATCCTTTTCTAAAAGCTCAAGTGATTTTAAAAAATAATTTTTGTAATTTTTTTTATCTGCATCAATAAAAATTAAATCAAAAATTTTATCTTGATTAATAAATTCTTCCATAGTCTCTAGTGCTGGAGCTAAAATAAAATCAATTTTTTTACTCACACTATGTTTATTCCAATATTTTTTAGCAATATCAGTATTTTTTTTATCAATGTCTAAACTGACGATTGATCCATTTTCTGGAAGCGCTAAAGCCATAGTTAAGGCGCTATAGCCTGTGAAAGTTCCAATCTCTAAACAATTTTGTATATTTGAACTCTTAATAATAAACTGCAGCAAAGCTCCTTGATCTGGACTAATTTGCATTATGGAAGCGTTACCGAGATTGCTTTCTGTATATTCTCGTAATTCCTTTTGCAACGGATGTTCGTTAATACCTGTTTTAAATAGATATGCTTGTAATTGAGTTGAATTTTCTAAGGACTTAAACACTTTATGAAAGTTTTTTCTTTAATATATCATTAACCAAAGCAGGGTTTGCTTTACCTTTGGACTCTTTTATTACTGATCCTACAAAAAAACCAAATAACTTATCTTTTCCAGATTTATATTCTGCAACTTTATCGGCATTATCCTTTAATACTTTTTCAATAATTTTTTCTAATTCTCCAACATTACTTTCTTGAATAAGTCCTTTTTCTTCAACAATAATTTTCGGGTCTCTGTTATCATTGATCATTAATTCAAAAACTTCTTTAGCAATTCTTCCTGAAATCGTATTATTTTTTATTAAGTTTATTAATTTTGATAAATTTTGAGATGAAATTGGAGATTCTTTAATTGATTTTCCA
The DNA here is from genome assembly GCF_038145245.1 of Candidatus Allofontibacter sp. Classification (GTDB taxonomy): domain Bacteria; phylum Pseudomonadota; class Alphaproteobacteria; order Pelagibacterales; family Pelagibacteraceae; genus Fontibacterium. Next base: position 46,176 of record NZ_JAYQPI010000001.1, on the reverse strand, counting down.
ATTTTATTTAAAGCTGCAAATAAGTCACCAATGACCCAGTTAATAGCAAGTTTGATATCAGAATTTTTTGCCACATTTTCAAAATAATCAGAGGTGTCCTTATCAGAAATCAAAACGCCAGACTCATAATTTGAAAGTTTATAATCTTTTATTAAACGTTCTTTTTTTTCATCAGGTAACTCTGGTAATCTTTGTTTAAGCTCATCTACGAATGATTGATCAAATTTTAATGGCGGAAGATCTGGATCTGGAAAATACCTATAATCATGCGCATCTTCTTTACTACGCATCTGACGAGTTTCATTCTTTTTAGTATCAAATAATCTAGTTTCTTGATCAATTATTTTACCTTCTTCAAGTAAATCCACTTGCCTTTTTGCTTCATATTGAATGGCTTGTTGCATAAATTTAATAGAATTTACGTTTTTAATTTCACAACGAGTTCCAAAATCTTTACTGCCCATCTTTCTAACTGATACATTGACATCCGCCCTTAACGAGCCCTCTTCCATATTTCCATCGCAAGTACCTAAATAACGCATAATAGATCTTAATTTTTTAATATATTCCGCTACCTCTTCTGGTGATCTTAAATCTGGTTTACTTACAATTTCCATTAACGCAACTCCAGATCTATTTAAGTCAATAAATGTCTTGGTAGGATCTTGGTCATGTAGACTCTTGCCGGCATCTTGTTCAAGATGGAGTCTTTCAATCCCAACTTTTTTTGTTCCATATGGCATATCAAGAATTACTTCTCCTTCACCAACAATAGGATATTTAAATTGAGAGATTTGATAGCCTTGCGGTAAATCTGCATAAAAATAATTCTTTCTATCAAAGACAGAAAGTAAATTAATTTTAGCTTTCAATCCAAGTCCTGTTTTAACTGCTTGTTCAACACAAAATTTATTAATTACAGGCAACATTCCTGGCATAGCTGCATCAATTAGACTAACTTGTGAATTTGGTTCTGCTCCGAATTTTGTAGCAGAAGATGAGAATAATTTAGCATTTGAACTTACTTGAGCATGAACCTCAAGGCCAATTATAACTTCCCATTTTCCAGTCTCACCAGATATGTAATAATTAAATTCTTTATCAGCCATTACATCCACCAATCTTTAACTTGCGATTTAAAATTAACTTGCTGTTCTATTGAATAGGCTGTGTTTAATAACGTTTGTTCATCAAAAGATTTTCCAAATAGTTGCAGTGCTAAAGGCAGTCCATCTTTATTATATTTTATTGGCAATGATATTGCAGGAAGACCGGCTAAGTTTGCAGTTACTGTAAATATATCATTTAAATACATAGCAATTGGATCATCAATATTTTCTCCAAATTTAAATGCTGGTGTTGGTGTTGTTGGTGTTAAAATTACATCTACATTTTGATAAGCAGTATCAAAATCTATTTTGATTAGATTTCTAACTTTTTGTGCTTTTAAATAGTAAGCGTCATAGTAACCTGATGATAAAACATAAGTTCCAATCATAATTCTTCTTTTAACTTCAGTGCCAAAACCTTTAGATCTGGTATTTTCGTACATCTCCGTTAAATCTTTTCCTTCTGTTCTAAATCCATATCGAACACCATCATATCTTGCTAAATTTGATGAGGCTTCCGCTGGAGCAATAATGTAATAAGTAGGAAGAGCGTATTTTGTATGAGGTAATGAAATATCTTTAATTATAGCTCCGTTATCTTTTAAAATTTTAATTCCATCTTGCCATAAATCATCTACTTCTTTTGGCATATTATCAACACGATATTCCTTTGGAATTCCAACTTTTAAACCTTTAACATTATTTTTAATTGAATTAAGGAATGAGCTCTTAGGTTTATTTGCTGATGTTGAATCTTTTTCATCATAACCACAAATAACATCCAAAATTAATGCAGCATCTTTGACATCTTTTGTCATAGGTCCTGCTTGATCTAAAGAAGATGCAAATGCAACTATTCCCCATCTAGAACAACGACCGTAAGTAGGTTTTAAACCAACAATACCAGTAAATGCTGCTGGTTGACGAATACTTCCACCAGTATCAGTTCCAACGGTAGCCGTTGTTAAATCAGCAGCAACAGCACTAGCACATCCACCCGAAGACCCTCCCGGAACGAGATTTTCATTATTTAATCTATATGGATTTAAAACATTTCCAAAATGACTTGTTTCATTGGATGATCCCATTGCAAATTCATCTGAATTTAATTTTCCAATTAAAATGGCATCTTCATTCCAAAGTTTTTCTGTAACAGTAGATTCATACGTTGGTGTAAAATTTGATAAAATTTTACTTGAAGCTGTTGTTTTAACGTCTTTCGTACAAAATAAATCTTTAACAGCAATTGGAGCTCCAACTAAAGCTTTGTCTAATTTTTGATTAGCATCTATTTTTTTGGCTTTATTAAGAGCGTTTTCTAAATCTTTAGTATTAAAACAATTTAATTTATCAGATTTTTCTATTCTTTTGACATAAGCACCAACTAACTCTGTAGCACTACACTTTTTTTCTTTAATATTTTTTATACTATTAACTAAAGTAAGTTTTGTAAGATCAGTCATATTTATTCGATAACTTTAGGAACAATAAAATAATTAGAATTCTTATCAGGAGCATTTTTTAAAATCTCTTCTTTTTCATTAATTTTTTTAATCTCATCTCTATTCATTGTAAGAGCCTGATCAGATACTGAAGCAATCGGAGCAATTTTATCAGTGTTAAGTTCTCTTAACTGTTCAACAAATTTTAAAATAGAATTTAGATCTTTTTCTAGTCTATCAGTCTCTTCTTTAGCTACTGATATCCTTGCTAACTTTGATATTTTCTTAATAGTATCTTTGTTAATTGACATTAGACTTAATGGTAAATCTGGCTAAATTAACATTTTAATGAAAACTTACAACCTATTAGAGAACGATAAATTTGTAGAAATAATAAATAAACAATCCCGATTAATAGGTATTGATCATGGAAAAAAAAATATAGGTATCGCTATCTGCGATGAAAATCATAACATCGCAACTCCTTTAACTACAATTGAATTTACGCAGCTAAAATTTTTTATATCTAAAATAAGAAATATAATTAAAGAAAATAATGTTGAGGCAATCGTAGTAGGTAACCCTATTAACATGGACGGTTCACTTGGTCCAAGAGCTCAATCAGCCAAAGACTTTTCTAAGAGTTTAGCTGAACAATTGTCTATACCGGTAACACTTTGGGATGAAAGACTCTCAAGTGAAGGTGCTTATAAAGGTATGTCAAACTTATCCATTAACGTTACCAAGAAGCAGAAAAAATTAGATGAGAATTCTGCTGCCTTTATTTTACAAGGCTTTATTGATTATTATAAAAATCAAACAAAATAAGTGATTTTAACTTAATGCTTGCAAGCTTTAAGGTTTGCAAGTATAGAGTTGCTTTTAATGGCTATACAAAAAGAAGCTGTTAAATTCAGTCACAAACACCTCTTAGGCATTCAATCTTTATCTATTCCCGAAGTTAATTATATTCTTGATGAGTCAATGCAATTTGTTGACTTTAATAAAAAAGAACAAAAAAAATTAAATATTCTAACTGGTAAAACTCAAATAAATTTATTTTTTGAATCTTCTACTAGAACCTTAAGCTCATTTGAACTTGCTGGAAAAAGATTAGGAGCTGATGTGATGAATATGAATGTTTCAAATTCAGCAATCAAAAAAGGTGAAACTTTAATTGATACTGCAATGACTTTGAATGCTATGCACCCTGATGTTTTAATAATAAGACATCAAGATTCTGGAGCTGCAAATCTTTTAGCTCAAAAAGTCAATTGTTCAGTCATTAACGCTGGCGATGGTTGGAGAGAGCATCCAACTCAAGCATTACTCGATGCGCTGACAATTAGAATTAAAAAAGGAAAAATTGAAGGTTTAAGAATTTCGATTTGTGGCGACATAATGCACTCAAGAGTTGCACGATCTAATATTTATTTACTTAACATGTTGGGAGCTGAAGTTAGAGTAATTGCACCCCCTACTCTCATGCCAAAAAATATTGAGAGTCTAGGAGTTAAAGCATTCACAGATATGAATAAAGGTCTTGAAGGATCTGACATTGTTATGATGTTAAGGCTTCAAACAGAACGTATGCAAGGATCTTACGTGCCTTCAACAAGAGAATATTATGAATTTTACGGTTTAGATTATAAAAAAATTACAAAAGCCCATCCTAATGCACTCATTATGCATCCGGGTCCTATGAACAGAGGTGTTGAAATTGACACAACATTAGCAGACGACATCAATCGCAGCATTATTAAAGAACAAGTTGAAATGGGAGTTGCAGTTAGAATGGCCTGTTTAAAAATTATTTGCGGAAATAATAAATGAAAATGAAACTTTTAATTAATACACGAATAATAGATCCACAAAATAATATCGACGAAGTTGGTGGAATATTAATTAATAAAAACGGAAAAATTGAAGCAGTTGGAAAAAAAGTTACTAAAGAAAATGCCCCTAAAGACTGCGAAATTATAGATTGTAAAGGCAATATCTCAATACCAGGTATTGTAGATATGAGAGTATTTGTTGGAGAGCCTGGTTTTGAATACAAAGAAAATTTTAGAACCTTAAGTGAAGCTGCTTTATCAGGTGGAGTTACCTCTGTTGTTACAATGCCAAATACTATGCCAGTAATTGACAATGGATCTATATTGGATTTCACAAAAAGAAGAGCAAAAGATAAGTCGCAAATTAAAATTTATCCTCTTGCTACACTGACTAAAAATCTTGAGGGTAATGAAATGTCGGAGTTTGGTTTGCTTGGAATTATTGGAGCTGTTGGTTTTACAGATGGAATTAAATGTGTTCAAAATAATAGAGTAATGGATAAGATATTTAATTATTCAAAAAACCTAAACAGCTTAATCATACAATTTCCTCAAGACAACGAGCTTTCAGCTAACGGCGCAATTAACGAAGGCGAGATTTCAACAAGATTAGGATTAAAAGGAATTCCAGATATTGCTGAAAAAATTATTATAGAAAGAGACTTAAGTTTATTAGAACTTTACAAAAACAGATACCACATATCTACAATATCTTCAAAAACATCACTGTTGGTTATTGATAATTATAAAAAAAAAGGATTAGAATTTACAACTGGTGTTTCGATTAATAATCTTTCCCTAAATGAAAATGATATTGGAGATTTTAAAACATTTTTAAAATTATCTCCTCCTTTAAGAACTGAAAATGATCGTTTAGCTTTAATCGAAGCTGTTAAAAAGGGATTAATTGATGTAATTGTATCCGACCATAAACCCGAAGATGAAGAGTCAAAACGTTTGCCTTTTCAACAAGCAGCAACTGGCGCATCAGGAATTGAAACTTTATTGTCTCTAACATTAGAACTTTATCACAATCAATCTTGTGATCTAAATACACTTATAAAAACGTTAACTTGTAACCCCGCAAAAATATTAAATATCGATGCTGGAAATTTATCGGTTGGAAGTGATGCAGACATAGCTATAATTAATCTTAATAAGCCATGGGTTATCGAAAAAGAAAAAATTAAATCAAAATCAAAGAATACAGCAATTGAGAAAAGAAAAATGCAAGGAAAGGTTGAAAAAACTTTTATTAATGGAAATTTAGTATTCGAAGCTTAATGGACATCCTTATAGTAACATTTTACTCTTATATATTAGGCTCTATACCCTTTGGTTTAATTCTTGCAAAATTTGCTGGTTTAGGAGATGTCAGAAAAATTGGATCTGGAAACATTGGTGCAACGAATGTTTTAAGAACAGGCAATAAATTTATTGCTGGTCTAACTCTTCTTCTGGATGGTCTTAAAGGAACTTTATCTGTTTTATTAACAACACAATATTTTAATGAATTAACTTACTACTCTGCTGTAATTGTTTTTCTTGCACATATTTTTCCTGTGTGGCTAAAATTTAAAGGAGGAAAAGGAGTTGCAACATTTATAGGAAGTTTATTAGTAATTAATTTTTATTTATCAACTGTTTTTATTATCACATGGTTAATCATGCTTTTAATTTTTAGAATATCAGCTGTTTCCGCATTATTAGGATATTTTGTAGTAACGGTTACAACTTTTATATTTTTTGATCAAAAAATTTTTTTATTAATTTTCTTTTATTTTATAAGTTCAATATTCACACATAGACAAAACATAGCCTCCCTCATAAAAGATAATTTCTAAGTAATTAAAGACTTTTTTGTATATTATTTTTTTGAAATTTGACAAAGGTCACAAATTTTGACAGTTCTTGCCTTTTTACTCAAAACTTATGAATTTAGTTATCGTTGAAAGTCCGGCAAAAGCAAAAACAATTAATAAATATTTAGGTTCCGATTTTAAAGTTTTAGCAAGCTACGGGCATATTAGAGATCTTCCCTCAAAAAATGGTTCCGTCGACACAGAGCATAATTTTAAAATGATTTGGGAAATTGATCCAGGTTCAAAAAAACATTTAAAAGAAATTACTGATTATGCAATTGATGCTGATAGAATTATTCTAGCAACTGACCCTGATCGTGAAGGCGAAGCTATTGCTTGGCATTTAAAATGTATTTTAGAAGAAAATAAAAAAATTAAAGATAAAAAATTTGAAAGAGTCGTATTCAACGAAATTACTAAAAAAGCAGTAGAAAATGGAATTAGTAACCCAAGAGATATTAATCCAGAGTTAGTTAATGCCTATATGGCCAGAAGAGCTTTGGATTATCTAGTTGGATTTAACATATCACCAATTCTTTGGACAAAACTTCCAGGATCTAAATCAGCAGGAAGAGTGCAATCTGTCGCTCTAAGACTTATTGTAGATAGAGAACATGATATTGAATTATTTAAACCTCAAGAATATTGGACTTTTGCTTGCACTTTTTTAACTCAACAAAAAAAAGAACTAAACGCGAGACTTTATTCTTTTAAAGGAAATAAAATAGAAAAATTTTCATTTAAAAATGAAGAGGAAATTAAAAATGTTTTAAATCAAATAAAGAAAGAAAATTTTAATATTACAAATATAGATAAAAAACCTTATCGAAGAAGTCCCTACGCACCTTTTACAACTTCTACTATGCAGCAAGAAGCTTCTAAAAAATTAGGTTTTTCTGCTTCAAGAACAATGCAAATTGCTCAAAGACTCTATCAAGGAATTGATATTGAGGGGGATTCTGTTGGTTTAATTACTTATATGAGAACTGACGGAACTAACATCTCTCAAGATGCTATCAAAGAATGTAGAAATTATATCGATAAAGAAATAGGCAAAAAATACTTACCAAATGAAGCTAGAAATTATTCAGGTAAGAAAGCAAAAAATGCTCAAGAAGCGCATGAGGCAATCAGACCTACTGACATTTTAAGAACACCCGAAAAAATGAAATCTATTTTAGATAAAGATCAAGCAAGATTATATGAGCTGATTTGGAATAGAACTCTTTCATCTCAAATGGAAAACGCTGAATACGAGAGATGCACTTTAGAGATATTAAATGAATCAAAAAATATTACTTTTAGAGCAACAGGATCTGTTCAAGTATTTGATGGTTTTTTAAAACTATACCAAGATGTTAAAGAAGATGATGAAGTAGATAAAGATGATGAAAATGATCAAAAAATCCTACCAGAGGTTAAGATTAATGAAAAATTAGAAAATCCTAAATTCAATACTGAACAGCATTTTACTGAACCACCACCTAGATTCTCTGAGGCAAGTCTAGTTAAAAAATTAGAAGAACTTGGAATAGGAAGACCCTCTACTTATGCAAGTATAATCTCAGTATTATCAGCTCGAAATTATGTAGAACTTGTAACAAAACGCTTCATACCAACCGATAGAGGTAAACTTATTACAGCTTTTTTAGATAAATTATTTACTAAATATGTTGATTATAACTTTACTGCAACACTTGAAGATAGTTTAGATGAAATCACTACTGGTAAAATTGAATATCTTAAAGTTTTAGAAAATTTCTGGAAAGAATTTTATAAAAATATTAATGAAGTAAAAGAATTAAGAACAAGAGCTGTGCTTGATTTATTGAATGAAAGTTTAGGTGATATTATTTTCGATAAAGATGAAGATGGCAAAATTTCAAAAAAATGCAAGAACTGTAGCAACGGAGAACTTAGTTTAAAGAATGGAAGATTTGGAGCATTTATAGGTTGTTCAAATTATCCTGAATGTAAATTTACAAGACCTTTATCAAGAGCAAAAGCAGCTGAACAAGATTTTCTTGCTGAGCCAAAAGTATATGGAGAAACTGATAATAAAGAAAAAATTGTATTAAAAAAAGGAAGATTTGGACCTTATCTTCAAATTGGCAATGATGAAAAAAACCTTCGAAACGTATCTATACCTAAAGGAATTTCTTTAGATTTATTAGACTTGGATAAATGTAAATTTTTAGCATCACTCCCTAAAGTACTTGGTCAATATCCAGAAAATTCTAAGGATATTACTTTAAATGTAGGAAGATTTGGACCTTATGTGAAATGTGAAAATAAATCCGCTTCATTAGAAAATCCAGAAGAAATTTTTTCTTTAGGTTTAAATAGAGCAATTACATTAATTGCTGAAGCAAAACCAGGAAGAAGAACCTCCAATGAAATTAAAAATCTTGGTGAGCATCCTGAAGATAAAAAGCCTATCAAGATTATGAAAGGCCAATATGGACCTTATATTAAGTATAAAACAATTAATGCAACAATTCCTGACGATAAAGACCCTGAAAACATATCAATGGAAGAAGCTCTTGTTTTAATAGATGCTAGAATTGCTTACGATGAATCTAAAAGTGGAAAGAAATCTAAAAAAAGAAGTAAAAAAAATAACTCTGAAGATGAATAAAGCTGAAGAAATTATTAGAGAATTAAATATTAATATACCGTCTCCGCCAAAACCTGTTGGTAATTATTCAGCTTTTAGTAGGTATGAAAAACTTATTTTTATATCAGGTCAGCTCCCAATCGCTAATGATGGGAAAATAACAACCGGTAAAGTCATTAAAGATATTTCTATAGAACAAGCTCAAAAAGCAGCGGAAACTGCAATTTTAAATGCTTTAGGACAACTAAAGAACGCATGTAATGGAGATCTTAACAAAGTAAAAAACTGTATTCGAATAAGTGGTTATGTAAATTGTTTAGAAAACTTTTCAGATCATGCAAAAATTATTAATGGTGCATCAGATTTAGTTGCAAAAATATTTCCAGATAACTTACATTCTAGAATAGCTATAGGATGCAACTCTTTACCTTTAAATGCCTGTGTAGAAATTGAGAGTATTTTTGAGATTTACTAAGCTTTTATTTTAACTTTAACTTTATATTCAATTAAAATCTTATCTAATATCTTTTGCTCAGTTTTAGATAAAACGTGATCAGATTGCTTATATTCATTGGATAATTTACGAATAAATTCATTAAGATAATCTTTACCTTTTGCAACTTCCAATTCGTCATAAAGAGAATTTAATTCTTTGGTTTTACTTATATGTAAGCTTTTGTAGTTATTCTCATTTGGATAAACAATTATATTCTTTTGAATACTTGCAATTTCTATCGCAAGTTTCGACAATTTTTCTTCTATTTTTTTTGTCTTATTTAAAAATAAACCAAACATAATTATTGTACTGTTTTGCTAACTGATTTTTTGGATATTTTTTCAATTTTATTTATTTCAAATACAAGAATATCATTTTTGACATCAACTAAAACATGTCCACCATTAACTAACTTTCCATGAATAAGTTCATCTGCCAAAGGTTTTTTAATTTTTTCATCAATAACCCTATTTAATGGTCTAGCGCCCATTTTTTCATCAAAACCTAATTTTGAAATCAAATTACTAGCTTTATCAGTTAGATTAATAATAACATCCCTCTCTCCTAATTGAGTTTCAAGTTCAATTACAAATTTTTCAACAATCTTTTTAACAGTATCTTTGTTTAAAATATTAAATTGAACAATAGAGTCTAATCTATTTCTAAATTCAGGAGAAAATATTTTATTAATAGTTTCTAAATCACCATCTTTATTTATACTTTTATTAAATCCTATCTGAGATTTTTGCAAATCTTCAGCTCCAGCATTTGTTGTCATAATTAAAATAATATTTCTAAAATCAATTTTTTTTCCGTTTTGGTCAGTTAATTTTCCATAGTCCATAATTTGTAGCAAAATATTGTAAATATCAGGATGAGCTTTTTCTATTTCATCAATTAAAAGAACAGCATAAGGATTTTTATCAACTTTTTCAGAAAGTAATCCCCCTTGATCAAAACCAACGTATCCTGGAGGAGCGCCAATTAATTTCGAAACTGAATGTCTTTCCATATATTCCGACATATCAAAACGAATGAGCTCAATACCAAGAACTTTTGCAAGTTGTTTTGCAAGTTCAGTTTTTCCAACACCAGTCTGTCCTGAAAACATATAATTTCCAATAGTTCGATTACTATCTCTAAGGCCAGATCTTGATAATTTAATTGAGGAGACAAGACTATCAATTGCAAGATCTTGTCCATAAATAACTCTTTTTAAATTTTTATCTAAATCTTTTAAATACATTCTGTCATTAACAGATATGTTCTTTTCTGGAATTTTTGTAACCTGAGAAACTATCCGCTCAACATCATCAACATCTAATATTTTTTTTCTTTGTGATTCAGGTTTTAAAACTTCTGAAGATCCTAATTCATCAAGTACATCTATTGATTTATCAGGTAACTTTTTATTGCCAATATATTTGCTCGATAAATCAACTGAGGCTTTAATTGCAGCATCGGTAAATTTAACATTATGAAATGTTTCATATTTTGAACGGATACCGTACATAATTTTATAAGCCTCATCAATTGTTGGCTCTGGTACATCAATTTTTTGAAATCTTCTTTGTAAAGCTCTATCCTTCTCAAAAAATAATCTATATTCATTATAAGTAGTTGAGCCGATGCATCTTATGTTTCCTGCCTGTAAAGCTGGCTTAAGCATATTAGAAGCATCCATTGAACTTCCAGAAGTTGATCCAGCACCTACTAATGTATGAATTTCATCTATAAACAAAATATAATTTTTATTTTTTTCTATTTCTTTAATAATCAATTTTAGACGCTCTTCAAAATCTCCTCTATATCTAGTCCCCGCAATTAATGTCCCCATATCGAGAGAAAAAATCACATGCGATTTTAAAACTTCTGGAACTTCATTATTAAAAATTTTAAAAGCAAGTCCTTCAACAATTGCTGTTTTTCCAACGCCTGGATCTCCCACCAATAATGGATTATTTTTAGTTCTTCTGCATAAAATTTGAGCTAATCGATCTATTTCTACAGTTCTGCCAATTAAACGATCTATTTTATTTTGTTCAGCTTTTTTATTCAAATTTACACAATAAGTTTCTAATGGAGAATTAGTGCTGGCTTTATTGCTGCTATGTGAAGGTGAGCTATCAAATGATCCACCGTAAGCAAAATTATCAACTTTAGTGATTCCGTGTGAGATAAAATTAACTACATCATAACGTGTAACTTCCTGCTCTTGCAAAAAAAATGTTGCATGACTTTCTCGCTCAGCAAATAAAGCAACTAATATATTTGCGCCAGTAACTTCATTTTTTCCAGATGACTGAACATGAACGATAGATCTTTGAATTACTCTTTGAAAACTTGCAGTTGGCTGAGGTTCTAATTTGCTTTCAGAAGTAACTATATTTTCTAATTCGTTATCTATGTAAAATTCTAAATTTTCATTTAATAAATCTACATCTACATTACACGCTTTCATAACATTTCGAGCGTCAGTTTCATCTGTTAGAGCAAGTAGCAAATGTTCTAAAGTTACATACTGATGTTTTTTTTCAGTTGCGTATTTGAAAGCTTGCGAGATTGCCTGTTCTAAAGATTTAGTAAATGTAGCCATTTAAATAGTTTTTTTCATAATACATTTTAATGGATGCTGATGTTGTTTTGCATAATCTAGAACTTGTGCAACTTTAGTTTCAGCAACTTCATAGGGATAAACACCACAAACAGCACTGCCATTATTATGAATGTTCAACATAACTTTATTAGCGGTTGACTTGGTCATATTAAAAAATAATTGTAAAACTTTAACAACAAATTCCATTGTTGTAAAATCATCATTTAAAAGAATAACTTCGTAAAAATTTGGTTTTTTAATTTTAACTTGAGTCTTATATTTTTTTAGCTTTATAAGCTCTTTAGGCATTAGTTGATCTGCCGATAGAATAATAAGTAATATTAGTTTTATTTTTAAAAAAATTACTATCGTATAAATTTCTCAAATCATATATTATTATTTTTTTATTATTATTCAGAATCTTAGAAAAATTTAAATTTTTAAATTCATCCCACTCAGTATGGATAATAATTAAGTCTACTTTTTTTGTTGCTAAGTACAAATCATCAAAATAGTTTACATTTTTTTGCTTATCTAATATTTCTTTATTACCAGATGGTTCGTAATAATTAATTTTTGCCCCCTTTTTAACAAATTTAGATATTAGATTTATTGCTGAAGAATCTCTTAAATCATCTGTATTAGCTTTGAAAGTGACACCTAAAAAACAAATATTTTTATTTTTAATTTTATTCTTTAAAATTTTGTAAATATTATTTTCAATATCTTTTTTTCTTCTTTCATTAAAATTTATGACAGAATTAACAATAGAAAGAGGCGAATTATAATTTTTACCAACTTTTGCCAAAGCTTTAGTGTCTTTTGGAAAACATGATCCACCATATGCAGGTCCGGCTCTTAAAAATCTTGAACCAATTCGTTTATCAAGTCCGATTCCAAGAGCGACATCATCAACATTAACGCCTGCTTTCTCACATAAATTAGCAATTTCATTGATAAAACTAATTTTTGTAGCAAGAAATGCGTTGGCTGAATATTTAATAAGTTCTGCTGATCTTCTAGAACAAGAGACAAATGCAGCTCCTTTATTAATTATAGGTCGATATAATTCATTAAATATTTTAATTACATTTTTATTATTTGCGCCAATAACTATACGATCTGGATATTTAAAATCTTTTATTGCCTCACCTTCTCTAAGAAACTCAGGATTAGATACAATTGTAAATAATCCTTTCTTTTTATTTTTATTTAAAATTTTTTCAATTTTATCACCAGTACCAATAGGTACTGTGGACTTTGTTACTATAATTTTATGAGTTTTTATTTTTTTTGAAATTAATTTAACTACAGAAAACACCTGGGAAAGATCTGCAGAAACTCTATCTTTTGCCGTTGGTGTTCCAACAGCAATAAACACAATGTCAGATTTTTTTATAGAACCAATTAAATTATTTGAAAAACTTAATCTGCCTGCATCTAAATTTTTTTTAACTAGTTCGGATAAACCAGGTTCAAATATTGGAATATCTCCATTTTCAAGTCTATTTAATTTTTCACTGTCTTTATCAATACAAATAACGTTATTACCAAGATCAGAAAAACAAACTCCTGATACTAACCCAACATACCCTGTGCCAATAAAACAAATTTTCATTTTAGAATTTTTTTAATGAACTATTATATCCATAAACTGTACCACAGTCTAAGTAGGTTCCAGAAAATATATGACCTATAAATTTATTATCATTATAAATTAAATGTCTTATAGCATCTGTAATTTGTATTTCCCCAAGCGAACCTTTTTTAATATTTTTTAATAAAGAGATTATTTTAGTTGGCAGAATATATCTGCCTATAATAGCATAATTAGATGGTGAATTTTTTAAAGTTGGTTTTTCTACTAGATCACTAATTAACAAATTATTATCATTTTTTTTTGAAAATTTTATAATTCCATAACGTGATACCTCAGAGTTTTTTATTTTTTTTGATGCAATTACTGATGAGTAATATTTATTATGAATACCAATAATTTTTTTTGAACAGTTTCCATTAATAATTATATCGTCTGGCAAAACCAAAAGAAAAGATTTATTTTTAATTATTGATCCTGCTGCTAATACCGCATCTCCAAGTCCTTTAGGAGAATTTTGATAGACAAATTTAATTTTATTTCTATAACGTTCTATGACTTTAAGCCTTTGTATTGATTTTGTATCTTTCTTATTCTTCAAATAATTTAATAAATAAGGATCAGGATAAAAATAATTTTTAATAATCTTCTTTCTTTTTGAAATAATAAGAATAATTTTTTTTATTCCTGCATCTATACATTCATCTAAAATATGTTCTAAAATAGTTTTGTTACCTAAGGGTAATAGTTCTTTAGGGATTATTTTACTAAAAGGCAGAAGTCTTGTACCTAAACCAGCTAATGGTATTATCGCTTCTTTTATCATTAAATATTATAATTAATTTCATAAATGAAAATAATTAAAACAGCAAACAAAATAACTTTAGCGTTATTAAATAAAAAAAAAATTGGATTTATCCCAACAATGGGTTGCTTGCACGAGGGTCATGTATCATTAATTAAAAAATCTAAAAAAAAAAAATTATTAACTGTCGTAAGTATTTTTGTAAATCCATTACAATTTAATAATAAAAATGATTTTAAAAGATACCCAAAAACTATTTTATCTGATCTCAAAATTTGCAAAAAAAATAAAGTTGATTACGTTTATTTGCCTGAAAAAAATGTCATATATCCGGAAAAAAAAATTATTATAAAGAACAAAATTCACGGTTTCAAAAATTATATGGAAGGAAGATTTAGACCTGGTCATTTTGAGGGGGTTATTGAAGTAGTTAAGAGATTATTAACTCATGTTAAAACAAACTATCTTTTTCTTGGAAAAAAGGATTACCAGCAATTAATTATTATTAAAAAATACTTAGAAAGTATTAATTCAAAAATAATTATTGTGCCTTGCGAAACAATAAGAGCTAAAAATGGAGTTGCTTTGTCTTCAAGAAACAAACTTTTAAATCAAAAATCTTTAAATATCGCAGGAAAGATTATTAATTTTTTAAAAAAATATAAAAATCAAATCATCAAGACTAAAAATAATCTATTATTTGTAAAAAAAATGAAAGAACTTGGTGCAAATAAAATTGATTATTTATCTGCTTTTAACGTTAAAGTATTAAAAAAAACTAATAAACCTTCAATAAATACAAGAGTTTTTGTTGCCTATTATTTAAATGGTGTAAGATTAATAGATAATTTCTAATGGAAATTAAAATATCCAACAGTCCAGTCGATTATAAGGCAGCAATAAATTTTTTAGAAAAACGAGTGGACAATGTTCATGCAAAATTAGAAGATGAACTTATTTGGATATTAGAGCATGAATCAATTTATACAAAAGGAATTAGTGCATCTGATGAAGAGTTATTAAATCCTAAATTATTTCCTGTAATTGATACAAATCGAGGTGGAAAATTTACATACCATGGCCCTGGACAAAAAATTGTATACTTTGTGATTAACCTTAGTAATCGTGAAAAAGAAATTAAAAAATTTGTTCGCAATGTAGAAAAATGCATTATTAATATTCTTAAAGACTTTAATATTTCATCATACGCAGATCCAAAAAACATAGGTATTTGGGTAAAAAATAATAATGAAGAAAAAAAAATTGCTGCAATTGGAATTAAAGTTAAAAAATGGATCGCTTATCATGGGTTTTCATTAAATATTAATGTCGATAAATCTAACTATCGAGGAATAATTCCCTGCGGGATTACCGACAAAGGAATTATAAATATTTCTGATTTATGTAAGATTCCTAATAATGATGAAATTAATAACTCTATAAAAGAAAATTTCTATAAATTATTTAATTCGTAAGTTAATTTATTAGATTTGCAAAATTCCTGAAAGTAAATTGGTATTTCAGCGTTATGCATTACATTTTTACCGTTTATATGAAAATGAACTTTATAAGCATGAAGCATTAAATGTAGTTCTTTTGTTTTATTTAAGTTTTTATTAGTATATTTTTTTTCTCCCAAGATTGGATGATGAATAATACTTAGTTGTCTTCTTAGTTGATGTTTTCTACCTGTTTCTGGGTGAAGTAATAACAATGAGAAACTATTATTTTCAGAAATTACTTTATAGTTTGTAATTGATAAATGTTTTTTTTCCTTGTTGTTTTCAATATAGCTGAGTTCATTTCTTAAAACACCATTTTTATTATTCAATACCCCTTCAACAATTGCTAAGTAACTTTTATTTATAGTTTGATTTTTAAATGACTCAGAAAAAAATTTAGCACTTTTATAAGTTTTGCTTATAATTAAAATTCCAGTTGTTTCTGCATCTAGTCGATGCACCAGATGTGGTTTTGAATAATTAGTTTCTGGATAGTTTTTTAATATATCGTAGATATTTTTTCCAGTTTTAGTGCCTGATTGTACGGCTAAATTATAAGGTTTATTTAATACAAAATAATGATCATTTTCATACAAGATGTTATTTACTATCATTTCATAATCTTTTTTTGATGGAAGATATGAAAATTTTTTTTTAATTATTTTGCTGTCATTATCAATATCAGAGTAAATCTTAATTTCGTCATTAATCTGCATTTTATAGGAACTTTTGACTTTTTTGCCGTTAACAAGAATTTTGCCTTTTCTTAAAGTTCTTTCAATGAGTGATTGTGGCAACAATTTTACTTTTTTTTTAAACCATTTATCGAGACGAGTATTTTCAAAATCTTCTTCAATTTTAAAAATATACTTAGGATTCATTATGAAATAATGTGAATAAACTTATCTCCTAAATAAAACATTAGTAAACCAAAAAATACTGAAACAAAAATATAAAAAAAACCTAATAAATAATTTGAACTATTAATAAGATTAAAAAAATCCTGAGAAAATGATGAAAATGTTGTAAATCCTCCTAAAAATCCAATAGTAATATAATTTTTAAGACTCTCATCCAAAGGTATAAATTTTGTGTTTAATATTCCAGAAACTATTCCAATAAAAAAACATCCTAATAAATTTACTGTAAGAGTTCCGATTGGAAAAATAGTTTGAAAAATTTTTGGAGTAATTTGAATAACTGAAAATCTTGCTAAAGTTCCTAAAGCACCAAATAAAGCAATTAGTAAATAAGACTTCATTAATTACTTTTTTTATTATTTACTTAACTGCTGAGCTTCTTCCTTTGCTGGTTCAAGTTTTTTTTGAACTGGACCTGAATCTTGTCCTTTAGCATTAAAATCTTTATCTACCAGTTCTATATAAGCCATTGTTGAATTATCCCCAAAACGATTTCTAGTTCTAATTATTCTAGAATATCCACCTTTTCTATTTTCGTATCTCTTAGATAAAACTGTAATTAATTTCTCTGCTGAATCTTCATTTTGTAACTTGGAAATTAAAGACCTTCTTGCTGCTAAATCTTTCTTTTTTCCAATAGTAATTACTTTATCAATTAATGGTTTTAGTTCCTTAGCCTTTGGTAAAGTTGTTTTAATTTGCTCATGTTTAATTAAAGAATTAAGCATATTTTTAAACAAAGCTTTACGATGCTCTGAAGTACGATTTAGTTTTCTATGAGCAATTTTGTGTCTCATTGTAATTAATAGTTATCTTCTAATTTTTTTGAAAGTTCAGCAATATTTTCTGGTGGCCAATTTGGAACTTCCATTCCAAGATATAATGACATCGTTGTTAAAACTTCTTTAATTTCATTTAAAGATTTTCTTCCAAAATTAGGAGTTCTTAACATTTCACTTTCACTTTTTTGAACAAGATCTCCAATGTAGATAATATTGTCATTTTTTAAACAATTCATAGATCTTACTGATAACTCTAATTCATCTACTCTTCTAAGTAAGTTTCTATTAAATTCTGGCTCAGATGGTTTTTTCTCTTGAATTGTTGCCACTGGTTCGTCAAAATTCACAAACATCGCTAATTGATCTTGTAAAATTCTAGCAGCAAAAGCAACTGCATCTTCAGCTGTTACTGAACCATTTGTTTCAACTTCCATTGTTAATTTATCGTAATCTAAAGTTAATCCTTCTCTAGCATTAGATACATTATAAGAAACTCTCTTAACTGGACTAAAAACAGCGTCAATTGCTATTAATCCTAACGGAGAATTGCTAGCTTTATTTCTATCTGCAGGAACATAACCTTTTCCAGTGCTTACTGTTAATTCCATATGAAATTTAGTCTTTTCATCTAAATTACAAATTACTAAATCTGGATTTAATATTTCAATATCTGGATTTGGAGTAATCATTTTTGCTTTAATTTCACCAGGTCCTTTTGCATCTAAAATTAATTTTTTTGGACCAGATGTTTTTAAATTCAACGCTAAAGCTTTTACGTTAAGAACAATGTCAGTTACATCTTCTCTTACGCCATCTATTGATGAAAATTCATGTAACACTCCATCAATTTGAATAGCTGTTACAGCTGTACCTTGAACCGATGACAATAAAACTCGTCTTAATGCATTTCCTAAAGTTAATGCATAACCTTTTTCTAAAGGTTCGGCGATAATTTTCGCGTGTTTTTTATCTTCACTTTGTGTAACGTTTAATTTTGATGGTTTTATAAGTTCTTTCCAATTTTTATCTATCAAGTTACTTCTCCTATATTTAGTTATTATTAAACTCGTCTTTTCTTTGGAGGCCTGCAACCATTGTGTGGCATCGGACTCATATCTTTTATAGAGGTAATTTTAAAACCTCTAGCTTGCAATGCTCTAAGAGCAGTTTCACGACCTGAACCTGGCCCTTTAACTTCAACTGTAATATTTTTTAATCCATGTTCTAAAGCTTTGCCTGCCGCATCATCAGCTGCTACTTGGGCTGCATATGGAGTAGATTTTCTTGATCCTTTAAATCCTTTTGATCCTGCAGAAGACCATGAAATTACATTGCCTTGTTTATCCGTAATTGTAACAATTGTATTATTAAAAGTTGCATTTACATAAACATTTCCGTTTATGACATTCTTCTTTTCTTTTTTTTTAACTTTTATTTTTTTTTTAACTCCACCAGCTTCTTGTTTTGAATCTTTTGCTGAAGTGGTAACGCTATTATCTTTTGTTTTTTTTTCTTTTATATTTTTGTCTTCAGCCATTAAATTATTTCATACTAGTTAATTTTTTTCCAGCAATTGCAATAGCTTTTCCTTTTCTTGTTCTTGCGTTGGAATGTGTTCTTTGTCCTCTAACCGGAAGTCTTTTTCTGTGTCTTGATCCTCTATAAGTACCTAAATCTTTTAATCTTTTTATGTCTAAAGATACATTTCTTCTAAGATCACCTTCAACTGAATATTTGCTGTCAATAAATTCTCTGATCTTTAGAACTTCATCATCTGTCAAAGCGTTTGTTCTTTTATGTTTGTCGATTTTTAATTCATTACAAATATCATTAGCAGTTTTATCGCCAATACCGTGAATATAAGTAAGAGCAGTTTTGACAACTTTATTTTGAGGAATATTCACTCCAGCTATACGAGCCATAAATTAAAAATCTAATTTTTGAAAAAATGCGATTATATGAATCAAACTATCAAAGTCAACTGCGTACGGCACGCACTATAGTAAATAATTGATCACTTATTGCATTAATTTCCTGCATTCCGTCTACATTTTTGATTATTCCTTTTTTTAAGTAATAATCTAAGACCGGAAATGTTTTTTCATCGTAAGTTTTTAATCTTTTAACAATTGTTTCTTCGTTATCATCAGATCTAGTAATAAGTTTTTTTTCTGAACAATTTTTTAATTCACAATTCTTTGGAGGGTCAAAAAAAGTATTAAAAGTTTTATTACATATAGAGCATGTCACTCTGCCAGTAATTCTTTTAACTAAAATTTGATTATCAACTTTTAAATTAAGAGCGAGACTCATTTGTTGGTCATATTTATTTAATAAATTATCTAAACTTTTTGCTTGCTCAAGATTTCTTGGAAAGCCATCAAAAATTATACGGTTTTTATATTGTGAATTAGAAACTTTTTTTTCAATTAAATTATTAATAATTTCATCAGAGACTAATCCTCCTGATTTCATGATCTCTTCTATCTTATTTCCAAATTCAGTTTTTTTACTTACCTCATCTCTAAGCAAGTCACCTGTTGATAATTGGTATAGGTTAAATTCTTTTACCAATTTTGCTGATTGAGTTCCTTTTCCTGCGCCTGGAGGACCAAAAATTACAAGGTTCATTAACGATTAAATTTTGTTTTTTTAATTAAACTTTCATATTGTTGACTCATTAATCTCGTTTGCACTTGAGCAACTGTATCCATTGCAACTACAGCCACAATAAGAAGTGATGTTCCCCCTAAATAAAATGGAATTGGATAATTTGCAATAATAAGTTCTGGCAACAAGCAAATTACAACTAAATATAAAGATCCAATTGCAGTTAATTTTAATAACAGTTGATCTATAAATTGTTCAGTTTGTTCGCCAGGTCTAATTCCTGGAACAAATCCACCATACTTTCTTAAATTTTCAGCTGTTTCTTTTGGATTAAAGATAATTGAAGTATAAAAAAATGAAAAGAATATTATTCCAGCTGCGTAAATAATCATATACAAGGGCTTTCCCTGTCCAAGCATTGAAGTAATTCCAACAACAATTTCACTTGAAGAAGATGTAAAATTAGAAATTGTAATTGGTAAAATTAAGAGTGCTGAAGCAAATATTGCTGGTATAACACCTGCCGTATTAACTTTTAATGGAAGATGGGAAGCATCTCCTCCATACAATTTATTACCGATTTGTCTTTTTGGATAATGAATCAAAATTTTTCTTTGTGCACGTTCTACGAAGACAATAAAATAGATAGCTGCAACAAGAATAGCAATTATAAGAAGTATTGCTCCAGCTGTAATAGCCCCAGTTCTACCTAATTCAAAAGTAGATGCTAATGCACTTGGAATTTCTGCAACAATTCCTGCAAAGATAATTAATGAAATACCATTTCCAATTCCTCTTGCGGTAATTTGTTCACCAAGCCACATTAAAAACATAGTTCCTGTTAATAATGTGATTGTAGTTACTAATCTAAAATAAAATCCTCCTTCTATAACAATCCCTTGAGAATTTTCTAAACTTACTGCCACACCATATCCTTGAACTAACGCCAAAAGCACTGTTCCATATCTAGTATATTGTGTAATTTTTCTTCTTCCAATTTCTCCTGAATTTTTTAAATTTTTAAAATAATCAGTAACTCCTGTTAATAATTGAATAATAATTGATGAGGAAATGTATGGCATTATTCCTAATGCTAAAATTGCCATTCTCGATACAGCTCCACCTGCAAATAAATTAAACATGCCAAGCAAAGATCTTTGATTATTAGATATTAAACCTTTAAGGGCTTGAGCGTCTATTCCAGGTAAAGGAACATAAGTACAGAATCTATAAACAATTAAAATAAATAAAGTATAAAATATTCGCTTTTTAAGATCGTCTAATGAAGAGTTAGACTTTAGAGAGTCAACTGAAGCAAAAGAACTAGACATAAAATCTATTTAGCCTCTTCTTGTTTCAATAAATTAACGCTTCCACCTGCTTTTTCAATTTTAGTTTTAGCGGATGCGCTGATTTGATGTGCCTCTATTTGTATTTTTGATTTAATATCTCCATTACCTAAGACTTTTAATGATTTATAATTATTTTTAATATTTTTTACTTTTCTAAAACTGTCTAATGTAACTTTAGAGGATGTATCAAGCTTTTTCTTTTCTATTAAATTTTGAATATCATTAAGATTAATAATCATTTGTTCGTACGAATGCTTTTTTATAATTGCATTGAAACCTCTTTTAGGAAGTCTTCTATAAAGAGGCATTTGACCTCCTTCAAAACTCTTAATAGATACTCCAGATCTAGCTTTTTGACCTTTAACTCCTCGTCCTGCAGTTTTTCCTTTTCCAGAACCTATTCCTCTAGCATATCTTCTTTTTTTTTTATAAAGAGAAACATTTAAAGTATTTAATTTCATATTTTTATCTCCTTGCTACGACTTCACTAATTTTTTTTCCACGAAGTATTGAAATATCTTTAGGTGATCTTTGTTTAGATAAAGCCAACATGCATGCTCTAACTACATTATAAGGATTTGAAGAGCCAATTGATTTTGCAACAATATCTTGCATTCCTAACATTTCGCATATTGCTCGGATTGCTCCGCCAGCTATAATTCCTGTTCCGGCAGGCGCGCTTCTTAACAAAACTTTTCCTGATCCACTTTTTCCATACGTATCATGGTGAATAGTTCTGCCCTCTCTCAATGGAACTTTAACTAATGAACTTTTAGCTTCTTCAGAAGCTTTTTTAATTGCATCTGGAACTTGTTTGGCTTTTCCATGACCAAATCCAACCAATCCTTTTTGATTTCCAACAACAACTAATGCTGCAAACCCAAATCTTCTTCCTCCTTTAACCACTTTAGTAATTCGATTAATTGCAACTAATTTTTCTTTAAGTTCAGATTGTGTATTCATAAATTAAAATTTTAACCCTTCTTTTCTAGCTGAGTCCGCTAATATTTTAACACGACCATGATATTTATATCTTCCTCTATCAAAATAGACTTCTTTAATTCCTTTTTCTAAAGCTCTTTTTGCAACTAATTTCCCAACTTCTACTGAGAGCTCCATTTTTTTCTTTTTATCCATAATTTTTTCAACTGATGATGCAGAAACTAACGTCTGATTTTTAGTATCGTCTATAACTTGAGCATAAATATTTTTCAAAGATCTAAAAACAGTAAGACGCAATCCAGTTGGGTTGTACTTCTTCATTTTTCCTCTAATTCTATTCTGTCTTTTAATATTAGTAGCCATAGTTATTTCTTTTTACCTTCTTTTCTTAAAACAAATTGGTCTGAAGAAGTTATTCCTTTTCCTTTATAAGGTTCGACAGGTTTTAAAAATTTAATATCAGCACAGACTTTACCTACTAATTCTTTGTCAATTCCTTTAACTTTTATTGCTGTTTGTTTATCAATTGCAATCTCTATACCTTCAGGAATCTCATAATGAACATCATGACTAAATCCTAATTGAAAAATAATTTTTTTACCTTGTAATGTAGCTCTAAAACCAACTCCAGTCAGTTTTAAATCTTTTTCAAATCCTTTCGATACACCAATAATTCCGTTATTAATCAAGCTTCGATGCAATCCCCATGTAAGTTTATCTGCATTTTTTTTATCTACTGGTTCAAGATAAACTTTGTTATCTGTAACTGTTACTTTTAGAATATTTTGATCTACAATTAATTCTTTTTTACTTTTAGCGCCTTGAATAATAACTTTATTATTCTCAACTTTTACAGAAACGCCAGATGGTAATGCTATAGGTGTTTTTCCAATTTTTGACATACTTTAAGAAACCTTAAAAAGGACCTCCCCACCTAATTTTTTTTCTCTTGCCTCGTTATCTGAAAAAATTCCTTTTGATGTAGAAATGATAGATATTCCTAATCCATTTTGAATTTTCTGAATACTATCAGATCTTGAATATATTCTTCTTCCTGGTCTAGAAACTCTTTGAATTTCTTTAATAACTGGATCTCCATACATATATTTCAAGTTAATTTCTATTGTTTCAAAACTTTTGTCTTTTGAAATAGTATACTCCTGAATAAATCCCTCTTTTTGAAGAACATCTAAAACCGCTTTTCTTAATTTAGAACCAGGAACTGAAACTTTTTTTAGGCCGCGCATTTGACCATTTCTAATTCTAGTTATCATATCTCCAATAGGATCTGTAATTTTCATATTTCCTCCTTACCAACTAGCTTTCGTCATGCCTGGAATCTTTCCGCTAGAAGCAAATTTTCTAAGCGCTATTCTCGACATTCTTAATTTTCTATAATAACCGCGTGATCTTCCAGTTATCTCACATCTATTTTTCACTCTGTTTTTTGCTGAATTTCTTGGAACTTTTGAAAGTTTTAAACTAGCTAAAAATCTTTCATTTAATGGTAATGTTTTATTCATAATAATTTTTTTAAGCTTAGATCTTTTATTTTCAAATCTTTTAGCCATTTTTACTCTTTTTAAATTTCGTTCAATCGAACTTCTCTTTGCCATTTAGTTAAGCTCCTTATTTTTTTCTTTATCTTTTCCTTTTTCAACTTCATTTTCTTTTTTTACTTTTTTCTTATCTGCCGAAAAAATTCCTACTTTAGCAAACGGAAAATTAAAACTATCAAGTAACATTCTTGCTTGATCCTTAGTTTTCGCGGTAGTCACAATAGTAATATCTAAACCTCTAATTTTATCTACTTTATCAAAGTTAACCTCTGGAAATATTATGTGCTCTTTAACTCCAAAACTATAATTTGCTTCACTATCAAAACTATTAGGATTTAAACCTCTAAAATCTTTAATTCTTGGCAAAGCAATATTTACTAGACGATCTAAGAAAAAATACATTTGATCTTTTCTTAAAGTAACTTTTAACCCTAAAGGGATTCCAACTCGTGTTTTAAAATTAGATATTGATTTTCTTGACTTTGTAACTTGTGCTTTTTGCCCAGCAATAGCCGAAAGGTCGTCCTCAGCGCTTTTTAAAATTTTACTATCAGTTCCGTCTAATCCTAGACCCATATTTAAAACAATTTTAACAAGTCTTGGGGCTTGCATTTTGTTACTAAAAGATAAATTTTTACATAGTGCTGGCACTATTTCTTTTACGTATTTTTCTTTTAATCTAGGCACTAACTTCATTTTTTACTCTTTGTTTTAGGTTTTTCTATTTTTGCAACTTTTTTAACCTCATCTTTTTTTTCAACTTTTTTATCTACTTTTGCATCAGATAATTTAACAACATTTGATATATCAACAGGTCTTTCAATAGTTATAATTCCACCTTTTTTCTCTCTAGTTGGTTTTTGATGTTTTTTCTTTTCATTTACACCTTTAATTAAAACTTTCCTAATGTCTGGAAATACTTTAATAACATTTCCTGTTTTACCTTTATCATCACCAGTAATAATTTTTACGTTATCTCCTTTTTTAATTTTTAATTTAATCATAATACCTCTGGTGCTAACGAAATTATTTTCATAAAATTTTTATTTCTTAATTCTCTTGTCACTGGTCCAAAAATTCTTGTTCCTATTGGCTCTCCGTTTGGTTGTACTAAAACTGCTGCATTAGCATCAAATTTTATTGATGTTCCATCTAATCTTTTAATTTCTTTTCTTGTTCTTACAATAACAGCTTTGTGAACATCTCCTTTTTTTACTTTTCCTTTTGGAATAGCATCTTTAATTGAAACTACAATTATATCTCCAATTGTAGCATATCTTCTTTTAGACCCACCTAAAACTTTTATACACTCTACTTTTCTAGCTCCTGTATTGTCTGCAACAAATAATTCAGTTTGCACTTGTATCATTTATTTATTACCTCCAACTACAGTCCAACGTTTAAGTTTTGAAATTGGTTTACTCTCAATAATAGAAACTACATCGCCAATTTTTGATTTATTATTTTCATCATGCGCATGATATTTTTTATAAGTGGTCATTACTTTTTTATATATAGGATGAACAAATCTTCTGCTGACTTCAACAACAACTGTCTTGTTGCTTTTGTCACTAACTACTTTTCCTTTTAAAATTCTTTTAACCATTATTTTGTTTTGTTTAAATTGATAAATGTTTTAACAGCAGCAATAGAGCGTCTGTTGGTTTTAATTGAAGCTGTATTAGTCACTTGACCATTTTTTTTCTTAAACCGAATATTGAATTGTTCTTTTTTTAACTTTTCCAACTCAGAAAATAATTGATCTTGAGTTAATTTTTTTATTTCTTTAGTTTTCATTATTGTGTTCCTAATCTTTTAATCATTTTAGTCTTTATAGATAATTTTGCCTGCGCTCTCTCAAAGGCTTCTTTAGCAACAATTTCGTCTACTCCGTCAACTTCAAAAATAATTCGTCCTGGTTTTACTCTAAATACGTAATACTCCAGACCACCCTTACCTTTACCCATTCTAACCTCTATTGGTTTTTTTGTTACTGGAATATTTGGAAAAATTCTTAGCCATACTCTACCAGCTCTTTTCATATGTCTGGTTAAAGCAACTCTAGCAGCTTCTATTTCCTTAGAAGTTACTCTATTAGGCTCGATTGCTTTTAAACCAAATGAACCAAAATTCAATTCAGCGCCACGCGTAGCAATTCCACTGATTTTTCCTTTAAATGCTTTTCTGTATTTTGTTCTAGCTGGCTGTAACATTTTCCTTCTCGCTTATAGTTTTAGTTTCTAAATCATCATTTTTTTTCTTATCTTTTTCAAACACAATACCTTTGTATATCCAAACCTTTACACCAATTATTCCATAAGTAGTTTCTGCTTCCGCTTCTCCATAATCAACATCAGCTCTTAACGTATGAAGAGGTATACTTCCTTCCCTTAACCATTCAGTTCTTGCAATCTCAGTTCCAGCAAGTCTACCAGCAACTGTTACTTTTATTCCTTTTGCTCCTAACCTAAGAGTAGATTGCATAGCTCTTTTCATTGCTTTTCTATATGCAATTCTTTTTTCAAGTTGCTGTGCTACGTTTTCTGCAACTAAGTAGGCGTCTAACTCGGGTTTTCTTATTTCTTTTATATTTACTGAAACTTCAGAACTTGAAATTTTATTAAGATTGCTTTTAATTTTATCAATATCTGAACCTTTTTTTCCAATTACAAATCCAGGTCTAGATGTGAATATTGTTACAATGCATTTTTTTGTTGGTCTTTCAATAAAGATTTTTGAAATACCTGAATTCTTAAGATTTTTTTTGATGTATTCTCTAATTCTAAAATCTTCAATCAAATACTGACCATATTCTTTTTTCTTAGCAAACCACATTGAGTCCCAATTTTTATTTATACTTAGTCTCAAGCTAATTGGATTAACTTTCTGTCCCATTATTTAGCAGCCTCCACTGGAGTTTTTTTGTTTTCTGAAACAATTATAGTCAAATTTGAAAAATGTTTTTTAATTCCTGCGGCTCTACCTCTTGCTCTAGGCATAAAACGCTTTAAAGTTATTCCTTTGCCTACGTAGGCTTCTTTAACAATTAAATTATCAATGTCTAATTGATTATTATTCTCAGCATTTGCAATTGCCGATTTTAATGTTTTTTTAATTTCACTTGCTACTCTTTTATCTGTAAATTCTAGATCTCTCATTGCTAGATTAGCATTTTTTCCTCTAATACTTTTTAATATATTATTAACTTTTCGAGGACTTGATCTTAAGTTCCTATAAATTGCTTTTACTTGATTTAAATCTTTATTTTTTGTCATCTTTTTTCTCAGTTGCTGGTGCAGCTTTTTTGTCTGCAGGAGTGTGTCCAAAGAATTGTCTTGTAGCAGAAAATTCTCCTAATTTATGACCAATCATCTCTTCAGTAATAGTTACTGGAAAGAATTTTTTTCCATTATGAACTTCAAAAGTCATTCCAATAAATTCTGGAATAATTGTCGATTTTCTTGACCATGTTTTAATTGGTTTCTTAATATTTTGTTCTTTATGCTTTTGTACTTTTTTCATTAAACTTAATTCTACAAAAGGACCTTTCCAAACTGATCTACTCATAATTAATTAATACCTCTCTTTTTCTTTCTAGAGATAATGTATTTATCTGTATTTTTATTTTTTCTTGTCTTTTTACCCTTAGTTTTTATTCCCCAAGGTGTAACAGGATGTCTTCCACCGTTAGTTCTTCCTCCGTGAGGATGATCCACAGGGTTCATTGCTATTCCTCTTGATTGTGGTCTAACACCTAACCATCTACTTCTTCCTGCTTTACCAATTTTGATATTTTTTTGATCCGGATTTGATACGGCACCAATAGTTGCTTTGCACAAACTTTGAACTTTTCTTACTTCGCCAGATGCTAATTTTAAAGTTGTATAATCTTGATCATGACTCATAATTTGTACGGAGGAACCTGCTGATCTTGCTAATACCCCACCATTTCCTGGTCTCATTTCAACATTATGAACAACAGTTGCTGGAGGAATATCTATTAATGGCATGCAGTTTCCTATTTCTATGTCTTTTTTTCTGCCAGAGTAAATTTTAGTACCTACTTTAATATCTTGTGGAGCTATAAAATAACTTTTTGTTTTATCCTCATATTCAACAAGCATAATATTAGCTGTTCTATAAGGATCATACTCAAATCTAATTACTGTTGCTGACATATCAAACTTATTTCTTTTAAAATCTACAAATCTGTATTTTTTTTTATGTCCAGCTGAACGATGTCTTGATGTAATTCTTCCTAAATTATTTCTACCGTAGGAACCGCTAATACCCGAAGTTAAAGATTTAACAGGTTTTCCTTTCCAAATACCTGTTCTATCTAGGATAATTGTTCCTCGTGAAGATTTTGTATATGGTTTATATGTTTTTAAACTCATTTTTATATTCCTGTAGTAATATCAATTGATTGTCCCTTTTTAAGAGTAACGATTGCTTTTTTATATCCAGAACTTTTAGCAACTTTTCCTCTGACCATTTTAAATCTTGGATGAAGATTAATAGTGTTAACTTTAATAACACTTACTTTAAAAAGTTTTTCAACGCTTTTTTTAATATTCGCTTTTGTAGCAAAAGGTGCAACTTTAAATATTACTTTGTTTAATGAGCTTAAATTAGTGGACTTCTCAGTTACTACTGGCTCTAAAATAATATCATATGCAAAATTATCAGCTCTTTTTTTCATTTTAATAATCTTTCCTGAAGTTTTTTAATTGATGAATGAGTAAACAAGACATTTTGGTATTTTAGAACATCATATACATTTGTTCCAATTTCAGGGATATTTTTAATATTCTTAATATTTTTTATATTATTTAACAAAACTTCATTTTCTTTATCGTAAATTAATAATGCACTTTTCGAATTAATTTTTGATAAAAATTTGCTGAAATCTTTAGTTTTAAAATTTTTAAAATCTTTCTCAGATAAAATATTAATTTTATTGTCTAAGACTTTACTAGACAATGCATGTTTTAATCCTAATTTTCTAACTTTTTTATTTAATCTTTTAACTCTATGTTTTCCTTTTGCTTTTGGTCCATGCGCAATACCTCCGCCAACAAAAATAGGGGCTGTAATATTACCATGTCGAGCTCCTCCAGATCCCTTTTGTGGTCCAATTTTTTTTCTAGATCCTGCTACTTCACCCCTTGTTTTGGTATATCCAGTTTTTTTTGAATGACGACTTATTTGCCAATCAACAACCATTTTTATTATGTCTTTTCTTGGTTTTAATGAAAATATATTGTCAGAAACTTCTATATTTCCAACATCTTTTCCATCAATACCTAATTCCTTAATTTTCATATAATTACTTTTTTTTCTCTGTTGTTGCAGCTGTCGCAGGTTTTGTTTCTTTTTTATTTGTTTCTGCGCTTTTTTCTTTTTTATTTGATTTTTCTTTTAACCCTTCAGCAAGATCATCTTTAAAAGATTGAATAGTATCTTTCATTGTTCTCTTATTTCTTTCTTTTATTGCTTTATTAATTTCCACTACAGAATTTTTTGCTCCTGGCACTGATCCTTTAACAAATAATAAGTTATTCTCTAAATCTGTTTCGATAATCTCAAGTCTCTCTATTGTTCTAAATTTATCGCCCATATGCCCTGCCATTTTTTTTCCTTTAAATACTCTACCTGGGTCTTGTCTTTGACCTGTAGAACCATGCGATCTATGAGAAATAGAAACACCATGAGTTGCTCTTAATCCAGAAAAATTATGTCTTTTCATAACACCAGCGAAACCTCTTCCGATTGTTTTAGATCTAATATCAACAAAGTTTATATCTTTAAAAATATTTAGATCGACATCCGAACCTAATTTAAGATCACTATCTTTATCTACTCTAAATTCTTTTAAAATTTTTTTAGGTTCTAAAGATTTTTTGGAAAAAACACCTTTCATCTGTTTTGTAAGTTTTGAATTTTTAATGTGTCCAAATCCAACTAATACAGCGCTATAACCACGTTTTTCTTTAGTTATAATATCTACTACCTTACCTGGCTCAATGTGAAGAACTGTTACAGGAACAGATTGACCATTCTCATAAAATCTTCTTGTCATACCAATTTTTTTTCCGATTAAACCTAAAGTCATAATTTAAATTTTAATTTCTACATCAACGCCTGAAGCTAAATCTAATTTCATCAACGCCTCAACAGTCTGAGGAGTTGGATCTAGAATATCTATCATTCGCTTATGTGTTCTTGTTTCAAATTGTTCTCTACTTTTTTTATCAATATGAGGTGATCTCAAAACTGTAAAAATTTCTTTACGCGTAGGAAGTGGAATAGGTCCTCTTACTTGAGCGCCAGTTCTTTTTGCAGTATTTACAATTTCGATAGTAGACTGATCCAAAACTTTATGATCGTAAGCTCTTAATTTAATTCTAATATTTTGTTTATCCATAATCTATGCCATTTTTTTTGTAACTTCGTCCTGAACGTTTTGAGGAACGCGATCATAATGATCGAACTGCATTGTATATTGTGCTCTACCTTGCGACATTGATCTTAAAGTATTTACATAACCAAACATATTTGCGAGTGGGACCATTGCATTAATAACTGCTGCATTACCTCTTTTGTCAGTTGATCCGACTTGTCCTCTTCTGCTATTTAAATCTCCAATGACATCTCCCATATAATCTTCAGGTGTAACTACTTCTACTTTCATAATTGGTTCTAAAAGTTTTGGATTTGCCTGAAGACATAGTTCTCTAAAACAATATCTTGCAGCTAATTCAAATGCTAAAGGACTAGAGTCTACTTCATGATGTAATCCGTCTAAAATTTGAACTTTATAATCTAATAATGGAAAGCCGGCTAATACTCCTGAATCTGCAACACTTAATATGCCTTTTTCGACTCCTGGAATAAATTCTCTTGGAATTGCTCCGCCTTTAATTAAATTTTCTACAATTCTACCTTCTCCTTGAGAAAGAGGTTCAACGGCTAATTTAACTTTTGCAAATTGTCCTGCGCCACCACTTTGTTTTTTATGAGTATATTCAAGTTTTGAAGATGAAGTAATAGTCTCTCTGTAAGCAACCTGCGGTGCTCCAATATTAGCTTCAACTTTAAATTCTCTTTTCATTCTATCTACAATAATTTCAAGATGAAGTTCTCCCATTCCTTTAATAATTGTTTGTCCAGACTCATTATCAGAAGAAACTCTAAACGATGGATCCTCTTTTGCTAAACGGTTAAGAGCTTCACCCATTTTTTCTTGATCATTTTTTGTTTTAGGTTCAACTGCAATTTCAATAACTGGTTCCGGGAAGTCCATGGACTCCAATACGATTGGATTATTTTTGTCACAAAGAGTATGTCCAGTGATTGTATTTTTAAGTCCAGCTAATGCTACAATATCTCCTGCGCTTGCACTTTTAATATCTTCTCTATTATTAGCATGCATTAATAACATACGACCAATTCGTTCTTCTTTTCCAGTTGAAGCATTTAATACACCAGTACCAGTAGATAATGACCCTGAATAGATTCTAATAAAAGTTAGTGATCCAACAAAAGGATCATTTGCAATTTTGAATGCTAATGCTGAAAATGGTTCAGCATCATTACATTTTCTAACAAGTTCATCTTCAGAATTAGGTTTTGTTCCTTTAACTTGACCAACGTCTTTTGGACTTGGAAGAAAATCAACTACTGCATCAAGAATTAATTGCACTCCTTTATTTTTAAAAGCAGCTCCACAAACTATAGGAACAAAAGCAAAAGTGATTGTGCCTTTTCTAATACAAGCTTTTAATTCTGCTTCTGATGGATCTTTACCATTAAGATAATTTTCCATCACTTTTTCATCTTGTTCGACAGCAAGTTCTACTAAATCTTTTCGATATTTATTTGCTTGTTCTTTAAGCTCTGCAGGTATTTCTACATAATCAAATTTAGCTCCCAAACTCTCGTCCTGCCAAACAACGCCCTTCATTGTTACTAAATCAACTACACCTTTAAAGGTATTTTCAATTCCAATTGGAAGTTGAAGTACTAACGGAGTAGCTCCTAATCTCTCCTTAATCATGTCAACACACATGAAAAAATTAGCACCAGTCCTATCTAATTTGTTAACAAAACAAATTCTTGGAACTTTATATTTGTCTGCTTGTCTCCATACTGTTTCTGACTGCGGTTCAACACCTGCAACACCATCAAAACAAGCAACTGCACCATCTAAAACTTTTAGTGATCTTTCAACTTCAATTGTAAAATCAACGTGTCCAGGCGTATCAATAATATTAATTCTATGACCCTTCCAAAAACAAGTAGTTGCAGCTGATGTTATAGTAATGCCTCTTTCTTGTTCTTGCTCCATCCAATCCATAGTTGCAGCGCCATCATGCACTTCTCCAATTTTGTGAGCTTTGCCTGTGTAATATAAAATTCGTTCTGTAGTCGTGGTTTTGCCGGCATCAATGTGTGCTGCGATGCCAATATTTCTATATTTATCTATTGGATATTTTTCGCTCATAAATTTACCATCTAAAATGTGCAAAAGCTTTATTTGCTTCTGCCATTTTATGAGTGTCTTCTCTTTTTTTAATTGCTGAACCTTTATTAGATGCCGCGTCTAACAATTCTTTCACTAATTTTTCTTGCATACTTTTGTCTGTTCTTTTTCTTGAAGCATCAATTAACCAACGAATAGCCAAAGCTTGAGCTCTATCAGCTCTTACATCAACAGGAACTTGATATGTTGCTCCACCAACTCTTCTAGATTTAACTTCTAAATTTGGTTTTACATTTTTAAGAGCATCATTAAAAACTTTAATTGGATCATCATTCGTTTTAGATTTAATAAGTTCAAAAGTTTTATATAAAATTTTTTCAGCTACTGTTTTTTTTCCTTGGTACATTAATGAATTCATAAATTTTGTGACAACTTTAGACTTGTAAACTGGATCTGGACTTACATCTCTTTTTGTTTGTTTTCTTCTACGTGACATAATTATTTAGGTCTCTTTGCTCCGTATTTAGATCTTTGTTGTTTCATTTTTGTAACACCTTGAGTATCAAGAACTCCTCGAATAGTATGATATCGAACTCCTGGTAAATCTTTTACCCTTCCGCCTCTAATCATTACCACTGAGTGCTCTTGTAAATTATGACCTTCTCCTGGAATATAACTTGTAACTTCATAACCATTGGATAAACGAACTCTTGCGACTTTACGTAATGCAGAATTGGGTTTCTTTGGAGTTGTTGTGTAAACTCGAGTGCACACTCCTCTTTTCTGAGGTGATGCTTCTAGAGCAGGAACTTTGTTCCTTACTTTTGGTTTAACTCTTCCTCGCTTAACGAGTTGATTTATCGTTGGCATAAATTTTTAAAAATTTAAATAATTTAAGGATAGAAAATAAGGTTAAAACCTAAAATCTGGTAGGAGTTTAAGTGCTTGAAAGCCTTACTTACTACCTTAAAAAGTGTGGGCATATTACTTAAAATAAGCGAAAGGTCAAATCGTAGTTACACAAAAAACTACTTAATTAATGTTGAAAAACTTAGCTATTTTTTACTTAGCGGCTTCTAACTGCTCAGGCGCTTTTACTTTGCTATTTTGTAGTTCTATATCTCTTTCACGAGCAATTTTAGAGTATTTAAATGTACTATCGCCTGTTCCAGCAGGTATTAATCTTCCAACAATAACATTTTCTTTTAAACCATGAAGAACATCAATTTTACCTTTGATTGCAGCTTCGGTAAGAACTCTAGTTGTTTCTTGGAATGAAGCAGCAGAAATAAATGATTTAGTCTGTAATGAAGCTTTTGTAATACCTAATAATACAGGGTCAACTTTAGCAGCTGTTTTTCCTTCTGAAACTAATTTTTTATTTAACTCATCTAAATCAATCTTATCAACTAATTCACCAACCAAGAAAGGAGTGTCTCCAGATGCTTTGATTTCAACTTTTCTTAACATTTGTCTAACAATGACCTCAATATGCTTATCATTAATGATAACACCTTGTAATCGATAAACTTCTTGGACCTCATCAATAAAATAATTAGCAAGTGCTTCTACACCTAAAATTCTTAAAATATCATGAGGAGCAGGACTTCCATCTAATAAATATTCTCCTTTTTTAATTTCTTCCCCTGGATTGAAATTAACCTGTTTTCCTTTTGGAATTAAATATGAAGACTCAATTCCAGATTTAGATTTAATAGTAATTTTTAATTTACCTCTAACTTCTTTTCCAAATTCAATCTTACCATCATTCTCAGCAATGATAGCTCCTTCTTTAGGTTTTCTTGCTTCAAATAATTCAGCAACTCTAGGTAAACCTCCTGTAATATCTTTTGTTTTAGATGTAGCTTTTGGTAATCTTGCTAATACGTCACCCGCATTAACTTTATCTCCATCTTCAACAGATAAAATTGTTTCTGGAACTAAATAATATCTTGCTTCATTATCATCAGCTTTTTTTACTACTTTGCCTTTGCTATCTCTTAGAGTAATTCTTGGTTTAAGATCAAGGTTTTTTGACTGAGCTCTCCAATCTAAAACTACTTTAGAGGAAATTCCTGTAGTTTCATCTGTAGCATCTGTAATCGATGCTCCATCTATTAAATCTACAAAATTAACTATACCATCTGTCTCTGAAATTACTGGAAGCGTATACGGGTCCCACTCACAAATCTTTTGACCCTTTTTAATTTGTTGGTCTGGTTTTGCAAATAGTTTTGCTCCATACGGAATTTTATACATAGCAACGTTTGTTCCATTTTTTTCGATAATTATTTCGGTGTTTCTTCCCATTACTATTAATTCTTTTTTAGAATCTTCAATTAAGTTTTGATTAGAAACTTTTAATATACCTTCTGAAGGAGCAACGATTGATGACTCTTGTTTAATTTGCGCTGTTCCCCCTACGTGGAAAGTTCTCATTGTAAGTTGCGTTCCTGGTTCTCCAATTGATTGAGCGGCTATCATTCCAACACACTCACCGATTGATACTAATCTACCTCTTGCTAAATCTCTTCCGTAACAAGTTGAACAAATTCCATCTTTAGCTTCGCAAGTAATTGGTGAATAAACATCAATAGATTTAACTCCTGCGGCATCCATTAATTCACATTGCTTTTCCTCAATTAATTGTTTTGCCTTAACTATAACGTCACCAGTATTAGGAGCTTTAATATCTTTAGCGGCAACTCTTCCTAACGATCTCTCTGTTAAAGAAACAATTACATTACCACCTTCTATAATTTCGCTGATATTAATATGTTTTTTAGTTCCGCAGAATTTAAGTCTTACAATAACATCTTGTGAAACGTCGCATAATCTTCTTGTTAAATATCCAGAGTTTGCTGTTTTTAAAGCTGTATCTGCTAAACCTTTTCTAGCACCGTGTGTAGATGTAAAATATTCTAAAACTGTCAAACCTTCTTTAAAGTTTGAAATAATAGGCGTTTCAATAATTTCACCGGATGGTTTTGCCATAAGACCTCTCATGCCTGCTAGCTGTTTCATTTGAGCTGCTGAACCTCTGGCTCCAGAATCAGCCATCATAAATATTGAGTTTGTTGTGATAGAACCATCATCCTTGTTGATTTTAGAAGCTGAGATGTTTTTCATCATCTCACTTGCAATCTTATCAGTACATTTAGACCATTGATCTACAACTTTATTATATTTCTCACCTTTGGTAATTAATCCTTCAGAATATTGAGTTTCATATTCCTCAACCATTTTTTTAGCATCACTAATAATTTTTTCTTTTGACTCTGGAATGACTAAATCATCTTTTCCAAAAGAAATTCCTGCTTTGAATGCATTCAAGAAGCCGATTCCCATTAATTTATCGCAGAAAATAACAGTTTCTTTTTGTCCGCAGTATCTAAAAATTACATCAATTAATTCAGATATTTGTTTTTTTGTTAATAATTTATTAACTAAATCAAAAGATATCTTGTGATGTTTAGGAAGTATATCTGCTAATAAAAATCTACCAACGCTACTTTGATATGTTTTAAAAACTTGATTACCTTTTTCATCAACAGTCTCAAATCGAGATACTATTTTAGAATGTATATTTATAGATTTGTTTTCAAGTCCTTGAGCAATTTCATCTAAATTCAAAAAGTAACCTACGGGTTTAGCATCTTGATCACCAAAAAACTGTGACATGTAGTATATTCCTAAGACCATATCTTGGGATGGAACGATAATAGGTTTGCCGTTAGATGGACTTAAAATATTATTAGTCGACATCATTAAAACTCTTGCTTCTAATTGAGCTTCTAAACTTAAAGGAACATGAACAGCCATTTGGTCGCCGTCGAAGTCAGCATTGAAAGCAGCTGTTACTAAAGGATGTAATTGAATAGCTTTACCTTCAATTAATAAAGGTTCGAAAGCTTGTATTCCTAATCTATGAAGTGTTGGAGCCCTATTTAGAAGAACCGGATGTTCTCTAACAACTTCTTCTAAAATATCCCAAACTTCTGACTTTTCTTTCTCTACTATTTTTTTTGCTTGTTTAATTGTTGTGGCAAGTCCTAGTTTGTCTAATTTAGCATAAATAAATGGCTTAAATAATTCTAGTGCCATTTTTTTTGGAAGACCACACTGATGAAGTTTTAATTCTGGTCCAACAACAATTACTGATCTGCCTGAATAATCTACTCGTTTTCCTAATAAGTTTTGTCTAAAACGTCCTTGTTTACCTTTAAGCATATCTGCTAAAGATTTTAGAGGTCTTTTTCCAGTTCCGGTTATTACTCTTCCTCTGCGACCATTATCAAATAAAGCATCTACAGCCTCTTGTAGCATACGTTTTTCATTTCTAACAATAATGTCTGGAGCTCTTAACTCCATTAATCTTTTTAATCGATTATTTCTATTAATCACTCTTCGATAAAGATCATTAAGATCAGATGTTGCAAATCTTCCACCATCAAGTGGAACAAGCGGTCTAAGTTCGGGTGGAATAACTGGAATAACAGTTAAAATCATCCATTCAGGTTTATTTCCAGAGTTAATAAAATTCTCAACTAATTTTAATCTTTTAATAGTTCTTTCTTCTGCAACTTTGGAAGTTGTATTTTTTAATATTTCTCTTAATCTTTCTCTCTCTCCAGATAAATCAATTGAAGCCAAAACCTCCCTTATAGCTTCAGCACCAATTCCAGCTGAAAATTGATCTTCTCCATACTTTTCCTGAGCTTTTATTAATTCTTCTTCAGTAATTAATTGATTCTTCTTAAATTCAGTTAGACCTGGTTCGATAATAATAAAATTTTCAAAATATAAAACTTTTTCTAGATCTTTAAGCTTCATGTCCATGGCTAGTGCTATTCTGCTTGGTAATGATTTTAAAAACCAAATATGAGAAACTGGAGTTGATAATTCTACGTGACCCATTCTTTCACGTCTCACATTTGCTTTGGTTACTTCTACACCGCACTTTTCACAGATAATTCCTCTAAACTTCATACGCTTGTACTTACCGCACAAACATTCATAATCTTTTACAGGTCCAAATATTCTTGAACAAAACAATCCATCTTTTTCAGGTTTAAAAGTTCTGTAATTAATAGTTTCTGGTTTTTTAATTTCACCAAAAGACCAAGATTTTATCTTTTCGGGACTAGCTAAAGAAATTTTAATATTATTAAAATTATCTTTATTAATATTTTTTTTAAATAAGTTTGTTAATTCTTTACTCATATTTTAATTTGTTAATTCAATATTTAAACCTAAAGATCTAATTTCTTTAATTAAGACATTGAATGACTCTGGTACTCCTGACTCAAAATCATCATCACCTTTTACAATTGTTTCGTAAACTTTTGTTCTACCAGCAACATCATCCGATTTGATTGTTAAAATTTCTTGTAATGTATAAGCAGCGCCATATGCCTCTAATGCCCAAACTTCCATTTCACCAAATCTTTGACCTCCAAATTGAGCTTTTCCTCCTAAAGGCTGTTGTGTAACCAAACTATATGGACCTGTAGAACGAGCATGAATTTTATCATCAACCATATGAGCTAATTTTAACATATAAATAATTCCAACTGTGACCTGACGATCAATTTTTTCACCTGTTCTACCATCGTACAAATCTGTCTGGCCAGATTCAGGTAATCCACAAAATTTTAACATTTCAGTAACATTATTTACGCTAGCACCATCAAAAACAGGTGTAGCTATAGGAACACCACTTGATAAATTATAACTAAGTTCATTTAGCTCTAAATCT
The DNA here is from genome assembly GCF_038145245.1 of Candidatus Allofontibacter sp. Classification (GTDB taxonomy): domain Bacteria; phylum Pseudomonadota; class Alphaproteobacteria; order Pelagibacterales; family Pelagibacteraceae; genus Fontibacterium. Next base: position 7,907 of record NZ_JAYQPI010000001.1, on the reverse strand, counting down.
GATAAATTGTTAATTTCATTAGCCACATCACCTTTATAAATTTTTCCTAAATAACTTTTTAATTCATCTTTTTTAGAAGAATTTTTTTGAACATCTTCTATTAATTTTTTAATTTTCTCCCCCATTTCAGAGCATGCCCATCCTAAATGTGTTTCTAAAATTTGACCAACATTCATACGACTTGGCACGCCTAAAGGATTTAAAACGATGTCTACTGGTCTACCATCTTTCATGTATGGCATATCTTCAACAGGAACAATTCGGCTTATAACACCTTTGTTACCATGTCTTCCCGCCATTTTATCTCCAGCTTGAAGCTTTCTTTTCATAGCAACAAAAACTTTTACCATTTTCATTACACCAGGTAACAAATCATCTCCTTTTTGAATTTTATCTACTTGGTCTTCAAATCTTGTTTGAATATCTTTTTTAGCTTTAACAAATTGTTCTTTTAAAATTGTTAAGTTTGCTTGAATTTTTTTATCTTCTATAACTAATTTAAAGAGTTCATTTGCTGTTAATTCAAATAAATTCTCTTCTGATAATGCTGTACCTTTTTTTAAAGATTTAAAATCTTCATCTAGTTTATTAGAAATTAATGTATTTTTTACTCTGGCTTTAATATTAGACTCTAATATTTCTTCTTCTGCATTCTTGTCATTTTGTACTGACTCAATTTCAGCTCTTTCAATTGAAATTGCTCTTTCATCTTTTTCAATTCCATGTCTATTAAATACTCTTACTTCAACTACAACTCCGTTAGTTCCAGAAGGCATTTTTAAAGAAGTATCTCTAACATCAATTGCTTTTTCACCGAAAATTGCTCTTAATAATTTTTCTTCAGCATTTACTGGTGAATCTCCCTTTGGAGTAACTTTACCAACTAATATATCTCCAGGTTTAACTTCTGCTCCCACATAAACAACGCCAGATTCATCTAAATTAATTAAATTTTCCTCAGCAGTGTTTGGAATATCTCTTGTAATTTCTTCAGGACCAAGTTTTGTATCTCTTGCCATAACGCTATATTCTTCAATATGAATTGATGTAAAAACATCATCAGTCACACATCTTTCTGAAATTAAAATAGAGTCCTCAAAATTGTAACCACGCCATGGCATAAATGCTACCATCACATTCTTACCTAAGGCTAATTCTCCAAATTGAGTTGAAGGACCATCAGCAATAACATCGCCTTTTCTAATTTTATCTCCAACTTTAACTAATGGTCTTTGATTGATGCATGTATTCTGGTTGGATCTTTGAAATTTGCTTAAATTGTAAATATCAACGCCAGATTTTGTAAGATCTTTCTCGCTAGTTACCCTTACAACAATTCTTTTTCCATCAATTTTATCTACAACTCCATCTCTTTTTGCAACTAATGTTGCGCCAGAATCTACTGCAACATCTTTTTCTATTCCTGTTCCAACTAATGGAGATTCATTTTTAATTAAAGGAACGGCTTGTCTCATCATATTCGATCCCATTAACGCTCTATTAGCATCATCATTTTCTAAAAATGGAATTAAAGCTGCAGCAACTGACACAACCTGTTTTGGTGAAACGTCCATAAAGTCAACATTTTCAGGTTTTGCTAATTCAAATCCTAATGATTTTCTGCAAGAAACTAAATCATCAACAAAAGTATTTTCTTTGCTTAAAGGAGAGTTAGCTTGAGCGATTGTATATTTACCTTCTTCCATAGCGGATAAATAATGTATCTCCTTTGTAACTTTTCCATTAACAACTTTTCTATAAGGGCTTTCAATGAAGCCGTATTTATTAATTCTTGAATAAGTTGCTAGACTATTAATTAATCCAATATTTGGTCCTTCCGGCGTCTCGATCGGACATATTCTTCCGTAATGTGTTGGGTGAACATCACGAACTTCAAATCCTGCTCTTTCTCTATTTAATCCTCCTGGTCCAAGAGCTGATACTCTTCTTTTATGAGTAATTTCAGCAAGTGGATTTGTTTGATCCATAAATTGAGATAATGGAGAAGTTCCAAAGAATTCTTTAAGACAGGCTGCTATTGGTTTTGCGTTAATTAAATCTTGTGGCATTACTGAATCGATTTCAACAGAAGCCATTTTTTCTTTAATGGCTCTTTCCATTCTTATTAGTCCAATTCTAAATTGATTTTCTACAAGCTCTCCAACCGATCTAAGTCTACGATTTCCAAGATGATCAATGTCATCTACTTCGCCTTTACCGTCTTTGAGGTCTAGCATATGCTTAACGATTGTAACGATGTCTTCTTTTCTTAGAACGGTTAATTTTGGATCGCAATCAAGGTCCATTCTCGCATTCATTTTTACACGACCTGTTTCTGAAAGGTCATATCTTGTATGATTAAAGAATAGGTTACCAAATAAATTTTTAGCTGTTTCTATAGTTGGTGGCTCACCTGGTCTTAAAACACGATAAATGTCCATGCTAGCTTCATCTTGATTAAGATTTTTATCAATAGTTAAGGTATTTCTTAGGAATGGTCCTCTATTTACGCCATCAATATCAAGTAGATAAATTGTTTTTGTTTTGAGATCTGTAAGCTTAGTTATTAAATCGTTAGTTATTTCGTCGCCAGATTCAGCGATAACTTCTCCTGTTTTTTCATTAATAATATCATTGGCTAAATACTTACCAAACAAATCAGGAGTCTTAACTAAATAATTATTAAGTCCTTCTTTCTTTAATTTTAATGCCATCGGATACAAAATTTTTGTATCTTTTTTTATAATTACTTTTTTAGTTTCAGCATTAATAAGATCATTTTTTAATTTATAATTCCTAAAATTTTCAGGTATAAATTTTGTTTTCCACTCATCTTCTGAAGTTAAATCATATCTAATATTTTCGTAAAAAAGACTTAGAATATCATCTCGATTATAACCAAGAGCCATTAATAAAGTTGTTACTGGTAACTTTCTTTTACGATCAATCCTAAAATTTAAAATATCTTTAGTATCATATTCAAAATCTAACCAAGATCCTCTGTATGGAATAACTCTGCAGCTAAATAATAATTTTCCACTAGAATGAGTTTTTCCTTTATCATGATCAAAAAATACTCCAGGACTTCTGTGCATTTGATTTACACAAACCCTCTCTATACCATTCACAACAAATGTTCCCCTTGGAGTCATAAGAGGAATATCGCTCATATAAACTTCTTGTTCTTTTGCTGATAAAACTTGTTTAGTTTGTTTTTCTTCATTGATGTCATACGCAACTAATCTTAACGTTGCTTTTAATGCTGCTGAATATGTAAGACCTCTTTGATTGCATTCTTCAACAGTATATTTTGGTTTTTCAAATCGATAAGAAATGTATTCAATCGTCGCAAGTCCAGAAAACTCTTCAATTGGAAAAATATCTTTAAATACTTTTGTAATCCCAGAATCAACTTTATGTTCTGTGTTTGCCTCTAAAAAATTTTTATAAGAATTAACTTGAACTTCAATTAAATCTGGAATGTTAAGTATATTTTCTAATTTGCCAAAACTTTTTCTAACTTTTTTTTTATCTGTAAAAGATAACAACATAGTTTATTAACCGAATATTTTATTATTCGGCTTTAAAAAAAAATTTAAATTTACTTAAGTTCTACTTTTGCGCCAACTGCTTCAAGTTTCTTTTTCACATCGTCAGCATCTTTTTTGCTAACGCCAGCTTTAAGTTGTTTTGGTGCACCTTCAACTAAATCTTTAGCTTCTTTTAAACCTAACCCAGTAAACGCTCGTACTTCTTTAATAACACCAATCTTATTATCGCCTGATGAAACAAGATTAACTATGAAATCATTTTTTTCTTCTCCTGGTGCTGCTGCGCCTGCTGCTGCTGCTGGAGCTGCTGCTGCAACTGGAGCTGCTGCTGACACTCCCCATTTTTCTTCTAAAGTTTTTGAAAGTTCTGCTGCTTCTACAACAGTTAGTTTTGATAATTCTTCTACAATTTTATTTAAGTCTGGCATTTTGAATATCCTAGTGGGTTTAATTTTTTAAATTTTTAGCGTGCATCAAATTAACTATTTTTGCGCTTGGTGCAAGCAAAATACTTGCAATTTTTTGGGCTGGTGCGGCTAAAATACCTACAATTTTAGCTCTTGCTTCATTTAATGTAGGTAATGTTGCTATATGAGCGACGTCAGAGGGCTCTAAAAGCTTCTCATCCATTAAACCACCAAGAATTTTTAGTTTTTGATTATCTTTTGAGAAAGTAACTAAAGTTTTTGCAAGAGTAATTGGATCTTTTGAACATGCTATGGCAGTTGGTCCTTTAAAAAATTTTTCTAATTTTTCAGCTTTAGACCCCTTAAGAGCAATTTTTGTAATTCTATTTTTTGTAATTTTTAAGAAAGCACCACTTTCTCTCATTTTGGTACGAAGACTTTCTAAATCTTTAACAGTAATGCCCTCGTAATGGTAAACTAAAATTCCTTCATTAGCTGCGATCACAGATTTTAAATCGTTCACATATATATTTTTTTGTTCTCTATTCATTATAAGCTAGAAAGTTGAAGTTTAACTGAAGGCCCCATAGTTGTAGACAAGTAAATTGAATTAATAAAATTTCCTTTAATACCAGTTGGTTTTTCTTTTGAAACAACCTCATAAACACTCTTAAAATTTTCTGTTAACTCTTTGTCAGAAAATTTAACTTTTCCAATTGATAGACCTAAATTTCCATCTTTATCGCATTTGATTTCAATTCTACCTTTCTTAATTGCATCAACAGTAGATTTTATATCTTTAGCAACAGTGCCTAACTTTGGATTTGGCATTAATCCTTTAGGTCCTAGAACTTTTCCTAATTTTCCAACTTTTGCCATCATATCTGGTGTTGAGATTAGTACATCAAAATTTACCTTACCAGAATTAATCTCATTAATTAAATCTTCTGATCCAGCAATTTCAGCGCCTGAGGATTTTGCTTCGTTTAATTTGTCATTACCACAAATAACTGCAACCTTAACTTTTCTTCCATTACCATTTGGTAAATCTACTACTGTTCTTAAATTTTGATCTGCCTTAGCTTTATCAACATTTAAAAAGAAAATAGCTTCCATAGATTCTGGAAATTTTGTATTTGATTTTGTTTTTAATAATTTAATTGCCTCAGATAAGGCTAATTCTTTAGTCTTATCGTGACCTTTAATTAAAGCTAAATATCTTTTTGAATGTTTTTTTGACATTAATCTTTAACTTCAACCCCCATTGATCTTGCTGATCCAGCAATAATTTTAATTGCTTGCTCAATATTAAAAGCATTAAGATCTTTCATTTTAATCTCTGCAATTTTTTTAAGTTGTGCTTTGGTAATAGATGCAACAATATTTCTTCCTGGTTCTTTAGAACCGCTTTTAAGTTTAATAGCTTCCTTAATCAAAAAAGAAGCTGGTGGAGTCTTGATTATAAAATCAAATTTTTTATCTTTATATATAGTAATAACAACTGGAACTGGCTGTCCCATCAAAGATTTAGTTTTGTCATTAAATGATTTACAAAACTCCATGATATTAACTCCTCTTTGTCCAAGAGCAGGTCCTACTGGTGGAGCTGGATTAGCTTGTCCACCTTTAATTTGTAATTTTAAAATACCTGAAACTTCTTTAGCCATACTTAAATTTTTTCTACCTGCCCATATTCTAACTCAACAGGTGTGGGCCTACCAAATATCGAAACAGAAACCTTTAGTCTAGACTTTTCTTCATCTACTCCTTCTACCAAGCCACTAAATGACGCAAAGGGTCCATCACATACTCTTACCTGTTCTCCGATATCAAAACTTATACTAGTTGAAGGTTTAAGGGCCCCGTCTTCAATTTTTCCCATAATCTTTGTAACCTCAGCTTCAGATATTGGAGTGGGTTTTCCAGGAACACCTAAAAACCCTGTAATTCTTTTAATTGATTTAATCAAATGATAAACTTGATCATTCATATCAAGCTTAGCTAAAAAATAGCCTGGGAAATATTTTTTTTCGGAAGTAGTTCTTTTACCTTTTTTTACTTCAGTAACTTCATGTGTTGGAACCAATGTCTGCTCAAAATGATGAGCTAAACCCTCTTTTTCTAATTTTTCAGGAATAAGACTGGCAACTTTTTTTTCCGCTCCTGAATGAGCCTGAATAATATACCATTTCATCATAAATTAAATTCCCAATAAATAATTTAAACCAAATTTAAAAATTTGATCTAGTAACAAAAAAAATAAGGCTGCTATTACAGACATAACAAAAACAGTTAATGCTCCAATAGTAGTTTCTTTTCTTGTTGGCCAAGATATTTTTAAAGCCTCCTGCTTAACAGATCTCAAAAATTGAATAGGATTAAACATATTTTATAATCTGTGGCAGGAGTGGAGGGACTTGAACCCGCAACCTCCGGTTTTGGAGACCGGCGCTCTACCAATTGAGCTACACTCCTAAGATTTATTCTATAATCTTAGTAACTACTCCAGCTCCTACGGTTCTTCCTCCTTCTCTAATCGCAAATTTTAAATTATTATCCATCGCAATTGGAGTGATTAAAGTAACAGTCATTTTCGCATCATCGCCTGGCATAATCATTTCGACGCCTGCTGGTAATGCAACTTCTCCTGTAACGTCTGTAGTTCTAAAATAGAACTGAGGACGATATTTAGTAAAGAATGGAGTGTGTCTTCCACCCTCTTCTTTTTTTAGAATATAAGCTTGAGCTTCAAATTTTGTGTGAGGTTTAATAGATCCTGGCTTGGCCAAAACTTGCCCTCTTTCTACTTGATCACGTTCAATTCCTCTTAAAAGAATACCAACGTTATCTCCTGCTTCACCCGAGTCTAAAAGTTTTCTAAACATTTCAACACCAGTACATACAGATTTTTGTGTAGCTCTAATTCCGATGATTTCCATTTCTTCACCAGTTTTAATCACACCTGACTCAATTCTACCTGTAACAACTGTTCCTCGACCAGAAATAGAAAACACATCTTCTATTGGCATTAAGAATGCTTTGTCTTTTGGTCTATTTGGTTGCGGAATAAATGCATCGACAGCATCCATTAATGCAAGAATTGGTTTTTCACCAAGTTCAGCATCACCTTCGATTGCTTTTAATGCTGATCCTTTAACAATTGGAGTTTTATCTCCAGGATAACCATAAGAAGTTAATAACTCTCTGATCTCCATTTCAACTAAATCTAAAAGTTCTTTGTCATTAACAGTGTCAACTTTATTTAGAAAAACAACAAGAGCTGGAACTCCAACTTGTCTTGCTAAAAGAATATGTTCTCTAGTTTGTGGCATAGGACCATCTGCTGCATTCACAACTAAAATTGCTCCATCCATTTGTGCAGCACCTGTGATCATGTTTTTTACATAATCGGCATGTCCAGGACAGTCAACGTGTGCGTAGTGACGTTTTCCTGTTTCATATTCAACGTGAGCTGTAGAAATAGTAATACCTCTTGCTTTTTCTTCAGGTGTTTTATCAATCTGATCGTAAGCAACAAATTTTGCTCCTCCAGTTTTTGCAAGAACTTTTGTGATCGCGGCTGTTAAAGTTGTTTTACCATGATCGACATGACCAATAGTACCAATATTACAATGTGGTTTCGTTCTTTGAAATTTTTCCTTAGACATTTACTTTTTCTACACCTCTCAGTTTATTATTAATTTTAATCTGGAGCGGGTGAAGAGAATCGAACTCTCACAACCAGCTTGGAAGGCTGGAGTTCTACCATTGAACTACACCCGCGTAACCAAACCTTACTCCTAATTTTATTTCGTTGCCATCAATTCTTTTCTTTAAACACTCCCTCTTGGTGGAGGGGGAAGGATTCGAACCTTCGTAGGCCGGAGCCAACGGTTTTACAGACCGTCACCTTTAACCACTCGGTCACCCCTCCAATTTTTCACAAAAC